>NC_020059.1:3257500-3557500 GCF_000330885.1 Rhizobium tropici CIAT 899
TGCCGATTGCCGCGGCACTAATAGGCGCCGGCTACCTCAAAGCCGACGCGAATGATGTCGCAACCAAGATCCAGCCGCTCTTCGGTTCGTCCGATGTCTCCGCCGGCGACGTGCTGCGCATCGGCATCCTGCAGAAGGGCGAGCAGGCAAAAATCATCCGCGCCAGCATCTATCGCGGCACGAAACATCTGCTGACCGTCGCGCAGAACGATCATGGCGACTTCGTTGCCGGCAGCGCCCCGCCAATGCTCGATGCCATCTCGACGGCTTTCGACAATGATGCGCCCGCCCTGGCGGCCGGCCGCGACCTGCCGAGCGTCTATGACGGCATCTATCGCGCCGCCCTTTCCTACGGCATGACCAAGGAAATGGTGGCGCAGATCGTCAAGCTGCTCGCGAGCAATGTCGATTTCCAGGCACAGCTAAAGCCGACGGATTCACTGGAAGCCTTCTTCTCCGTCACCGACGACAAGGGACAGGCGACGGCCGATTCCGAGCTGCTCTATGTCAACGCCCGTTTCGGCGACAACGTCACCCGTTTCTACCGCTTCGAGGATCCGGCGGATCACTCGATCGACTACTTCGACGAGGCCGGCAAGAGCATCCGGCAATTCCTGCTGCGCAATCCTGTTCCCACCGGCGTCTTCAAATCCGGCTTCGGCATGCGGCGCCACCCGATCCTCGGCTTTGCCCGCATGCATACCGGCGTCGACTGGTCAGCACCGCGCGGCACGCCGATCATCGCTGCCGGCAACGGCATCGTCGAAAAGGCCAGCTGGGATTCCGGCGGTTTCGGCAATCAGACCTTGATCCGCCATGCGAACGGCTACGTCTCCTCCTACAATCACCAGAGCGCCATCGCCAAGGGCGTCGTCCCCGGCGCGAAGGTCGTGCAGGGACAGGTGATCGGCTTCATCGGCTCGACAGGTCTCGCGACCGGTCCTCACCTGCACTATGAGCTGATCGTCAACGGTACGAAGGTCGACCCGCTGCGCATCCGCCTTCCCGGCGGCAAATCGCTTGAAGGCGACGCGCTCGCCAAATTCCAGGAAGAGCGCAAGCGCATCGATACGTTGCTGACCGACGAGAAGACGAAGCAGATCGCCAGCAAATAGCCTCAGCCGCTCGGCCATTTCACATTTGGGCTGCGCTGCGGCCGATGGCAAAATGGCGGCCCGAAGACCGCCATCCGCATTCATTCACATGCTATAGCTTAGGCCGCTTCGTTTACCGCCTGGCGCGGACGAAACAACAGCCGGTCCGAACCGCTGGTGACCTTGACGAGCGAACCATCCGGAATTTGACCCGAAAGGATCTGTTCGGCGAGCGGATCCTGGACGTATTTCTGGATCACCCGCTTCAGCGGCCTTGCCCCATAGACCGGATCGTAACCCTTGTTGGCGAGCCAGTTGCGGGCATCGTCATCGAGTTCGAGCGTGATCTTGCGTTCCGACAGCAGCTTCAGCAGCCGCTCGAGCTGGATATCGACGATCGCGCCCATCTCATCGCGCTTCAAGCGATGGAACAGGATGATTTCGTCGATACGGTTCAGGAATTCCGGCCGGAAATGCGACCGGACGACTTCCATCACCTGCTCGCGTACCAGATCGCTGTCATCGCCATCCTTCAGCTGGGTCAGATATTCGGCGCCCAGATTGGAAGTCATGATGATCATCGTGTTGCGGAAATCGACCGTGCGGCCCTGTCCGTCCGTCAAACGTCCGTCATCCAGAACCTGGAGCAGGATGTTGAAGACATCGGGATGCGCCTTTTCGATCTCGTCGAACAGCACGACCTGATAGGGCCGACGGCGGACGGCTTCGGTCAGCGCGCCGCCTTCCTCATAGCCGACATAGCCGGGAGGAGCACCGATCAGCCGGGCCACGGAGTGTTTCTCCATGTACTCGGACATGTCGATGCGCACCATCGCGGTGTCGTCGTCGAAGAGGAAGCGGGCAAGCGCCTTGGTCAGCTCCGTCTTGCCGACACCGGTCGGGCCGAGGAAGATGAACGAGCCGATCGGCCGGTTCGGATCCTGCAAGCCAGCGCGCGAGCGGCGAACGGCGCGAGAGACGGCCTGAACGGCATCGCCCTGGCCGACGACCCATTTTGCGAGCTCGTCTTCCATCCTGAGCAGCTTGTCGCGCTCGCCTTCCAGCATCTTGTCCACGGGAATCCCGGTCCAGCGGGAAACCACCTGGGCGATGTTGTCGGCGGTGACGACCTCCTGCACCATGGAATCGCGGGCACTATCCTGCTCTTCCGCGGCGTGAAGTTCCTTCTCAAGATTGGGGATCACGCCATAGGCAAGCTCGCCGGCGCGCTGGAATTCACCCTTGCGCTGGGCAATGGCGAGCTCGTTGCGTGCATCGTCGAGCTGCTTCTTTAGATCGGCCGCAAGACCAAGCTTCTGCTTTTCGGCCTGCCAGCGCGCGGTCAGCGCATCGGCTTCCTCTTCCAGAGACGTAAGATCCGTTTCCAGCCGCTTCAGCCGGTCAGCCGAGGCCTGGTCGGTTTCCTTCTTCAACGCCTCGCGTTCGATCTTCAGCTGAATGATGCGGCGATCGAGTTCGTCGAGCTCTTCCGGCTTGGAATCCACCTGCATGCGCAGACGCGCCGCGGCTTCGTCCATCAGGTCGATGGCCTTATCCGGCAGGAAACGGTCGGTGATGTAGCGGTTCGACAGGGTTGCGGCAGCCACCAGCGCGGCATCGGCGATGCGCACCTTGTGGTGCTGCTCATACTTTTCCTTCAAGCCGCGCAGGATCGAGATCGTGTCTTCGACCGTCGGCTCCTCGACCATGACGGGCTGGAAGCGGCGGGCAAGTGCCGGATCCTTCTCGACATGCTTGCGGTATTCATCGAGCGTGGTCGCACCGACGCAGTGCAGCTCGCCACGTGCAAGGGCGGGCTTCAGAAGGTTGGACGCATCCATGGCGCCGTCAGCCTTGCCGGCTCCGACGAGGGTGTGCATCTCATCGATGAACAGGATGATCTCGCCGTTTTCCGACTGCACCTCGTTGAGCACGGCTTTCAGCCGCTCTTCAAACTCGCCGCGGAATTTTGCACCGGCAATCAGCGCGCCCATGTCGAGCGCCATCAGCTTCTTATCCTTCAGCGATTCCGGCACGTCGCCATTGACGATGCGCAACGCCAAGCCTTCGACGATCGCCGTCTTGCCGACGCCGGGCTCGCCGATCAGCACAGGATTGTTCTTCGTGCGGCGCGACAGGACCTGGATCGTGCGACGGATTTCGTCATCACGGCCGATCACAGGGTCGAGCCTGCCTTCGCGGGCCTCGGCGGTGAGGTCGCGGGCATATTTCTTCAAGGAATCGAAGCCCTGCTCCGCATTGGCCGAGTCGGCCGTGCGGCCCTTGCGGATATCGTTGATGACCTGATTGAGGGCAACAGGTGTAACGCCGGCCTTCTTCAGGCTCGCCGAAGTGGAAGCCGAGGGTTCGATGGCCAGAGCCTGCAAGAGACGCTCGGCAGTGACGAAACTGTCGCCAGCCTTCTTCGCGGCATCTTCAGCAGTGGCAAAGACCTTGGCGAGCGGCTGCGAGAGATAGACCTGGCCGTCGCCGCCGGAAACCTTCGGCAGCTTGGCAAGCGCGGCATCATTGGCAAGACGCGCAGCCTTGGCATCACCGCCGGCGCGTTCGATCAACGAGGCAGCCATCCCCTGGTCGTCGTCCAGAAGCACCTTGAGAACATGCTCGGGGGTGAACTGCTGATTTCCTTGCGCAAGCGCATTGGTTTGAGCGGATTGCAGGAAACCGCGAACCCGTTCGGAGTATTTTTCGATATTCATATGAGACCTCCATGAATCGCTCTGCCCATACAGGCACAGACCGATGATTGAGATTGAGCCCCCTCTAGAGGCAGGCCCCGCCTTTCCGCCATTGAGATTTGCGACAAGACAACTGGAGGGAATATGGGAGGATATTCGAAGAGTTTAAAGGGTCATGGAACGGAAAAACCGGACGGAGTGGCTCCATTTGCTTCGGCAATCGAAGAAGCGCCGGTTAGTCCAGAAAGGGACTACCCGCCATACAAAAAGGAATGGCGGCTTTCGCCGCCATTCCTGCATTCTCGCTTTATTAACTCGTTCACTCCAGCGGAGCGACTTATTCCGAGGTAGCGTCCGCCAAAGCCGGAGCTTCGCTCGACCCGGCTTCACCCTGGTCATCGCCCTCGGCTGCAGCACTGCGGCGCGGCTGGCGGCGCGGACGATTACCGCCTGCACTGCGACGGCGCGGCTGGCGCTCGGTGGCGGCCACTGCCGGAGTTTCTTCTTCGATCGCCACTTCGGCCGGGATGCCTTCGATCACCGGCTGCGGGCCGGTACCGTTGATGGCTTCGGGCTCACTGGCCGGAGCGGCAGCAACGGCTGGAGCAGCCTGCTGCTGGCGAACGTGAGGTTGAGCCATCTGCGGCTGATCGTCGATTTCCTGCGCATCCATATCGTCGATGTCACGCTCGGCATTATCGCGGTCATTGTAATTGTGATGATCGTCGCGCTGGTAGCGCTCCTGCATCTGCGCCTGAGCGCTGGCAATGATCCGATTGTAGTGTTCGGCATGCTGCAGGTAGTTTTCCGCCATGACGCGGTCGCCGGAGCTTTGAGCATCGCGAGCCAAGGCCGCGTATTTCTCGGCGATATGCTGTGCGGTTCCGCGGATTTTCACATCGGGACCAGAGCTGTCGTAAGTCCTGGTCAGCGGGTTCGAGCCCTTGCGGTTGAAATTGTTGTTGTTATTTCCGCCGCCGCCGTTGTTGTTGTTACCACGCCCCCGACCGCGCTTGTTCTGCTGTCCTGGCCTCATAGATCCTTCACCTGAATTCTCTTCGTTGGGATAAAATTATACACGACACCTGCCGCCGCGGTTCGGACACCGCCAAACCAGGGCTTTCGTGCCGCAAGCAAACTGCGCTTTAGCGCCGGTCTGCCGCTCGACTACGTCAGATTAAACTGATCACGCATTGGGTTATCTTCAACCTTTGACACTCTTACCAGAGAGCGGTTCCCCGAGGCTGTCCAAGATAAGCGAATCGTCTCGCTCATTCCCAGCCGCCCAACGCGTGAGCGCAACCTATATTGCTTCCTCAGGAAATCCAAGCTTTTTCTTTGCGATAGCAACGGGGTCTCACAAATCCGCTGAAAACGTCGCATTAATGTTGAAATTCAAACACAAGAACCCGGTCATTCTGCCCGTAGTCACGGACCGCCTCGACGAGGGAAAATCCTGCTCCTTCAAAAATTGAAGTCACCGTTTCACGCTGATCGTAGCCGATCTCCACACCTATCATACCGTCCGGATGCAGGAACCGAGCCGCGTCCTTCGCGATCGCCCTGTAAGCATCCAGCCCATCAAGGCCCCCGTCAAGGGCCGCGGGAGGATCGAAATCCTTTACTTCTGGAGCGAGAGTGGAAATGACATTGGACGCAATATAGGGCGGATTTGAGACAATCACATGAAAACATTCGTGGATGGCGTCAAACCAGCTTCCATGCGCGGTCATAAACCGCTCTGCCAGGCCATTTCGCTCAGCGTTCCCGCGAGCCGTTTCCAGCGCTTCGCTGGAAATATCGGAACCGACACCCGTCGCTTGCGGGCTTTCGTGGAGCAGGGCCAAACAGATCGCCCCGGTACCCGTTCCAATGTCCAGCATATGGATATTGCCGATCTTGGATTCAAGACGCCTGATATGCGGCAGCATCGTATCGACGAGAATTTCCGTATCAGGCCGCGGCTCGAGCGTCGCCGGCGACAGCCGCAGCGACAGACCATAAAACTCCCGCTCGCCGAGAATGCGATGGACCGGCTCATGATTGAGCCGCCGGGCAATCGCAGCCCGTACCATAGCGGCATCATCTTCTGACACAGGCTCGGAACCGCGCGTCACCAGCCCGGTCGCGGAAAGGCGAAGAAGGCCGCCGACAATAATGCGCGCCTCCGTGGCGGGATCATCGAGATCGGCCTCGGCAAAGCGGGCGCGCACCTCCTGCAGGAGTCCGGAAACGGTCGACCCTTGCCCGCCGCTCATGTCTGTTCGCCGAGCTGGGCGAGCTGGCTCGCCTGGTAGTCCGCCAAAAGCGCGTCGACCACTTCGTCGATCTCGCCGATCATCATCCGGTCGAGCTTGTAAAGCGTCAGGTTGATGCGGTGATCGGTGACGCGCCCTTGCGGGAAATTATAGGTGCGGATGCGTTCGGAGCGGTCGCCGGAGCCAACCTGGCTTTTGCGGTCGGCGGAACGCTCACTGTCGGCGCGCTGGCGCTCCATGTCAAAGAGGCGCGAACGCAAGACCTGCATCGCCTTGGCGCGGTTCTGGTGCTGCGACTTTTCCGAGCTCGTGACGACGATGCCGGAGGGAAGATGCGTGATGCGCACGGCCGAGTCCGTCGTGTTGACGTGCTGGCCGCCGGCGCCGGATGAGCGCATGGTGTCGATACGGATATCCTCGGGTCGGATTTCGATATCGATCTCCTCAGCCTCCGGCAGAACGGCAACGGTCGCCGCCGAGGTGTGGATGCGCCCGCCCGCCTCGGTCTCCGGCACGCGCTGCACGCGATGGACACCGGATTCGAACTTCAGCCGGGAAAACACGCCCTTGCCGCTGATGGTCGCGATGATTTCCTTGAAACCACCGGCTTCGCCATCACTCGCCGAAAGCACCTCCACCTTCCAGCCGTTGCTGGCGGCGAAACGCTCATACATCCGGAAAAGATCGCCGGCAAAAAGCGCCGCCTCGGAGCCGCCGGTGCCAGCGCGGATTTCTAGGATCGCGCTTTTCTCGTCGGCCGCGTCCTTCGGCAGAAGCTCGACCTGGATATCCTTTTCCAGCGCCTCGATGCGCTCCTTGACCTCGGGCAGCTCCATCTCCGCAAGATCGCGCATCTCGCGATCGACCGATTTGTCGGAGAGCATGGCCTCAAGATCGGCAGCCTCGGCTAGAGCGCGCTCATAATCCCGGATCTTGGTCACGACCGGCTGCAATTCGGAATATTCGGAAGCAAGCTTCACATAGACATCCGCGGCCGGGCCAGCGGACATGCGCGCCTCGATCTCGCCGAAGCGACGTTCCAACTCGCGCATTTTTTCAACGGGGAGCTTCGCCACCCTCTACTCCAATTCTTCTTATTATCTCTGCTTTGATGTTGTGATGCGCATGATCCTGCCTGCAAACCGCTTCGTGCTTTTCAGGATCGGACGCTAAAGCGGAATATTGTGGCTCTCGGCAAAGCGCGCAAGGATATCGCGCATGGAACTCGTCGGCTGCCTGTCATCGAGTGCGGCCTCCATGACTTCGGACAAGGCCTTGAGGTCGAGCCCGAGCAGCATTGCCTTGACCGGGCCGATCGAGGCCGGCGACATCGAAACCGAGCGGAAACCGATTCCGAGCAGGGCCATAGCCGAAATCGTCTTGCCCGCCAGTTCGCCGCAAAGCGTCACCGGCGTCTTGTTGCGTTCGCCAGCGCGCACAATATCGCGCAGGATACGCAGGAACGGCCGCTCGAGCGGATCGAAGCGATCCGAAACGCGGGCATTGCCGCGATCGACCGCCATCGAGAACTGGAACAGGTCGTTGGAGCCGACCGAGACGAAATCGACTTCCGCCATCAACTCGTCCAGCTGCCACAGCAGCGCGGGCACCTCGAGCATTGCGCCGAACTGCAGCTTGCGCGGCAGGCTGTGCCCGAAGCGCGAGAGGTGCTGCACTTCCTTCTGCAGAAGTTCGCGCACGGCCCTGATCTCGGAGACTTCCGTGACCATCGGCACCATCATCTTCAATTCGTTGTCGGCCGCCGCCTTGAGCATGGCCCTGAGCTGCGTGCGCAACAGGCCGGGACGATCGAGCGAGAGACGGATGGCACGCCAGCCGAGCGCGGGATTTTCTTCCTCATGCGCCCGGAAATAGGGAACGACCTTGTCGCCGCCGATGTCGAGCGTGCGGAAGGTGACGACACGGCCGCCCGCCTGCTTCAGGACATTGCGATAGAACGCTTCCTGCTCATCCGCCTTCGGCATGGTCGAGGCGATCATGAACTGCAGCTCGGTACGGAACAGGCCGATACCCTCGGCCCCTGATTCCGCAAGCTGCGGCAGGTCCACCAGCAGGCCGGCATTCATCAACAGCGAAATGCGCTGCCCGTCCTTGGTGACCGGCTCGACGGAGCGCAGAGCCCGGAACTGCTCCTGCCTGCGGGCACGAAACCGGACCTTCTCCTCATAGGAGCGCTGATGATCGGCCATAGGCCGAAGGTGAACATGGCCGCCATCGCCATCGATGATGACCGAATCGCCATTTTCCGCCAGCGCGACGATGCCTGCCGCCTGCCCGACGACCGGAATGCCCATGGCGCGCGCCACGATGACGACATGGCTCGTGACAGCGCCCTCTTCCAGTACCAGACCGCGAATATTGGCGCGCGGATAATCGAGCAGTTCCGCCGCACCCATCGCACGCGCAAAGATGACCGCGTCGTTCGGAAAGCCTTCAGCGCTGGTACGCCCGGAATGTCCGATGAGCTGCCGCAAAAGCCGGTTTGCCAGATCCTCGAAATCATGCATGCGTTCGCGCAGATAGGGATCGGTGAGGCGCATCATGCGCGCCTTGGTGTCGCTCTGCACCTTTTCGACGGCGGCTTCAGCGGTCAAGCCATTGCGGACGGCTTCCTCGAGCTTGCGCACCCAGCCCTGGTCGTGCGCGAACATGCGGTAGGTTTCAAGAACCTCGCGATGTTCGCCTTCCATGGAAACGTCGCGGCGCGAGAGCATGTCGTCGATCGAAATGCGCAGCGATCCCAGCGCTTCGGCGAGACGGCCGATTTCCTTGTCGGTATCCTCGTTCAGCAGGTTGGTGACGACGATACGCGGCTCGTGCAGCACGACATAGCCGAGGCCGATCCCTTCATTGTAGCTGTCGCCATCAATCGTGACGGAGCGTGTGAGGTCAAGCTCCAGACCCGGCTTGGTGATCTTCTTCAGCTCGCCGGTCGCGATCATCTCGGCCAGCACCATGGCCGTCGTTTCGAGCGCCTCCAGCTCTTCCTCGCGGTAGGTGCGACTCGCCTTGTTCTGGACGACGAGAACGCCGAGCGACCGGCCGGTGCGCAGGATCGGCACGCCGAGGAAGGAGTGATAAATCTCTTCGCCGGTTTCCGGCAGGTAGCGGTAGGCGGGATGCGATTGCGCGTCCGAAAGATTGAGCGGCTGGGCGGAGGCCGCAATCGTGCCGACGAGGCCTTGCCCCATCTTCAATTGCGAAAGGTGTACGGCCTCTTTATTCAGACCCTCGGTGGCATAAAGCTCGAGGACTCCGTCCGCACGCAGCACGTAAGCCGAGCACACCTCGGCGACCATGTTGCTGGCAATCTGGCGGACGATCCGGTCAAGGCGCTCCTGCGGCTCCAGCGGCTCCGCCATCAATTCGCGTAGCCGCTTGAGCAGAACGCGTGGACCGCCGGATAGGTCTCTCATTGCGCCACTAGCTCCCGAATCAAGATGTCATGCTCGTCTTGCCCACGTTAGGGCCGGCCGAAACTCGCCTCCGTCACGGTCCGTCGTCAGCAGTCGTGACTCAACTCTTATCCAGACCGTAGCAGGAATGCAAAGTCCTGACTGCGAGTTCTGCATAAGGACCGTCGATCAGGATGGAAATCTTGATTTCTGACGTCGTAATAGCCTTGATGTTGATGCCTTTTTCGGCAAGTGCCCTGAAAGCGGTCGCGGCCACGCCCGCATGCGAACGCATGCCGATGCCGATGACCGAAACCTTGACCAGGCCTGATTCGCTCTGGACGACGTCGTAGCCGATCTTTTCCTTGTTCTCGCCAAGAACGCGCAGCGCCTTCTCGACATCGCCGGACGGAACCGTGAAGGTCATGTCGGTTTTCGAACCGTCCTCGGAAATGTTCTGGACGATCATGTCGACATTGATGTGGTTTTCGGCCAGCGGCCCGAAGATCGCGGCGGAAACACCCGGCCGGTCGGCAAGACGGCGCAGCGAGATCTGGGCCTCATCCTTGGCATAGGCAATGCCGGTGACTACTTCCTGTTCCACGATTTCTTCCTCGTCACAAATCAGCGTTCCGGGCGGGTTAAGCAGATCGCCCATGCCCGGAGCATCGGGATCCTCGAAAGAAGAGCGCACGAAAGTGCGGACCTTGAACACCATGGCGAGCTCAACCGAGCGCACCTGCAGCACCTTTGCGCCGAGAGAGGCCATTTCGAGCATTTCCTCGAAGGCGATCTTCTTCAGGCGACGCGCCTTGGGCTCGATGCGCGGATCGGTCGTATAGACCCCATCGACGTCGGTATAGATGTCGCAGCGATCGGCCTTGACGGCGGCGGCGATCGCAACGGCCGAGGTGTCGGAACCGCCACGCCCGAGCGTCGAGAGGCGGTTGTCGGGGCCGAGCCCCTGAAAGCCGGCGATGACGGCGACCTGGCCCTCACCCATGCGGCGGATGATGTCCTCGCCCTCGATCTCGAGAATACGGGCGGCGCCATGGGCGTTGTCGGTGCGGATCGGGATTTGCCAGCCCTGCCAGGAGCGGGCGTTGATGCCCATGGCCTGCAGCGCAATCGCCAGAAGGCCTGATGTGACCTGCTCGCCCGAAGCCACGACGGCATCATATTCGCGCGCATCGTAGATCGAGTGGTTGGCGCCGGAGACTTTCGGCATGTTCTGGACCCAGCCGACCAGTTCGTTGGTCTTGCCAGACATCGCGGAAACGACCACAGCCACTTCGTGTCCGGCATCGACCTCGCGTTTCACATGGCGTGCGACATTCTTGATACGGTCCAGATCCGCGACGGAGGTCCCGCCGAATTTCATCACGATGCGTGCCATGTGCCTCTACCAGTACCCTGCGCCGGGCGGCTGAACGCGATAAGCCCGACATGCAAAATCGCCCTCCCGGTTCGGTAGCCGGAAAAGCGTGATCTCAATGGGGCCGTCTCTTAGCGAGTTTGTCGGGCAGGTGCAATAGCATCGGACGCCAGAGGTGATGAAAAGTTTACTCTAAAAATCCACTTTTAAGGTCGACCAGAGCTTGTCGAGAATACCCTCTTCCCTGGGCAGGTTTTCCCTGTTGAGAAAGGTGGCGACAAGCACCCCGCCTTCCGGCCGGCCGGTCGCGACGATCTCATACTCCATGACGTCGTCGTCCGTGGTCGTCTCCGCCTTGATGCCCTTCAATACGGTACCGCTCGGCAATGCGCGCTGGGTTGGCCGCTTGCTGATCTTGGCGCCGCCATTGAGGCTCTCCTGCACCATCTGCTGCAGTATGACATCGGTATAGCTGGAAGGATTGAGACCCTTATAGACCTGCACGATGATGCCGGTGCCGATCGGCGTCATCAGCGCATATTGCTGCACGCCGTCTCCGAGATCCGTCTTTGCGACGGTGAATTTGCCATCATGATCGAAGGAGAATTTGCCGCCCGTGAAGGTCACCGTTTCGCTGCGCTGCAGCTCTACAGGCACCTTGCTGCCGTCCTTCATGGTAACTTCGAGCGTATCGCCGGGATTGATACCGACGCTAATGCCGTCGATCGTCAGGCGAAACCCCTTGCCGTCCCCGGCATTTGCATGGCTGGCCGCAAGCCAACCCATGGCGATGGCCGTCGCGAGACGGAATGGTCTCATGAGGAACTCCTCTACAAGCCGGTCGATCGCAATCAATCCCGGTCCCGAAACCCATTTCACAGCCCCGGGGATTGATCGGCCATAAGATACCTCCATGTCAACCTTCGCATCGCAATTCGCGCCTCCTGATCGGGATAGCCCACAGCTGATCGAAGGTCGCAGGCCCTTGACATCGCGCATCGATCGTCCGACTTCACCCTACGGGATAGAATTATTGCGTGCGGCCGTCCGAACCTTCGAACGACGCAAATCACGGAGCAAGCCATGAACGAAACGGCAAAGAGCACGATCGACCAGAGCGAAGTGGACCGTTTCTCCGCCATGGCGGCCGAGTGGTGGAGCCCCACTGGCAAGTTCAAGCCGCTGCACAAGTTCAATCCTGTGCGCCTTGCCTATATCCGCGACCGCGCCTGCGAGAATTTCGACCGCGACCCGAAGAGCAGCAAGCCGCTTGAGGGCCTGCGCGTGCTCGACATTGGCTGCGGCGGCGGCCTGCTGTCGGAGCCGGTAGCCCGCATGGGCGCCAGCGTCATTGGCGCCGACCCCTCGGAAAAGAACATCGGCATTGCCTCAACGCACGCAAAAGCCTCCGGCGTTCCCGTCGACTACCGTGCCGTCACCGCCGAGCAGCTTGCTGAAGCCGGCGAAACTTTCGATATCGTCCTGAACATGGAAGTGGTGGAGCATGTCGCCGACGTCGAATTCTTCCTGTCGACCTGCGCGAAAATGGTGCGCCCCGACGGCCTGATGTTCGTCGCGACCATCAATCGCACCATGAAGGCAGCAGCGCTTGCCATTTTCGCGGCGGAAAACGTGCTGCGCTGGCTGCCGCGCGGCACTCATCAATACGAAAAGCTCGTGCGTCCTGAGGAGATCGAAAAGCCGCTTGCGGCAAGCGGTCTCGAGATCACCGCCCGCACGGGCGTATTCTATTCGCCGCTGCAGGATCGCTGGAACCTGTCGAAAGATATGGACGTCAACTATATGCTGTTGGCGAAGCGGGCAAACCTGAGCTGATCACGCATCTGCCTCAGATCTTCAGTGTCAGCACATGCGCCAGTAACTCGCCCTGCGTGGCAGCGTTGAGCGCAACGATTTCCTTGATACGAGAACGATCGATCTCAAGTGGCTGACCATCGGATCCATAGGGCTGCTTGAATGAGAACGCCCTTGGGCCTGCGCCATAATCGTGAAGGTGTTCTAGGCGCTCTACCCCATCCTGCCATCGCGGTACGGCCCCAGCTTCCACCCACCAAAGGACAAGCGGCGGCCAGCTCTGCCTGACATTCCAGTGCCGCCCATGTTTCAGGGCGTCGGCATGCACGCCGCTATAGGTGAATGCCATCAGCGATTCGATATCGGCCCAAAGCGATAGGGATGACGGCGCGGTCTGAAAGCCGCTACCCTCGATGAAACGCGGGAAAACCTGCTCGCCCCAACAGGCAGTGCCCGGCTCGCCGACATAGCCAGAGCGGCCAAAGAAACCGTGAGCACGGGCCGCCGCCTCGAAATTCGCCGCCTCGCGCAGGCGAAACCCCTCGACGGCTGGGCTTTCATAGGCCTCGACATGCAGCCCGAAATTATACATGGCGAGATGTTGGCTGCCGGCGACCGGCATCAGTTGATATCGTCGGGCAGCACAGGAACAGCAGCGATCTCGATGCCTTCCTCGACGAGTGCCTGTGCCTCGTCCGGCGTCGCCTTGCCGATGATCCCGCGCGCATCTGCTTCGCCGTAATGAATCTTGCGGGCCTCCTCCGGGAATTTCGTACCGACATCCTCGGCATTGGCCTTGATGGCGTCGACCGCTTCCTTGAGTTTCACCAAGGCCTGCTTGCGCGCTGCGTCCATCGCGAGCGTCTGCAACTCATCCTTCTTGCGCGCCGTCGAAACCGAAGGCGCCATCAGGAGCTTGGAGATCGCACCCGAATTGCAGACAGGACAGGTGAGGAAACCGCTTGCGACCTGGCGATCGAAATCAGCGCTTTCGGAAAACCAGCCCTCGAACTCATGGGCGTTGTCACAGGTAAGCGAATAACGGATCAAGCAGCGACGCCTCCAGCCGCCGGCGTCGCGATCTTCTCCAGCGAAAATTCACGCGCATTCTTCAGGTTCGGTATCTTGTCATGGGCTGATTTGACGGCGGCGATATCGATCTCGGCGATGACGACGGCTTCGCCCGTACCGCCGGCGGATGCCAGCACCTTGCCCCAGGGATCGATAATCATCGAATGGCCAAAGGTCTCGCGGCCGTCCTCATGCTTGCCGGCCTGCGCGGCGGCAATCACGAACATGCCGTTTTCGATGGCGCGGGCGCGCAGCAGGATTTCCCAATGCGCTTCGCCGGTCTGCTTTGTGAAGGCGGCAGGCACCGTCATCACCTCGGCGCCGGCAACGGCCTGGGCGCGGAAGAGCTGCGGAAAGCGCACGTCGTAGCAGATGGAAAATCCGAGCTCGGCGAACGGCAGCGACGCGATGCGCGCTTCCGATCCCGGCCGGTAGACGGCGCTTTCGCGCCAGCTTTCGCCATTGTCGAGATCGACATCGAACATATGGATCTTGTCGTAGCGATTGATGAGCTTGCCATCGGGACCGAAGAGGAAACCGCGATTGGCGATCTTGCCGTCATCGAGCGCAATGGCCGTCGAGCCGATGTGAAGATGGATGCCAAGTTCCTTCGCCAGCTCGGAGGCCGTCTTGACGATGATATCGTTCGGCTCGTCGCGCAGCACGGCACGCAGCCCCGGGCGATCCTTCTGCACCGCGCCGGTCATCTCCGGCGTCTGTACGTAGATCGCCCCCTTGGAGGCTGCATCCCGCACCAAACGGGTCATATCAGCCGCGTTCTTCACCGGATCGACGCCGGAACACATCTGGATGGCAGCGGCCTTGAAGCTCATCGGTTTCTCCCTCGTCATAAGGATCAGGCAGCCAGCATCGGATCGAGCTTGCCGGCCCGGTCGAGTGCGTGGATATCGTCACAGCCACCGACATGCTCGCCATTGATGAAGATCTGCGGGAAGGTCGAGGCGCCATTCGCCTTGGCGATCATCTCCTGCCGCATCTCGGGCGAATAGGTGGCGTTATGTTCGACATAATCGACGCCTTTGGATTCGAGCAGGGATTTCGCGCGGGCGCAATAGCCGCAGAATTCACGCGTATAGATAACGACGGATGCCATGATCCACTCCGGAAAAGCCTAGATTTGGAGCATGATGCCGAAAAGTGTCTGCGGTTTTCGCACGACATCATACTCTACTTGTTTGATGCTAGAGCGGATTCAGATTTTAGGTCGAACAGACCTAAAATCATCCGCCTCTAGTGTCATATAAGATGGCCGACGACCCTTGCAAAGGTCAAAACAGTGACATCGGCAGCACCTGCTTTCTTCAGCGCGCGCGTGGCCGCGGCAACCGTGGCGCCGGTGGTGTAAACGTCGTCTACGAGAACGATGCGCCGCCCGAATATATCGGCGGCCCGATGCTCGGAAACGGCGAAAGCGCCGCGCACATTATCCTGCCGCGCCTTGGCTCCAAGACCCACCTGCTGGGTCGTGCGCTTGACGCGCAGGAGCGTTGCGGCCAGCAGCGGCTTGCCGGAAAGGCGGGCGATATGCCGGGCAAGCTCGGCAGCCTGATTGTACTTGCGCGAAAACAGCCGCGCACGGTGCAGCGGTACCGGAACGATCGCATCGCAATTCGCAATCGTGCCATCACTCGCCCGCAGCATCCAGCCCGCCATCATCGGCGCGAGATCGGTGCGATCGCGATATTTCAGGCTGAGAACGAGATCCCGCACGATGCCGTCATGAACGGCGGCGGAGCGCAACCGGTCGAAGACAGGCGGATCGGCAATCGCCTCGGCACTCAGAATTCCCACGCCGAGATCATGGGAAAACGGGCTCCCAAGGACCTCGCAATAGGGCCGCTCGATAAAGCGAATACCCGACCAGCATGCGGGGCAAAGACCGCGATGCGCGCCGACCGAAACCCCACAGCCCGGACATGCGGGCGGATAGACCATATCCGCAAGCGCCACGAAAGGCCTTTTCAGCCCGGCGCCCAGGATAGACAAGGTGATTTCGCGTCCCATCATCCCCATATGATTGAGACTAGCAATTCCAGGAAAAGTGTATAGCGGTTTTCCACCCGGAATTGCGCGACAGAAACGCGTGTGTCCGGCATGCCCGCCGAATTGATGATAGTGCAGGAAACCACCATGGAAATCGTATTCGACCAATCGCTGCTTTCGGCCCGCAAACGCCGGGCGCTAAAACAAGGTGATACGAAAGCGGCTTTCCTGCTCGATATTGCCGCCAGCGAACTGGCGGAACGGCTTGCCGTCACCGAACGCCATTTCGACGACGCGGTCGAGCTGCACGGCGCGACAGGCATTGCCGCGCGCCTCGCTCTGGCGACAGGCAAGATCGGCCATTTGAAAAGGATCGAAAGCGAGAAGGATTTTGCCGCTCCCGACGAGACCATCATCGAGGCGCCTCCGGAGGAGCTGCCGCTCGCGCCGGAATCGGTCAACCTCGTGCTTTCCCCGCTCAGCCTGCACGTCACCAACGACACGCCCGGCGTCTTCATCCAGATCCGCCGCGCGCTGAAGGCCGACGGCCTTTTCCTGGCGGCGATCCCCGGCTCGGGAACCCTGCAGGAACTGCGTGACGTGCTGCTCGCGACCGAAATCGAGCTGACGGGCGGCGCAAGCCCGCGCGTCATCCCCTTTGCCGATGTCCGCGATGTCGGCGGTCTCCTTCAGCGTGCAGGCTTTACACTGCCCGTCATCGACGCCGAAAACTATACCGTGCGCTACGACAATCTGTTTGCCTTGATGCGCGACCTGCGCGCCATGGGCATGACCAATCCGCTGGTCGATCGCAGCCGCAAGCCGCTGACGCGTGCCTTCTTTCTGCGTGCGGCCGAGCTCTATGCCGAGCGCTATTCCGATCCGGACGGGCGGATCAGGGCGACATTCTCGATCATCTACGTCTCAGGCTGGACGCCGCACGAAAGCCAGCAGAAGCCACTGCGACCGGGTTCCGCCAAGGCCCGCTTGGCGGATGCGCTCAAGGTTGAGGAGCACAAGCTCAAACAATAGCCAAAGATTTGCCGGCCGCGTCAGTTCTGGGACGCCGCCGAATTCTGTATCGTATCGGACAGAAGATTGAATGTGTTTGAAAGGCTGCCGCCGAAGGCGCCGACACCGCTGATGATTGCGGCCGACATCAGGGCTGCAATCAGGCCGTATTCAATGACCGTGGCACCGGTCTTATCAGTGAAAATACGCCGAACGGAACGCATAAGCTCGAAGCTCCCAGCATTGGACAACTGAAGAATCCGATGCTCGTCATGGCATCCGGCAGGCTATGCTCATGCACTATAGCATTTCCGCTTTTCTTCGATGCGCGAAAACGCTCTATTTTTTCTTACGCATTCCGGACGGAAAACCGCTCCGCACTTTTCCTGGAAATGCGCTATTGGCAGCCGGTATCGGCACCATAACCCTGGACGATGCAGACCGAACCCGGTTCCTGCTGCAGAACGCTGCGGCGGATCGTATACCGCTTGCCGTTTTCCGTCTGCGGGATCGAACCCGTAGCAATATTGTCGATATCCGGCGCGCTTGCAAGCACGCGCGACTTGGATTTGTCAGAGAGCATAGGGGTCAGAATAAGCGAAAGCGCGACCGCCGCCGTACCGAACAGCAAAGCGATATTCAACGCGCCCGTTCTGCGCGACGTGGAATAAGACTGCTCTTTTTCCTGAACAGCTTTCCAGAAATCGTCGTCCATTATGTCAAGCCTTCTCCAACGCACCCAACAACCGCTTGATTGAGAGAATTGAATGCCAGAAGGTCATAAACGATCCCTTAATATCCACATGCAAATTAATGAGACGTAAAATTCTGGGACAGTGTCTGATTCGGGCTATAAGCCTGATATTAAATGGCTAATTCTCGTTAACCATAAATGCGATGCACCGCCTTAACGCATTCCAAACCGTCTCTGCGTAAACGCGAATGAGATCCGCCCCGCCACGGGACATCAAATTCGCCGCGCAGACGCACGTATTGCCAGAAGATTTCCTCGATACACCAAATAATAGAGATTGACACTTGCGCGCCGTGATATATCGCCAAGCTATCTTTTATTATCTTGGGTTGCAGGAATTTACACATGGCAGGTTTGCTCAAGGCGGTTGGCGGTTTGGTGATTGGTATTGCGATCCTGTTCGGGATTGCGACGTTGTTTAGTGGAAGTGCAGCCGGCGTCGCGGCGGGGCTGATAGGCGCCCTTTCCTATGCTTTTAACGGCGCCGTGATTTTTGCCCTTGGACTGATGCTCGAACATCTGGAGGCAATTCGCCGCGAATGTGACAATCAATCTGACATGCTGACGGATTTGCTCCGCAAAATGCCGAAGGCGGATGCGTCCCCTAGAGGACCGGGCGTCTCCTCCCTCGATCAGCTCGCGAAATCAACTTTCAAATTCAGAGATATCTAGACATGGCACGACGCCGCCCGAAGGCAGCGCTGTCTCAGCCCTTGCTATAGAAGCTAAAGCAGATCCTGCAGGAACGGGATCAGCGGCTCGTCGGCCGGCGGCATGGGATAGTCACGCAGAGCTTGCGGCCGCACCCATTTGATCGCCTGCCCTTCCCGGCCATGCGGGATGCCCTCATAGCGCCGGCAGATGTAAAGCGGCATCAGCAGATGGAAGGTCTCATAGGTGTGGCTGGCGAAAGTCAGCGGCGCAAGACAGGCGATCTTCGTCTGGATGCCAAGCTCTTCCTGAAGCTCACGCACCAGCGTCTCCTCCGGCGTCTCGCCGGCCTCGACCTTGCCGCCGGGAAATTCCCAAAGGCCGGCGAGGGATTTCCCTTCGGGACGCTGCGCCAACAGGATGCGGCCATCGGCATCGATGAGCGCGCAGGCGGCAACGAGAACGATTTTGCGGCCAGCCTCGCTCATGCAGCCCCCGGCGGTTGCCAATAGCAGTAGCGATAGGCTTCGCGGAAGCCGAAGCGGAGATAGAGCGCCAGAGCCGGAGCATTGTCGGCGCCGACCTGAAGCCAGGCAGTCTTGGCGCTGCGCATGCGCGCCCAGCGAAGCGCCGATGTCAGAATCTCGGCTCCTAGACCCTTGCGCCGATGCTGTACGGAAACGGCGACAGACATGATGCCGGCAAGATCATTGTCCTGCACGCACAGCGTGGTCGCCACCGGTCCGGCATCGTCATTTTCGATGACGAAGAGTCCCGATGGCGGCTTGATGCTGCTCACCACCTCCGCCAGCGCTGGCTTCAGGGCGGGATCAGCCCCATCAACCAGCAGGCTGGCATCAACATAGCGGCCGACATCGTGGCTCGGCAGATGATCCAGCATGTCAGGCAGTTCGAGATCGACGAGATTGGCGGTCATGACGATCGTCTCGTCGAAGCACGTCCAGCCGCGCTCCCGAAGGAGATCGATGAGCTTCGGCGAGGCAAGAGGGGTCTCACGCACCACCATCGGCCTGCCATAGGCCTCGAACTTGCGCTGCGCTTTTGCCAGCCGGATTTCGAGATCGCGATGATCGGAGGGATCGAGCGGCACGACAGAATTCAGCCGCTTCGACGGATGACCCGCCGTTAGCCGGATCTGCCAGCTGCCATCATATTGCACCGACGAGGCAGGCCAGGCCCGGAAGCCGACGGCTTCCAGCCTGCGCACCAGCGGCAGCTTGTTTATCGTGGTCTGCGCATGCATCAGCGAGGTATCAGCTCCGGTAGTCGCCATTGATGGCAACATATTCCTTGGTGAGGTCGCAGGTCCAGACCGTTGCGCGGCCATTGCCGAGGCCGAGATCGACCTTCACGGGAATATCCTGCTGCTTCATGACATTCGAGGCGGCGTCTTCCGAATAGGAAGCGTCACGCTCGCCGTTGACGGCAACGCGGACATCGCCGAACCAGATGGCGAGCTTGTCGCGATCCGCCATTTCGCCGGCCTTGCCGACGGCCATCACGACGCGGCCCCAATTGGCGTCTTCGCCGGCGGCCGCGGTCTTGACCAGCGGCGAATTGGCGATCGAAAGGGCGATGCGCTTGGCAGCCGCGTCATTTTCGGCGCCCGTCACGGTGATTTCGAGCATCTTGGTCGCGCCTTCGCCATCACGCACGACCTGGATGGCAAGATCCCTCAGCAGCTCATTGAGTGCCACGCGGAAACCGGCGAGCTTCTGATCGTCGGCGCGATCGATATGCGCCTGCCCGTCGGCAGCTGCGGCGCCAGTGGCAAAGAGCATCAGCGTGTCCGAGGTCGAAGTATCGCTATCGACGGTCATGGAGTTGAAGCTCGGGCCGACGCCATCGGACAGCAGCGTCTGCAACGCGGCAGAAGAAATATCGGCATCGGTGACCACGAAGGAGAGCATCGTCGCCATGTCGGGCGCAATCATGCCGGCGCCCTTGGCAATACCGTTGATGGTGACCTTGACGCCGCCGATCTCGGCGGTACGGGTCGCGACCTTGGGATAGGTGTCCGTGGTCATGATCGCCTTGGCGGCCTCGAACCAGAAATCACTTGTCGCATCCTTCGCCATCGTGTCGAGCACGCCGGCAAACTTGGTGGCGTCAAGCGGCTCGCCGATGACGCCGGTGGAGGCAAGATAGACTTCGTTTTCACCGCAGCCGACGGCAGCCGCCGCGGATTTGGCGGTCAGTTCCGTCGCCTGGCGTCCCTTCAGGCCGGTGAAGGCATTGGCATTGCCGGAATTGACGACGACGGCGCGCGCGCTGCCGTGTGCCAGGTTCTTGCGGCAAAAATCGACCGGAGCCGAAGGGCACTTCGAACGCGTAAAGACGCCGGCAACGGCGGCCGGCTTGTCGAAGACCATCAACAGGACGTCGGTTCGGTTCTTGTATTTGATGCCGGCGGATGCCGTGGTCATGCGCACGCCGCGAAGGGCGGGCATGGCTGTGAAGGTTTTGGGAGCGAGCGGAGAAACGGAACCGGACATGAGACCCACCTTAATAATGAAGAGCCCGGAAAAACCGGGCCCTGATTGTTTGAATGCCGTGACTTACTGCTGCGGCTGCGCGTCGGGCGCCGCTGCACCATCAGCAGGCGCAACGGCGTCATCGGCCGGTGCCGCGTCCTGCTGCTTCTGCGCATCCTCATAGGCCTTGCTGAGCGCCGGGTCGTTGATGACGACCTTGGTATCCTGCTTGGCCTTGTTCAGAAGCTCAAGATACTTGTCGCGCATGACGAGCTGACGAACCTGATCCTTGACTTGATCGAACGGCGGAGGAGGAGCATTGCGCTTGTCCTCGACCTTGATGATGTGCCAGCCGAAATCGGTCTTGACCGGGGTCTTCGTATAGGTGCCGACCGGCAGCGCGAAAGCCGCGTCTTCGAATTCCTTGACCATACGGCCGTGGCCGAAATAACCGAGATCGCCGCCGTCAGCCTTGTTCGGGTCGGTCGACTTTTCCTTGGCAAGTGCGGCAAAATCCTTGCCGGCATCGAGTTCCTTGATGATCGCCTTGGCTTCATCCTCGGTCTTCACGAGAATGTGGCGGGCATGAACTTCTTCCTGCTTCGGCAGGGCTGCGACTTCCTTGTCGTAGCGGGCCTTGACTTCATCATCCTTGATGGCGTCGGCGACATGCGCCTTGAAGAAAGCATTGTGCAGCTCGCGGTCGCGCATATAGGCCATATGAGCCTGGAAATCCGGCGTCTGGTCGAGCTTCTCGGCAGCGGCCTTCTGCGACAGAAGCTTCACATCGACCGAGGCCGAAAGTGCCGCGACCTTCTTCTGGTCATCCGGAAGCTGGCCAAGCTGCGGATCGAGATTGGCGATCGCGAGATCGAGTTCGGATTGATGGATTTCGACATCGCCGACCTTGGCGACAACGGGATCCTTGGCATCGGCCGCGAAGACCGGAGCCTGGAAGGTAACGATTGTCGCGAAAGCAACCGCAGCAAGCTTGTTATACTTCAACATAAAATAACCCTTCGGTGATCTCGACCGGCTCGACAGATGTGAATCCGGCGTGAAAAAGCCTTCAGCAGGAGAATGTGGCCTTTCTGTATCGGCCAAATCCCGTTGACATCAATCGACCCCCCTCTTATCTGTCACGCAACCTCGCGTCCAGAACAGTTTCCGGCCGTTTTGTGCTATACTCCCGTTTTTTTCGGGAAGGGATAAAGCAGGAAACGGCGGGATGAAATCTCAGAAAGGACCAGTCACATGGTCAGCCTAGGTGGAATTGCCCGCAAGTTGTTCGGCTCGTCCAACGACCGCCGGGTCAAATCGTTCCAGCCGCAAGTAGCCGCAATCAATGCGCTCGAACCGGAGATGCGTGCGCTGTCCGATGAAGCTCTGGCCGCCAAGACGGTTGAGTTCCGCCAGCAGCTCGCGGACGGCAAGACGCTGGATGATATCCTCGTGCCGGCCTTCGCGGTCGCTCGCGAAGCGTCGCGACGCGTTCTCGGCATGCGACCTTTCGACGTGCAGCTCATCGGCGGCATGATCCTCCATTCCAATGCGATCGCCGAAATGAAGACCGGCGAAGGTAAAACGCTCGTCGCAACCCTGCCAGTCTATCTGAACGCGTTGGCCGGCAAGGGCGTGCATGTCGTTACCGTCAACGATTACCTGGCACAGCGCGACAGCGGCACCATGGGCCGCCTGTACAGCTTCCTCGGCCTGACGACAGGCGTCATCGTCCACGGCCTGTCCGATGAACAGCGCCATGACGCCTACGCCTGCGACATCACATACGCCACCAACAACGAGCTCGGTTTCGACTATCTGCGCGACAACATGAAGTATGAGCGCGCCCAGATGGTTCAGCGCGGCCATAGCTTCGCGATCGTCGACGAAGTGGACTCGATCCTCGTCGACGAAGCGCGCACGCCGCTGATTATCTCCGGTCCGCTCGACGACCGCTCTGATCTTTATGTCACCATCGACGCCTTCATTCCCCGCCTGGCGAAGGAAGACTACGAAATCGATGAAAAGCAGCGCTCGGCAAACTTCTCCGAAGAAGGCACCGAGAAGCTGGAAAACATGCTGCGCGAAGCCGGCTTGTTGAAGGGTGAATCGCTCTACGACGTCGAGAACGTCGCGATCGTCCACCACATCAACAATGCGCTCAAGGCGCACAAGCTGTTCCAGCGCGACAAGGACTATATCGTCCGCAACGGCGAAGTCGTCATCATCGACGAATTCACCGGCCGCATGATGCCGGGCCGCCGCTATTCGGACGGCCAGCACCAGGCACTGGAAGCCAAGGAGCATGTGCAGATCCAGCCGGAAAACCAGACGCTGGCGCAGATCACCTTCCAGAACTATTTCCGCATGTACGAAAAGCTCGCCGGCATGACCGGCACGGCTTCGACGGAAGCGGAAGAATTCGGCAACATCTACGGCCTCGACGTGATCGAAGTGCCGACCAACCTGCCGATCCAGCGTATCGATGAGGACGACGAGGTCTATCGTACGCATGCCGAGAAATATAACGCCATCATCAACGAGATCCTCGACGCGCACAAGCGCGGCCAGCCGGTGCTGGTCGGCACGACATCGATCGAGAAGTCCGAACTTCTCGCCGATCTCATGCGCAAACGCGGCTTCAACAATTTCCAGGTTCTGAATGCCCGCTACCACGAGCAGGAAGCCTATATCGTCGCCCAGGCCGGCGTTCCCGGCGCGGTGACGATCGCCACCAACATGGCGGGCCGCGGCACCGACATCCAGCTCGGCGGCAATCTGGAAATGCGGGTCGAGCGCGACCTGCACGAAATGGAACCGGGTGCGGAACGCGACGCGGCCATTGCCCGCATTGCCGAAGAGATCAAGGAGCTCAAGCAGAAATCAATCGCTGCTGGCGGCCTCTACGTCATCGCCTCGGAGCGCCATGAAAGCCGCCGCATCGACAACCAGCTGCGCGGCCGCTCCGGCCGCCAGGGCGACCCGGGCCGCTCGAAGTTCTACCTGTCGCTCCAGGACGACCTGATGCGAATCTTCGGCTCCGACCGCATGGACGGCATGCTGCAGAAGCTCGGTCTCAAGGAAGGCGAAGCGATCGTCCATCCCTGGATCAACAAGGCCGTTGAGCGCGCTCAGAAGAAGGTCGAAGCCCGCAACTTCGATATCCGCAAGAACGTTCTGAAGTATGACGACGTGCTGAACGATCAGCGCAAGGTCATCTTCGACCAGCGCGTCGAGCTGATGGAATCGAAGGACCTCTCCGAATTCGTCGGCGACATGCGCCACGACGTCATCGAGGATCTCGTCGCCAGACATATTCCGGAGCGCGCCTATGCCGAACAGTGGGATGCTGACGGCCTGAAGGCCGGCGTCGCCAACTTCTTCGATCTCGACATGCCTGTTCATGACTGGGTCAAGGAAGAAGGCATCGCCGAAGACGATATCCGCGCCCGCCTGACGGAAGCGGCCGAAAAGGCTGCGGCCGAAAAGGCCGAACGCTTCGGCCCCGAGATCATGACCTATGTCGAGCGCTCCATCGTGCTGCAAACGCTGGACAATCTCTGGCGCGAGCACATCGTCAACCTCGACCACCTGCGCTCGGTCATCGGCTTCCGCGGCTACGCCCAGCGCGATCCGCTGCAGGAATACAAGGCCGAGGCTTTCGAGCTGTTCCAGGCGCTGTTGAACAATCTGCGCCAGGCCGTGACCGCCCAGCTTTCGCGCGTTGAACTGGTGCAGCAGCCGGCCGAGCCGGAAACGCCGCCGATGCAGGCCCGTCATATCGACGCGACGACCGGCGAGGACGAATTCGCCCCGTTCGCGCTTGCAAGCGAAAGCTTCATATCTCCGGAAAATCGCGATCCACTCAACCCGGCAACGTGGGGCCGCGTCGGCCGTAACGAGGCCTGCCCCTGCGGCTCCGGCAAGAAGTACAAGCACTGCCACGGCGCCTTCGAAAGCAGCGAAGTGGTCTAAGCCTAGCAAACCGATAGCAACGAACAGAATGCCGCCTTTGGGGCGGCATTTTTGTTTGCAACGATCGGAGATCACAGCAATTGTCGTCGATACGCGCAGCCGCCAAGCGTCACGAGCACGTCCACCGTGTTCAAACAGCGGAATGCGGATCCTCACTGTAGAGATGGACAGGGTAGCCTGGCCCGATGACGTCAGGCACCCGATCGAACCAGGCCGTAAGCGCCGGATAATCGGCGAGATCGAAGCCGCAATCCGCCGCCTTATGGGCATAGGCGTAAACGGCTATGTCCGCGATCGAAAATTCGCCACCGACCAGAAATGGCGTGTTCTTCAGCCCGCGCTCAAGCGCCGCGAGGGCGCGAAGGCCGGCCGAGCGCTTGGCCTCCGCCATAACGGCATTGAGCTCGAGCCGTCCCGTCAGCGTCCAGAAGCGCAGCGTGCCGATGACCGGTTCGACATGATACTGTTCGAAGAACAGCCATTGCATGACCTTGGCGTGCAGATAGCGATCCGCCGGAAGAAACCGCGTGCCTTCGGCCACATAGGTGAGAATAGCGTTCGATTCCGCTATCGTTCGCCCATCCTCCAGTTCGAGAACGGGGATGCCGCCTGCCGGATTGAGATCGAGAAAGGCGTCCGTGCGCCCCTCACCCTCGAAGATGGACACCAGGCGAGTCTGGTAGGGAATATCGAGCAATCCGAACAGAACCCTGGCCTTCCAGCCATTCTGCGACGGCAAATAATCGTGAAGTGTGAGCATAAAATCCTCCTCCGATAGACCCTGGATTCTACATACCGACCGAACCGTCGCCACCCGTTTCCTGCGCCGGCGGCATGGTGCGGCGACTCCAAGCCCACTGCGCCTCATGGTTGCTTTCCGGCGAGATTGATCAGCAACCCTCCATTTCGGTAAAGCCACTTTTACGTGTCGCAAGAACCGATTCTTAACTCTCCTCTGCCAAGACTAACGCGAGTTTGGGATCATACTTAAAGTATTGCGTATCGATCATGGCGGTCTTTCAAACAGCGGAAAGAATGTTGCCGTCCGCTTTGCGGGCCGCCCTATCCCCGTATCTGCGCAAGATTAGCATCCTCCTTGCCGGTCAGGACGAGAAAGCTGCGTCGCAGCGCATGGCGCTGATCGCCTTCACGATCCGCGTTGCAGGCGCCGCGCTCGCCTTTCTCTCGCAGATCATTCTTGCTCGCCTGATGGGCCGGTTCGAATACGGCATTTTTGTCTTCGTCTGGGTGTTGATGATCCTGTTCGGCAATCTTGCCTGCCTCGGCTTCCCGACGGCCATCATCCGCCTCCTGCCGCAGTATGACGCCAGCGCCAATTACAATGCCATTCGCGGTCTGAACATGACGGCACGCCTGTTCGTGGTTGCTCTCTCGGGCACGCTGGCGCTGATTGGAGCGCTCCTGCTTTTTGCCTTTCGCGGCATGATCGAGCACTATTACGTCGTGCCGGTTTTCCTCGGCCTGATTGCCGTGCCGATGATTGCGCTTGGAGACGTTCTGGACGGTACGGCCCGTGCCAAGCACTGGCCGGTCATGGCGCTCAGCCCGACCTTCCTCATCCGCCCGACGCTGATCCTGCTCTTCATGGTGGCCGCGATCCTCGCCGGCGCACCGCGTGATGCCGTCACCGCTATGGCCGCAGCTCTCGCCGGCGCTTTCACCAGTGTCCTGCTGCAATATCTCGCAGTGACGCTCCGTCTGCGCCGCCATTATCCACGCGGCCCGAAAACCACTGAACTCCGCGCCTGGACAGCCGTCGCCCTGCCGATCTTCCTGGTCGAAGGCGTGGGCTACCTGCTCACCAATTCTGATGTCATCGTCGTCGGCATTTTCCTCGATCCGGATGAAGTCGCCGTCTATTTCGCAGCGGCAAAAACGATGGCCCTGGTGCTCTTCGTCTCCTTCGCTGTCAGGGCGGCCATCGGCCCGCGCTTTGCCGCCATTCTTGCTGAAGGCGACCGGAGCAAGCTCGCAGCCTTTGCCACGGAGGCCACACGCTGGTCCTTCTTTCCAGCACTTGCCCTCGGCCTCGTGGTGCTGGCGGCGGGGCAGCTCCTGCTTTCGCTGTTCGGCGCCGCCTTCACGGAGGGGCAGATTGTGATGGCGATCCTGCTTGCCGGCATTCTTGCGAGAGCGCTCGTCGGCCCTGCCGAAGTGCTCCTGACCATGGCGGACAAGCAGATGCTCTGCGTCTATCTCTATGCCGTGGCGCTCGTTGCCAATGTCGGCCTGAACGTTGCGCTCATCCCGCATCTCGGCATCGAAGGAGCGGCGATTGCCGGCGCCACTGCCATGGCGATCGAGGCCTTGCTCCTGCACGTGGCCGTCCGCCGCGCGCTTGGCATCAAACTATTCGCCCTCCTCCGACGCTCGTCGGCGTCATCGGCAACGAGGGTCTTCTGATCATGGCACGTCCCCCCTACACCGAAACCACCGACAGCCAAGTGAACGCCCTGACCCATACGCTCGCAGCACTGCATTTCGAAACGCCGAAAGCGGAGGCCCGGGTCGAGGTTGGCCGCGCCGGCCGCGAACTCTGCCTCTATCCCGGCAAGCTCGGCTACGAGCTGCAGGACGAGCTGGACTTCCTGTCCAATCGCGCCATGGAGCCGAACGTCTTCTTCTCGGGCCGCTTCCTGGCGCCCGCCATGCCGCGCCTTGAGGATCGGCAGGTGCGTCTGGCGCTGATGCGCGATATCAACAGCACGCGCAGCCGCATGCGTCTGCTGATGCCCTTCACGGTCGACAAGCCGGGCTTCGCCATCGGCCCGTCGATCATCCGCGTCTGGTCGAACTCCTTCGGCCCGCTCGGCACGCCCCTGCTAGACGCCGAGGATGCCGGCGAAACGCTCGACAACCTCTTCGAGGCACTCTCCCGCCCGGAGCTGCATCTCCCGACCACGCTCGTATTGCCGGATGTCCGGCTCAACGGCCGTTTCGTCCAAATGGCCAAGGTCATTGCGATCGGCCGAAATCTGCCGATCGCCATCGCCAACCCCTTCCAACGCCCGATGCTCCAGAGCAATGACGACGCGCTCGCCTATCTCAGGCGAACGATTTCCAACGCGCACTTGCGCGAAATGCGCCGCCAATGGCGACTTTTGGAAAACCACGGCGAGATCAGCTACAACGTCGCCCGTCAGCCCCGCGATATTCACGGGCGCATGGAAGAATTCCTGGCGCTGGAGGCAAGCGGCTGGAAGGGCAAGAAGCGCTCGGCGCTCGTCACCGATCGCCATCATGCCGCCTTTGCCCGCGAAGCGATTTCCAACCTTGCCGCCATCGACGCGGTGCGCATTCACTCAATAGATCTTGACGGCAAGGCCGTCGCCTCGATGATCGTGCTGATCATGGGCGGCGAGGCCTATACGTGGAAGACGGCCTTTGACGAAGCCTATGCCCGCTATTCGCCGGGCAAGCTCTTGATGGGCGAACTGACGGAATGGCATCTCGACGACGCCAACGTCGTCCGCTCCGATTCCTGCGCCGTGCCCGATCATCCGATCATGAGCCGCTTCTGGCACGAACGCGAGGACATGGGCACGCTCATCATCGGCCTGACCCCGAACGGCGACCGCGACGTGCGTCAGGTGACCACGCAGCTGCACATGTATCGCAGCACCCGCAACATGGCGAAGCTGCTGCGCGAAAAGATCCTGTCGCTTACGAAGCGCTAGAACCGGGAGTTTCAGCGATCGCCCGCTCGCGCAGCAGGCGACGGATCACCTTGCCGGAGGTCGTCAGCGGCAAAGCGTCGACGAATTCGATCTCGCGCGGATATTCGTGCATGGAAAGTCGCGTCTTCACCCATTCGCGGATTTCGACCGCCAATACCTCGCTCGGCTCGCGACCGGGCACGAGGACGACATAGGCCTTGACGATTTCCGTTCGCACCACATCCGGCTTTCCCACCGCCGCAGCAAGCTGCACGGCCGGATGGCCGCCGAGGCAATCCTCGATCTCGCTCGGCCCGATACGATACCCCGACGAGGTGATGACGTCGTCGTCGCGGCCGACGAAGGAAATATAGCCATCCGCATCCTGCCGGCCGATATCGCCCGTCAGCAGCCAGTCATTGGCAAATTTCGCCTCCGTTGCCGCCTCGTTCTGCCAGTAGCCGAGGAACATCACCGGATCGGGCCGCTTGATGGCAATTTGCCCGCTCTCGCCTACGGGAACCTCGATACCCTCGGCATCGACGATCGCGACGCGATGGCCAGGAACAGGCTTGCCGGTTGCGCCTGCACGGCTGACGCCAAAGGCTTCACTGGAAGAAAGCACGAAATTGCATTCCGTCTGGCCGAAGAACTCGTTGACGCTGACACCAAGCGCGGAGCGCGCCCATTCGAAGGTTTCGCGGCCGAGCGCCTCGCCGGCCGAACCGATGGTGCGCAGCTTGAGATCGTATTGCGCCCGCGGACTGTCGACGGCCTTCAGCAGCCGCAACGCCGTTGGCGGGATGAAGGCATTGCGCACCTCCATCTCGGCCATGATGCGGAAGGCCATGTGCGGATCGAATTTCTGCGCCGGCGAGGAAACGACGGGAACGCCAAGCATCAGGCTCGGCAACAGAGCATTCAGGAGGCCACCGGCCCAGGCCCAGTCCGACGGCGTCCAGAGCCGGTCGCCGGCCTGCGGAAAGCCTTCATGGGCGAATTGCATGCCCGGAATATGCCCCGGCAACACGCGATGGCCATGGAGCGCACCCTTGGGCGGCCCGGTCGTGCCCGAAGTGAAGATCATTAAGGCCGGATCGTCCGGACCAGTATCCGCCACCTCGAACAGCGGCGGGTGCGCGGCCTCCAGATCGGCAAAGCCTGCAACGCCCTCCTCAGCACCGTCGATGCTGATCACCTGCGCGAGTTCCGGCAGCCGGTCCCGGATCGGATGCAGCCGCTCGAGACCGAACCGATTGGTGACGATTGCCGACGCACCTGATGTCTTCAGCCGGTATTCCAGCGCCTCGGCGCCGAACAGCAAGGCCAGCGGCAGGGCGATCGCCCCCATCTTGTAGATCGCCACATGCGCCACGACCGTTTCGAAACCCTGCGGCAAAAGCAGCGCCACCCGATCTCCCGCCTGTACGCCGAGTGAAACAAGCGCATTGGCAAAGGAAGCGGAACGATCCCGCAACTCACCGTAGCTCATCGAAAAGTGATTGCCGTCAGGATTGAAATGCTGAAGGCAGATCCGATCGGGCTCCTGCTCGGCCCAGGCATCGCAAACAGCATGTCCCATGTTGAATCTCGCCGGAATTTCCCAACGAAAGTCGCGATAGAGGGCTTCATAAGTATCAAGTGGGGGCAGTTTCATGCGCAGTTCCAGAAAATTGTGCAGTGCAGCTAACACCTGTCGCCTCTGGGGTTCAAGGAAACATTTGAAATTGCCATCTTCTCTGCCGGACGAATTGCCTTATTTATTGAAGAATACTTTGAAGCTCTTCACCAACTGATGCGTCGTCCGGCGACGATCTTGCCCGCCGATTTGCTTTCGCGACGCACATATTCCACCGCTCTTCCGGCGGTGGTCCTCATTGCGCCGAATAATCGAATGGACGGAGAATAACGATGGAATACGTAAAGCTCGGCAGGACCGGTCTTGAAGTCTCACGCATCTGCCTGGGTTGCATGACCTATGGCGACCCCAACAAGGGCACGCATGCATGGTCGCTGAAAGAGGACGAGAGTCGCCCGCTACTGCGGCAGGCGATCGAAGCCGGCATCAACTTCCTTGATACGGCCAACACCTACTCCAATGGTTCCTCGGAGGAGATCGTCGGCCGCGCCATCAAGGATTTCGCCAAGCGCGACGATATCGTGCTTGCCACCAAGGTCTTCAACCGCATGCGCCCCGGCCCGAATGGCGCCGGCCTGTCGCGCAAGGCGATCTTCGACGAGATCGACAACAGCCTGCGCCGCCTCGGCACCGACTATGTCGATCTCTATCAGATCCACCGCTGGGACTATACGACGCCGATCGAGGAAACGCTGGAAGCGCTTCATGATGTCGTCAAGGCCGGCAAGGCCCGCTATATCGGCGCTTCCTCCATGTATGCCTGGCAATTCGCCAAGGCGATTTATACCTCTCGCCTCAATGGCTGGACGGAGTTCGTCAGCATGCAGGACCACCTGAACCTGCTCTACCGCGAGGAAGAGCGCGAGATGCTGCCCTTCTGCGAGGATCAGAAGATCGCCGTCATCCCCTGGAGCCCGCTCGCCCGCGGCCGGCTTACCCGCGATTGGGACGAAGCAACGGCCCGCACCGAGTCCGACGAATTCGGCAAGACGCTCTACACCCAGGCGCTCGAAGCCGACCGCAAGATCGTCGATGCCGTCGGAACGATCGCCAAGGCCCGCGGCATCCCGCGCGCGCAGGTGGCAACCGCCTGGATCCTGCAGAAGAGCGTCGTCACCGCCCCGATCATCGGCGCCTCCAAACCCGGCCACATCACCGATGCCGTCGCTTCCCTGGAGGTCAAATTGACGCCGGAGGAAATCGAGACGCTGGAAAGCCCCTACGTCCCGCATGGGGTTGCCGGGTTTAAGTGATCGGGGATTTTGCGGCTGATCAGGTTACGCTGGTGATGCCGCACCTGCTTGCCTGGCCCCTCACCCCAACCCTCTCCCCGTTTTGACGGGGAGAGGGGGTTTCCTGCCCAATCCAAGTTCCCTCCCTACGGTGACCGCCAGTGTTTCGCTCGATCGTCCCCTCTCCCCGCGAGCGGGGAGAGGGCTAGGGTGAGGGGCGGTCCCAAGCCCTGAAGCCGATTGACCACGCGGCAAATCGCGCAAAAGTGACTTCACGAACAGGTCATAGTTGGGGCTTAACAAATCGAGGTTCCCTACCCCCGAGGATGACAGCCCATGATCACAGTTCCCTTCGAGGCGCGGCGCTTTCAGTCGACCGCGACCTATTATCTGCGCTATCGCATCCCCTATCCGGACAGGCTGATTACCCGCGTCGCGGAGCGCAGTGGCCTCAAGCCCGGCGACCATGTGCTCGATCTCGGCTGCGGTCCGGGCCAGCTCGGCATCGCCTTCGCGCGGCTGCAGGGTGCCGCCGTCACCGCCATGGACCCGGAGCCGGAAATGCTCGCTGAAGCCGCACTTGGCGCGAAGGCGGCTGGCGTCGATATCAACATCCGGCAGGGCTCCTCCTACGATCTCGGCCCCGATCTCGGCAAGTTGCACCTCTGCGTCATGGGCCGCTCGTTCCATTGGATGGACAGGCCGGCCACGCTCGAGGCGCTGGACAGGCTGATCGAGCCGGGCGGCGCCGTCGTGCTCTTCCACGATAAAGGCATTCTGGCGGAGCCGAACTGGCGCGGTATCCTTGAGCCGCTGATGGAAACCTATTCGCCTGAGCGCAGCGCGGAGCGGCAGATGCGCCGGAGCAAGGAATGGGCGCCGCATGAGGCCATGCTGCTCGCCTCCCCCTTCCGCAATCTCGAACGCATCGGCATCCTCTCGGAATACATCAGAGATATCGAAGAGATCGTCGGCCGCATCTTCTCGATGTCGTCGACCTCGCCACAGGCGTTGGGCGACAAGGCAGCCGATTTCGAGGCGGCTCTGCGCGCCGAGCTGCTGGCGGTCGCGCCCGACGGCAAGTTCAGGGAACTCGTCGAGGCGAACGGGCTGCTCGCCTTCCGGGACTAGAGCATTTCCGCTTTTCTTCGAATCGCGAAAGCGCTCCATCTTCTTGTTTTTACGCAGTTCCAGACGCAAAACCGCTTCGCACTTTTGCTGGAACTGCTCCAGATCAGCTGTTTTCGTTACTCGGCAGCGGCGAAAGCTCCTGCCGGGTCGCCGACAGGAATTCCTGCGACAGCTCAGCGCTATCCATTGCGCGCGCCAGGATGACGGCGCCGACCATGGCCGAGAGGCTGGCAAAGGCCCTGCGCCGGCGATCCTCGGCGGTTTCGCCGGGAACGATCTCTTCCAGCACCTCGACCAGCCCCATCAGGCCGCCGGTGAAGGTGGACTGCATCTCGGGGCCATGGCGGCTGACCTCCTGGGTCAGCGCCGCGAAGACGCAGCCGGTCGCATGCTCCACCACGTTGCGGTGCGAGAGATAATGGGCAAGCAGCGCTTCCAGCGGCTGTTCGGGCGAGCTTGCCGCCACTTGCTTCCAGCGCTCCAGCGAACGCGCCACCAACGCCTTGCTCGCCTCGCAGGCAAGCTCGTCCTTCGAATCGAAATGGCCGTAGAAACCGCCATGCGTCAGCCCGGCCGCCTTCATGATCTCGGCGACGCCGATGCCGTCGAAACCCTTTTCGCGAAAGAGCTCGCCCGCCACGGCAAGGATCTTCTCGCGATTCTCGGCGAATTTCTCCCGGCTCACTCTCATCAAAAAACTCCATCAGAGCATCAAGAAAACTGTATTGACAATTTATATGATGGCCATCATCAATACGCAACAAATATGATAGCAATCATGTAAATGCCTTTGCACAAACGTTCAAGCCTGGAGAACGGCAGGACACTAGACGTGGTACGGTACCCCGACTGTCCGCGATCTGGTGTTTTCGCAAGTCCGGCCTGACGGCACGATACCCAACCTGATTGGAACGCAGCTCATGGTTTCCACTACCCTTGCCTCGACGCTCGCCCGGCGCAACATCCATTACGGATGGGTCGTCGTCGCCGCCACCTTCCTCACCATGCTGGTCACGGCCGGCGCCATGGGCGCGCCCGGCGTGCTCATCAAGCCGCTGGAAGACGAGTTCGGCTGGAGCACCTCCTCGATTTCGTCCGCACTTGCCGTCCGGTTGGTGCTGTTCGGCCTCATGGGTCCTTTTGCCGCCGCCTTCATGAACCATTTCGGCGTGCGCAAGGTCATCGTCTTCGCGCTGGGCACCATATGCATCGGCTTCATCGGCTCGCTCTATATGACCGAAGTCTGGCAGCTGCTGCTATGCTGGGGCATCATCATCGGCTTCGGCACCGGCCTCACCGCCATGGTGCTGGCGGCGACCGTATCGACGCGCTGGTTCACCAAGCATCGCGGCCTCGTCATCGGCATGCTTTCGGCAAGCTCAGCCACAGGACAGCTGGTCTTCCTGCCGCTGATGGCGGAGCTGACGACGCGCTATGGCTGGCGCACCACGGTGCTCTTCGTCTGCGGCATGATCGTCGTTGCCGCCTTCATCGTGCTGCTTCTGATGCGCGACCGTCCCTCGGACGTCAATCTGCCGCTGGTCGGCGAGGTCCACATCACGCCCCCGCCGGCGGCCACCAGGAACCTGAAGGCAGCACTCGCCTCGCCGATCGCGATCCTGCGGGAGGTATCCACCACCTCGACCTTCTGGATCCTGTTCGCCACCTTCTTCATCTGCGGCCTGTCCACCAACGGCCTGATCCAGACGCATTTCGTCACCCTCTGCGGCGATTTCGGCATCGTGCCGGTCGCGGCCGCCAGCGTGCTCGCCGTCATGGGCATCTTCGATTTCTTCGGCACGATCGGCTCCGGCTGGCTCTCCGACCGTTTCGACAATCGCTGGCTGCTCTTCTGGTATTACGGCCTACGCGGCCTGTCGCTCGTCTATCTGCCCTTCAGCGATTTCACCTTCTACGGCCTGTCGATCTTCGCCGTCTTCTATGGCCTTGACTGGATCGCCACCGTGCCACCGACCGTCAAGATCGCCGCCGACCGCTTTGGCCGCGAAAAGGCCGGCCTCGTCTTCGGCTGGGTCTTCGCCGGCCACCAGCTGGGCGCCGCCACCGCCGCCTATGGCGCTGGCCTTACCCGAACCGAACTCAACACCTACCTGCCCGCCTTCTTCGTTGCCGGCGCCTTCTGCCTGCTCGCCGCAATCCTGGCAATCACCCTGCAAAAGTCCGGCTCGACCACCAAGGGCCCGGCCATGGCTCACTGAGCCTCAAACAGCAAAAGGCCCATGGCGTCCACCAACGCCATGGGCCAAACCGCAACCCTGCGGAAACACTCGCAATATCTGCCGACCCCGCTTGCGCGGCCCGCCGCTCACATGCTAGACAGCCGCCTCGTCAGTACCCCGTTGCCCCATTGGCGGAATTGGTAGACGCGCTCGACTCAAAATCGAGTTTCGAAAGAAGTGCTGGTTCGACTCCGGCATGGGGCACCAATAATATCTATCTCACTATAAACTTGACGCCAAAGAACAACGTGCAATTGTATTGCAATCGATTCTTGGAAATTTCTATATAGAGATGGATGATAAATGCAGATCGAACTGAGCTCGACGACGCTTTCAATACAAACCCTATATCGAATGTTCAGGGATGGCGATTTTTACGTCGACCGAAGATATCAGCGGAAATTAGTATGGACTCTTGAAGAGAAGCAAAAGCTCGTCGACAGCATATTGAAAGACTTTCCGGTTCCTCTAGTCTTGCTTGCGAAGCGCCCCTCTGAGGACGCAACATACGACATTATCGATGGACTGCAACGACTCCACACGATTTTCTCATTCATCGAGAACGCGTTTCGCACGACAGAAGGCCGTCTTTACGACATGCGTCAGCTGCCACGCGCAGCTCAAGCAGCAAAAGATGACGAAAGAGAAATTGTAGAGGATGATAAAGTTCTTCTGCCCCCTACAGAGTGCGCCGTCTTCTCGGAATACGTATTGCCGGTAACGATTGTCGAAAGAGCAGATTCTGAATCTATTATTCAAATCTTTGAACGCATCAACTCTTATGGCAGACGGCTAAGTGAACAAGAGCAACGACAAGCAGGCCTCACCTCCCGTTTCTCCCAGCTGGTTAGGGCACTAAGCTGTGAGATTCGCGGCGATGTGTCGGAAGACAATGTTCCGCTCTCAGTAATGCCCGAGATTAGTGTCCAAGGTGTCAAGACTGTTCATGGCTATGGTATTAGCGCTGAAAATACCTTCTGGTCTAAGCAAGGCGTTTTGCATTTTAGCAGCTTGAGAGATAGCCTCGACGAGCAGATGATAGCGGATATTCTGGCCTGTATTTTAAACAAGGAACCGGTGCAACGCTCCCGATTGTCTTTGGATCGCATCTATGATCCAAGCTCTAAAGAATATGCCCGCATGGAGGCACTTCTTTCTAAATACGGTGAGGACGATATCAAGCGCGACTTCCTTACGGTATTCGACCGAATTCAAATTGCCTGCGAGAACATTGACCATGGAACACTACAGTCAATTGTGTCAAAGGGGCAGCATCATAACGAGATTTCAACGATATTCGCTGCCTTATTCCTTGCCTTCTACGAGCTTATAATAGTGCGGGGCATGGACGTTCATGATTACAAAGCTCTCGTCACAGCGCTGTCTGATCTACAGGTGACGACTCAGCGCAAAGCAATCGAGCCGGCAAAGCGGCGGGCAAATATCAATTCAATTAAGGGGTCTGTTCAGGATGCTTTCGCCGAAGATGATGTGCGGGACATCCCTCTCGGAAAGCCGCTCGTCTATACATTTGAGAACTCGTTGCGCAGGTCACGCATCGAGCTACCTCATTACGAATTTAAGCAGGGTCTTCTATCGCTAGATTCTCAACGAAACTTTAGCGAAAACACTCTGGATGATATTGTTCGCACCATTTGCGGAATGGCCAATATTGCTCCCCATCGAGACTCCTACATATACGTCGGCGTGTGCGACAAAATTGCGGATGCGAAGCGAGTCCAGAAGCTGGATGGAATTGATCCGGTGGTTTTTGAGGGGCGATATATCGTCGGCATAGAGCGGGAAGCTAAACTACTCGACTTGAGCCTCGATTCTTATGTGATGAAAATTAAAGACAAAATCAATACCTCTGCACTATCAGATCATCTCCGAAATGACATGCTGTCTAAACTAGACTGCTTCGTCTATCATAATTTAGATGTTCTTCGCATTGTTGTACCGGGCCAATCTCGCATGACGTTTTTGGGGGATGAATGCTTTGACCGTCATCTTTCTTCGACGGTGAAAGTTTCGATTCAGTCAGTTCCGGACGTCGCTCGACGATTTTAGCGGCGTTTTCTTTAGATCGTTTAAATAGAGAATACGGCAGAACTCCGCTTTACAAGTCGATTTCGGTTGTCGTTTCTGCTTGGAAACACCAACGTCGACTTGTTGTTCTTTATCCGGTTGGGCGTTCAAATTGCGCCTATTTTTATCCAAAGCCTCTGAACTTTTTCGATGCCGCTCTTAGCTAGCCGGGACAACTCAGCGCTAGGATCCTTTAGTTGAACATTGGACATTGAAGATAGTCCCACTCCCTCCCATCACGAAAAATTTTGCCTTTCCGCCACTTCCGTCAGTCCCCGACCATTTACAGCCATAATCCTGCCCCCTAAAGGTTTGCAACGCAGCAAAAAGGGGCCCTCATGCTTCGTAAACTTTACGACTGGACCATGTCACTCGCCGGCCGCAAATCGGCGGAAATCTGGTTGGCGGTGATCGCCTTCGTCGAGAGCTCCATCTTTCTCGTGCCGGCCGACGTGCTTTTCCTGCCGATGTCGCTTGCCAAGCCCGAGCGCGCCTGGCGCTATGCGCTGACGGCGACGGTTGCCTCCGTGCTTGGCGGCATAGCCGGCTGGGCGCTCGGCTATTATGCCTTCGAGACCATTGCCAAGCCGATCCTCGAATTCTACGGCAAGCTTGACGCCTTCAACCAGATGAGCGCCGGCGTCACCTATGAATGGATCCTGCTCCTGCTGGTCACATCGGGCCTGGCGCATCTGCCGCCGATCAAGGTGGTGACCATCCTCTCCGGCGTCGCGCATATCGATCTCGGCCTGTTCATCGTCTCCGCCATCGTCGCCCGTGGCGCCCGCTTCTTCTTCCTGGCCTTCCTTTTGCGCCGCTATGGCGAATCCATCCGCCATTTCATCGAGAAGCGCCTCGGCCAGATCACCATGATCGCCGCCGCCGTTCTCATCGCCCTCTATGCCGTCTTCCACTTTGCCCTGGCGAGCTGACCAAGGAGCCCCCAACGCATGTCCACGACTTCGCCTTCCTCCCGCGCCGGCCTCGGCTATGGCGCCCTGCTGACGATCGGCATGATCGTCGTCATCGGCTCGGCACTCGGCTTTCAGTATATTGGCGGCTATATCCCCTGCGCGCTCTGCCTGGAGCAGCGCCAACCCTATTACTACGGCATCCCCGTCGCCATCATCGCCGTACTGACGGCAGTTGCCGGCCTGCCCTCCTGGATCACCCGCGGGCTCCTCATCATCGCCGGCCTGATGATGTTGGTCGGCGGCGGCATCGGCGTCTATCACGCCGGCGTTGAATGGCATTTCTGGGAAGGCCCGACCACCTGCTCGACGACAGCAAGCAGCGTCACGCAGAATGCCGGCGACCTGCTCGGCCAGCTGAACACCATCAAGGGTCCCTCCTGCACGGAAGCAGCGCTGCGCATCCTCGGCCTGTCGATGGCCGGCTGGAATGTGGTCGCCAGCGTGATCCTGGCTGCTATTGCTTTTGTGGGTGCTAAGAAGGCTGCTTGAATCTTTGGGCGAGCGGCCGTGATCTCTCGTATGCCGCGGCTCGGATACCCCCCTCTGTCGCTGTCGCGACATCTCCCCCACAAGGGGGGAGATTGGTGGGAGTATGCCGCGCCTCTGCTAAAGACGGATGAACCCAGCGACAGCAGACGCGATGTCAGTTTAGGTCGAAAAAGTGCTGCAAGTGACCAATCTCCCCCCTTGTGGGGGAGATGTCCCGAAAGGGACAGAGGGGGGTGCCGCACTCTCCTCGAGCACAATCGCCACTACGACCCCTACGGCTGCAGTTCCGAATCCCAGTAGAGATAGTCGAGCCAGCTGTCGTGCAGATAGTTCGGCGGGAACAGGCGGCCGTTGTTGTGCAGGTCCTGCACGGTCGGCTGGTATGGTTTCTGCGCCGGGAACATGCCGGCCTGCTTTGGCAGCTTGCTGCCTTTGCGCAGATTGCACGGCGAACAGGCGGCCACGACGTTCTCCCAGGTCGTCTCGCCGCCATGGGCGCGCGGGATGACGTGGTCGAAGGTCAGGTCGTCATGGGAGCCGCAATACTGGCATTCGAACTTGTCGCGCAGGAAGACGTTGAAGCGGGTAAAGGCGGGATTGCGGGACGGCTGCACATATGTCTTCAGGCACACGACGCTCGGCAGCCGCATCGAGAAGCTCGGTGAGGACACGCACTGATCGTATTCTGCGATGATGTTCACACGGTCAAGAAAAACCGCCTTGATCGCGTCCTGCCAGGACCAGAGCGACAAGGGATAGTAACTCAGCGGTCTGTAGTCAGCGTTCAGCACGAGCGCCGGCAAGGACTGCGGGGAAACTGCAATCGTCAAGGAACCCTCCTGATCGATTCGGCATCTGCACCTGTATATTAGGCCGGTTGTTACAGGATTGTGAAGTCCAATAAATTCAGTGCATAAAGGCAATTTCAGGGAGACGGCCGATTAAACTACAGGCAGCGCATCCCGGCGTGTTTTCACGGCATAATAGGCCCAGAAGAGCCGGGCAGCGACCGAGCGCCAGGGCGCCCAAACCGCGGCTTCCCGGGCAATTGCCTTGGCCAAGGGCCTGACTTCATGGCCGAAAGCCATGCCGACGGCCGCCTGCAGCGCCACGTCGCCGGCCGGAAACACATCTGCGTGACCGCCGCAGAACATCAGATAGACTTCCGCCGTCCAAGGGCCGATTCCCTTGATCGATATCAGCTCGGCGAGCGCCTTTTCAGGTGATTCGGCGCTGAGCGCATAAAGATCGAGGCTGCCGCCGGCAACGGCATCCGCCACGCGATGGAGCGTTTCGTGCTTGATTCGCGACAAGCCGAAGCTTCGCCATGCCTCCGGCTCCAGTCGCACATAGCCTTCAGCAGTCACCTGCCCCATCCCCGCAATCATCTTCCCCCAGATCGCATCGGCGCTGGCGCGCGAGACGACCTGCGAGACGATGATATGGGCAAGCCCCTCGAAGCCGGGCTCGCGCAGGCGCAGCGGCAAGGTGCCCGCCTCTGCGGCAACGGGCCGCAGCCGCGGATCGAGTTCCAGCAGGGCAGCAAGCCCTCGTTCGATATCGCGCTCATCGCGAATGATCTGCATGACGTCTCGTAGTCCCAGGTTAAAATTCGTGGCAGAAGAAAGCATGATCGAGATTCCCCGTCAAAAGCCGAAATTCCGTTTTGCCCCGAGCCCGAACGGCACGCTGCATCTCGGCCATGCGCTATCGGCCATCCTCAATCACGACATGGCGGCGGAAGCCGGCGGCGATTTCCTGCTGCGCATCGAAGACATAGATCAGGCGCGCTGCACACCCGATTTCGAAGAGGGCATCTATAGAGATCTTTCCTGGCTCGGCCTCAGCTGGCAGCAGCCGGCGCGCCGGCAGTCCGAGCACTTTCCGGCCTATCAGCAGGCCCTGCAGACACTCATCGCACGCGGCCTCGTTTATCCCGCCTTCCTGACCCGCGGCGAGGTCAAATCGCGCGTCGCCGCTTTCGAGGCGGATGGCAAATCATGGCCGCGCGACCCGGACGGCACGCCGCTCTATCCCATGGACGATCGCGAGCGCAGCGATGCCGAGCGGCAAGGCCTGCTGGCATCGGGCATGAAACATGCCTGGCGTCTCGACATGGAGAGGGCATTGGCGGCTGCGGACCAACCATTGCACTGGCAGGAGAGCGGCGACGGCGAAACGGGCACAATCCCCGCCGATCCCGCCGCCTGGGGCGATGTCGTGCTATCGCGTTCCGATGCGCCCTCGAGCTACCATCTCTCGGTCGTCGTCGACGATGCCGTGCAGGGCATCACCCATGTCGTGCGCGGGCTCGACCTCTTCCACGCTACCTCGATCCACCGCCTGCTGCAGACGCTGCTCGGCCTGCCGGAGCCGCTCTATCATCATCACCGCCTCGTTCTCGGAGAGGACGGCAAAAAACTCTCCAAGAGCATGGGCGATACCGGCATTGCCGAATGGCGCCGGCGGGGCCTCTCACCGGCGGAGCTTCGCCGCCGCATCGGCCTCTGATCCGGCCCCTGGTTCGGCCGGCGGTTCAGAGGGCATCCTTTCCGCAGCTACTTCGGCGGCCGCGCGGCTCGCCACCTTGCCGAACAGCAGCCGCCGCACGCGGAATTTCATCAGCGCCGCATTGACCTCCGCCCCCATGATGAAGATCACGGCGAGCATATAGAGAAAAATCAGCACGATCATCACGGACGCCAGACCGGCATAGGTGGCGGTATAGTTGGCGAAGGTCGAGAGATAATAAGCAAAGAGCACTGCGCCGATCGACCAGAAGACCAGCGTCAGGATCACGCCGGGGATCACGTCGAACACCCGCCTGCGCCCGGCCGCCAGCCACAGATGCAGAATCATCAGGCCCGCCAGCAGCAGAAAGATCGTGCCGTAGATCCGCCAGCTGAAGACGATGTCAAGGATATCGGCGAGCTTGGGCAGCCACTGCCTGGTGTAATTGAGCGCGAGCGGCACGGCGACGAGTAGGATGCTGAGGATGGCGAAGATCAGCACCGCGATCAGCACATAGCCGAGGCTGGCGAGACGGTTGAAATACCACGGCCGTGTCTCAGGCACGCGATAGGCGCGGTTCAGCGATATGCGCAGCGCCTCAACGCCGTTCGACGCGAAATAGGCGGCCGCAAGCACGGAAATCGTCAAAAGCCCGCCGCGCGGAATGGTCAGCACCTGCACGACCTGGTCGGCGAGCGGCTTGGCGATCGCCTCCGGCCAGGTATCGAAAATCAGGTGTACAGCGGTCGATGAAAACTGGCTGGCGCCGAGAAAGCTCGCGAGCGCCGTGCCGAAGATCAGGAAGGGAAAAACCGCCAGCAGCGTCGACAGTGCCACATGGCTTGCCATGGCAAACCCGTCATCCTCGACGAAATGGAACACTGCGTCGTAGATCACCTTGTAAATCGTCCGCAGGGCTGTCGGCATTCCATCTCCGCTCGGCGTCGGCATTCATCCCGGCCGATACCGCCGGTTGTCGATTGTATCGGGTTCCTGAATATGGGAAACGAGTTTCGGTTTGTACAGGAATCATCTTCCCATGACGGAACAACGCACGATACTCGTCACTGGTTGCTCCTCCGGCATCGGCGCTTATTGCGCGCGGGCACTGAAGGCCGACGGATGGCGCGTATTTGCAACCGCGCGTAAACAGGAAGATCTCGCTTCGCTCGAAGCCGACGGCATCGAAGCGCTGCTCCTTGACTACACAAAGGCCGAGACCATTTCCGCGACGGTGGCGACACTACGCGAGCGCACAGGCGACCGCATCGATGCCCTCTTCAACAATGGCGCCTACGGGCAGCCGGGCGCCGTCGAGGACCTGACGACGGATGTGCTGCGCGAACAGTTCGAAACCAACCTCTTCGGCTGGCACGAGCTGACGCGCCAGATCCTGCCGCTAATGCGCAAACAGGGCCACGGCCGCATCGTCAATTGCTCCTCCATTCTGGGACTCGTCCCCTACCGTTTCCGCGGCGCCTACACGGCCTCGAAATTTGCGCTGGAAGGGCTGACGATCACGCTCAGAATGGAACTGCAGGACAGCGGCATCCATGTCAGCCTCATCGAGCCCGGCCCGATCGCGACGAAGTTTACCGCCAATGCACTCGCCAAGATCAACGAGCATATCGACCTCGAAGGCTCGCCCCATGCGGTGGAATACCGCAGGCAGCTCAGGCGGCTTGATGGATCAGGCCCGATCAGTAAACATAAATTAGGCCCGGAAGCGGTCTATGATGTGCTAAAATCGGCTTTGAACGTTAGAAATCCGCGCCCGCACTATCTGGTAACGACACCGGCCAAGCAGGGCGTGCTGTTGAAAAGGCTATTGCCGGCTAACCTTTTCTATCGTCTGATGCGCCGGCTGGACTAGAGCAATCCCACGAAAGGGCAAAGCGCCTTTTCCGCTTGAGAGTGCTTAAATGAAGACAAGGATGGAGGAGCCATGTCTACCGTTACTTACGTTGCCGCCATCATTGTCATGGGACTTGTCGCGATCGTTCTCATTCGCGGCCTGCTGAACATGATGAAAGGCGACAACCCGAACCTTTCGAACCGGCTGATGCAGCTGCGTGTGCTGCTGCAGGCAGTAGCGGTGATCCTGATCATGCTGACGCTCTGGCTGACCGGCGGCGGCCGCCCGGCCTAGAGCCGGATGATTTTAGGTCTGTTCGACCTAAAATCTGAATCCGCTCACACTTTTCGGCATCATGCTCGAAAGCTATTCTGGGAAAAGTGCGAAGCGGCTTTCCGTCCGGAATTAAGTAAAACAAAGGGTTAGAGCATTTCGCGATCCCAAGAAAAGCGAAAGGCTCTAACCACGGGAACACGATGGTCAAGCTCAACAAGATCTATACCAAGACCGGCGACGATGGCACGACGGGCCTTGCCGCAGGTCCCAGGCGGCTCAAACACGATCTGCGCGTCGAAAGTTATGGCACTGTCGACGAAACCAATTCCGCCATCGGCGTCGCCCGGCTGCACATGTCAGACATGCCCGAGATCGACACGATGCTGATGCGCATCCAGAACGATCTCTTCGATCTGGGCGCCGATCTTTCGACGCCCGAAACGGACGAGCCCCTACCCTATGAACCCTTGCGCATCACCGACCATCAGGTCGAAGGCCTGGAACATGATATCGATTTGCTCAATGCCGATCTCGAGCCGCTGAAATCCTTCGTTCTGCCGGCCGGAAACGCCGCATCTGCGCATCTGCACCTCGCCCGCACCATTGCCAGACGTGCCGAGCGACTGATGGTGGCACTGTCGCGTGAGCAAGGCGAACGCGTCAGCCCGGCGGCGCTGAAATACGTCAACCGGCTCTCCGATTTGCTTTTCGTTGCGGCGCGCTATGCGAATGATAAGGGTCGAGGCGATGTGCTCTGGGTTCCCGGCAAGAATCGATAGCGGCACATGCCAATCACCAGGGCGCACATATTGACGTTGACGTAAACGTTATTTATGCCTTTCAAGCAATTCGTCTCTCGGCGGCCTGGAAGCGTTGTAATTGGGAAAAAAACGCGTATCCATGTCGCCATTCGACAAATGGAATGGCGCTGAACAGCGCATGTTCTCGGGCGGTCATGTTGAAGGAAGGATTCCATGAAGATTCTCGTCCCCGTCAAGCGGGTTGTTGACTACAACGTCAAGATTCGCGTGAAGCCGGATGGTTCCGGCGTTGAGCTTTCGAACGTGAAGATGTCGATGAACCCGTTCGACGAGATCTCGGTCGAAGAGGCGCTGCGTCTGAAGGAAGCCGGCAAGGCCGAGGAAGTGGTGGTCGTATCCATCGGACCTGCCAAGGCTGAGGAAACGCTGCGCACGGCGCTCGCCATGGGTGCGGATCGCGCCATCCTGGTCGAGACCGACGATGCCGTCGAGCCGCTCGCCGTCGCCAAGATCCTGAAGGGCGTGGCCGAAGCCGAACAGCCCGGCCTCATCATCGTCGGTAAGCAGGCGATCGATGACGACTCGAACCAGACCGGCCAGATGCTGGCGGCGCTCCTCGGTACGGCCCAGGCAACCTTCGCCTCGAAGATCGAGATCGGTGAGGGAAGCGCCAAGGTGACCCGCGAAGTCGATGGCGGCCTGCAGACCATCGAGGTCAAGCTGCCGGCGGTCGTCACGTCAGACCTGCGCCTGAACGAACCGCGCTACGCTTCGCTGCCGAACATCATGAAGGCCAAGAAGAAGCCGCTCGACAAGAAGAGCCCAGCCGATTTCGGCGTCTCGACGGAGCCGCGCCTGAAGGTGCTGAAGACCGAAGAGCCCGGCGGCCGTAAGGCAGGCGTCAAGGTGGCCTCGGTTGCCGAGTTGGTCGAGAAACTCAAGACCGAAGCCGGCGTGCTTTAACCCAGTCCGAACGAGGAGTTAGACATCATGGCCATTCTTCTTCTGGCTGATCACGACAATGCCCACCTCTCCGACCAGACCGCCAAGGCGCTGACTGCGGCCGCAAAGATTGGTGGCGACATTCACGTACTGGTCGCCGGTGCTGGTGCCCAGGCTGCGGCCGAGCAGGCCGCCAAGCTTGCCGGCGTCTCCAAGGTGCTGGTTGCCGAGGATGCAAGCCTTGCCAACAATCTCGCAGAACCGCTGGCGGCGCTGATCGTATCACTTTCCGGCTCCTACGACGTGATCATCGGCGCCGCGACCTCGGTCGGCAAGAACGTGCTGCCACGCGTTGCCGCCCTGCTTGACGTCGCCCAGGTCTCGGAGATCATCGAAGTCGTTTCCGCCGATACCTTCAAGCGGCCGATCTATGCCGGCAATGCCATCCAGACGGTGCAGTCGACGGACGCCAAGAAGGTGATCACCGTGCGCACGGCTTCCTTCGCTTCCGCTGCCGAAGGCGGCTCGGCTGCGATCGAGACCGTCTCTGCCGCTGCCGATCCGGCGCTGTCCACCTTCGTCGGCGATGCGCTGTCGAGCTCGGATCGTCCGGAGCTGACCTCGGCCAAGATCATCATCTCGGGCGGCCGCGCACTCGGCTCTGCGGAGAAGTTCCGCGAAGTCATCCTGCCGGTTGCCGACAAGCTCGGCGCTGCCGTCGGCGCGTCCCGCGCTGCCGTCGATGCCGGCTACGCGCCGAACGATTGGCAGGTCGGCCAGACCGGCAAGGTCGTCGCACCGCAGCTCTATATCGCCTGCGGCATCTCCGGCGCCATCCAGCACCTGGCCGGCATGAAGGATTCGAAGGTCATCGTCGCCATCAACAAGGACGAGGAAGCCCCGATCTTCCAGATCGCCGACTACGGCCTCGTCGCCGACCTCTTCGAAGCGCTGCCGGAACTCCAGAAGGCGCTTTGATCGCGCCCACCGGCCTTCTCGCAGTTGCGAGAGACTGGAAAATCGTCTCTTATAGGTCTATCAATCTTTGCCGGGCTAGAAATGGCCCGGCAAATTTGAGTTAAAAGCATAGCGCATCGCCAGGAGCGCGCCGGGGAGTTGGCAATGAGTTCGCTGAAGACGATCGGTATTATCGGCGCGGGCCAGATGGGCTGCGGCATTGCCCATGTGTCCGCCATGGCCGGCTACAAGGTTCATATCTATGATCTCGCGCAGGACCGCATCGAAAGCGGGCTAGCCACCATCAACGGCAACCTCGCCCGCCAGGTCGCATCCGGCAAGACGACCGACGAGGAACGCAAGGCAGCGCTTGCCCGCATCACCGGCTCTGCCGATCTCAACGATCTCGCCCAGGTCGATCTCGCCATTGAGGCTGCGACGGAAGACGAAAGCGTCAAGCGCAAGATCTATGCGCAGGTGTGTCCGGTGCTGAAGCCCGAAGCGCTGCTCGCGACGAATACCTCGTCGCTGTCGATCACCCGCCTTGCCTCCGCCACCGACCGTCCCGAGCGCTTCATGGGCATCCACTTCATGAATCCGGTTCCGGTCATGAAGCTGGTGGAACTGGTGCGCGGCATCGCCACGGACGAATCGACCTTCTCCACCGCCAAGGACTATGTTTCCTCGCTGGAAAAGACGATCACCGTCGCCGAGGATTTCCCCGCCTTCATCGTCAATCGCATTCTGCTGCCGATGATCAACGAGGCGATCTACACGCTCTATGAAGGCGTCGGCACCGTCGATGCCATCGACACCGCCATGCGGCTGGGCGCCAACCATCCGATGGGCCCGCTGCAGCTTGCCGATTTCATCGGCCTCGACACCTGCCTTTCGATCATGCAGGTGCTGCATGATGGGCTCGCCGACTCCAAGTATCGCCCCTGCCCGCTGCTGGTGAAATATGTCGAAGCCGGTTGGCTCGGCCGCAAATCGGGCCGCGGCTTCTATGACTACCGCGGCGAAACGCCCGTTCCGACTCGATAAAACACCTTCTCCCCGAGGGGAGAAGGAGAAAATTAAATCCCCGCAGCCGCCTTCACCAGGTTCTTGGCATCCTCGCTGTCCCAGGCGGCCGGTCCGTTCATCGCCGACAGCAGGCAGCCCTTGTCGTCAATCAATAGCGTCACCGGCAAACCAAAGGCCAGCCCCTGCTTCTTCAATACGTTGAACACGCCCATGGTGTTGTCGCGGTAGTAGCCGAGCTTGTCGATCGCATATTCCGTGCGGAAGGCTTTGGTCTTTTCATCGTCGCCAGTATCGATGTTGACGGCGACCACTTCGAACTTGTTGCTGCCGACGCTCTTCTCGAGCGCATTCAGTGCCGGCATTTCCTCGCGGCACGGCACGCACCATGTCGCCCAGACATTGAGCAGCACGGTCTTGCCGGCGAAACTGCTGATCGACAGCGGTTGCCCTTCAGCCCCCTTGAAGGAGACACCCTGAAGCGAGATCGGCGCCGGCGGCACGCTCATGGCGGCGACCTGGCCCTTGGTGAAAGGCGTCAGGGCAGCGGCGCGATCCCTCGCAGTCCCGCATTGATCGGCCGAGGCCGTTTCACCAATGCCATTGCCATACCCCGCCTCCTTCACGTATACCGCTGCCGCACCGGCAATAACCCCGGCGACGGCGGCAAGCATAACAAGTTTCATGGACGGCAGACCGAACGGCTTCTTTGCTGTCATTACATTCTCCAGGTGGGCATCTCATGACTGACGGCACGGACACCAAATCCTCCAACCAGATGTGGGGCGGGCGTTTCGCTTCCGGCCCCGCGGCAATCATGGAGGAGATAAATGCCTCGATCGATTTCGACAAGAAGCTGTTTGCCCAAGACATCCGCGGCTCAATCGCGCATGCGAGCATGCTCGCCAATCAAGGCATCATTTCAACCGAGGATAAAGACAAGATCGTTCACGGGTTGAACACGATCCTGTCAGAGATCGAAAGCGGCAATTTCGAATTCTCACGCCGCCTCGAAGACATCCATATGAATGTAGAGGCGCGGCTTGCGACCTTGATCGGCCCGGCCGCCGGCCGTCTGCACACCGCCCGTTCGCGCAACGACCAGGTGGCGCTCGATTTCCGCCTCTGGGTAAAGGAAGAGCTGCAGAAATGCGAGCAGGCGCTGACCGAGCTGATCTCTGCCTTCCTCGACCGTGCCGAGGAACATGCCGACAGCGTCATGCCGGGCTTTACGCATCTGCAAACGGCGCAGCCCGTCACCTTCGGCCATCACTGCATGGCCTATGTCGAAATGTTCGGCCGCGACCGCTCGCGCGTGCGCCACGCCATCGAGCACATGGACGAATCGCCGATCGGCGCCGCTGCCCTTGCCGGCACCGGCTTCCCGATCGATCGCCACATGACAGCCAAGGCGCTCGGCTTCCGCGAGCCGACCCGCAACTCGATCGACACCGTCTCCGACCGCGATTTTGCCCTGGAATTCCTGTCGATTGCAGCGATCGCCGGCATGCATCTATCGCGCCTTGCCGAAGAGATCGTCATCTGGTCCACGCCGCAATTCGGCTTCGTGCGCCTCTCCGATGCCTTTTCCACCGGCTCCTCCATCATGCCGCAGAAGAAGAATCCGGATGCCGCCGAACTCGTGCGCGCCAAGACCGGCCGCATCAACGGCTCGCTGGTGGCGCTGCTGACGATCATGAAGGGCCTGCCGCTCGCCTATTCCAAGGACATGCAGGAAGACAAGGAACAGGTCTTCGACGCTGCCGAAAGCCTGGAACTCGCCATTGCCGCCATGACCGGCATGATGCGCGACATGACGATCAACACCGCCCGCATGAAGGCCGCCGCCGGATCCGGCTATTCCACCGCCACCGATCTCGCCGATTGGCTGGTGCGCGAAGCCGGCCTGCCGTTCCGCGATGCCCACCATGTGACGGGCCGCGCCGTGGCGCTTGCCGAAAGCAAATCCTGCGAGCTGGCAGAACTGTCGCTTGCCGACCTGCAGGCGATCCACCCGGATATCACCGACAAGATCTTCGATGTCTTGACGGTCGAGGCCTCGGTCGCCAGCCGCAAGAGCTTCGGCGGCACGGCGCCTTCGGAAGTGCGCAAGCAGATCGCCTTCTGGCGCGCCCGCAACTGAGAAGACGCACTCAAACAATCAGGGTGCACAAGACGCGGAAACTTCGCTAAGAAGAGTGACTTTCGCGCTAGAGCCGGATGATTTCAGGTCGTTTCGACCTGAAATCATCCGGCTCTAAAATCAAAGAAGTAGAGCATGATGTCGTCCGAAAACCGCTTACACTTTTCGGCATCATGCTCTAGTCGCCCAAGAGGATTTCGATGCAGATCAACATGCCGCACATCATCCGCCTGACCGTCGTGCTTTCGGTCGTCGGCCTTGCCGTCGTCGGATGTGGCCGCAAAGGCCCTCTCGATCCTCCGAGTGCTCATGCGACCAAGGGCGGCGACGTCTCCAAGCCGACGAAGGAGCCGGGTACGGAGGACAAGAAGTTCTTCCTCGACCCGCTTCTCTAATTAGGCAACGACCGTGAACCATTTTGAGTATCGCGACGGCATCCTCTACGCCGAGGATGTTCCGGTTCCCGAGATCGCCAAGGCGGTCGGTACCCCCTTCTACGTCTATTCGACGGCAACGCTGGAGCGCCACTACCGCGTCTTCGTCGAAGCCTTCGGCGATGTCGACGCCATGGTTTGCTACGCCATGAAGGCCAATTCCAACCAGGCGGTGCTGAAGACGCTTGGCCGCCTCGGCGCCGGCGTCGATGTCGTCTCCGTTGGTGAGCTGCGCCGCGCACTGGCCGCAGGCATTCCCGCAAGCCGCATCATGTTCTCCGGCGTCGGCAAGACGGCGCAGGAAATGGACGCAGCGCTCGAAGCCGGCATCTACTGCTTCAACGTTGAATCCGAACCGGAACTGGAAGTGCTGAACCAGCGCGCCGTCCGCGCCGGCAAGGTGGCACCCGTCTCCTTCCGCATCAATCCCGATGTCGATGCGCGCACGCATGCGAAGATTTCGACCGGCAAGAAGGAAAACAAGTTCGGCATATCCTGGCAGCGCGCCCGTGCCGTCTATGAGCGCGCCGCCAGCCTGCCCGGTATCAATGCCACCGGCATCGACATGCACATTGGCAGCCAGATTACCGAGCTGCAGCCCTTCGACGATGCCTTCAAGCTGCTGCGCGACCTCGTGGAAACGCTGCGCGGCGATGGCCACGATATCCATCACGTCGATATCGGCGGCGGCCTCGGCATCCCCTATCGCGACGACAACAATCCGCCGCCGCTGCCTGACGCCTATGCCGAGATCGTCAAGAACCAGCTCCGCGGCCTCAATTGCCGGATCGTCACCGAGCCTGGCCGCCTGATCGTCGGCAACGCCGGCATTCTGGTGACGGAGGTCATCTATGTGAAGGATGGCGGCGACAAGAGCTTTGTCATCGTCGACGGCGCCATGAACGACCTCATCCGCCCGACGCTCTATGAGGCCTACCATGAGATCCGCCCGGTCGCGGTCGGCGATGCCAGTGCGCCGCGTATCAAGGCCGACGTCGTCGGCCCGGTCTGCGAGACCGGCGATTATCTGGCCCTCGACCGAGACATGGCGATGCCGAAGCCCGGCGATCTGCTGGCCGTCGGCTCGGCAGGTGCCTACGGCGCCGTGCAGGCCGGCACCTACAACAGTCGGCTACTGGTTCCCGAAGTGCTGGTCAAGGGCAATGAATTCCACGTCATCCGCCCCCGCGCGACCTATGAAGAGCTGATCGGCCTGGATTCGATCCCGGCCTGGCTTGAGGGATAATCGGCTTCAATCCGTGATTTCGGGGGGACGGTGAAATAGCCGCTCTACCCGATCACGTTTCGGCGAAGTCTGGTGAAAAAGCAGCCTTTCATGCCCGTTGCCCTCGTCTTCGCCACAAAGAATGTTATCTTTGATTGAATGGTGTCTCGCCGGGCACCGCGTGCGCGAGCGTGTGGGACGCCGCGCCACCCAAATGGGCTACTAGCCAACGTCAGATCGGGAGAAGACCGGACCGATGACCAGTCCCAGCAACCCTAAGAAGGGCGCTTTCGCCACCCGTCCGGCGCTGGCGCGCATGGTTGCGGTCAAGCGTCTCTTTGCGCGGCTGGTTCTGGTCAGCGAACAGCTGCTGCCACGGCTGCTGTTGCCGGCATCCATTCTGGCCCTTTTCCTCTGCGTCGCCTGGTTCGGCATTTTCCGCATCGCGCCGGATATTCTGCGCTTTCTGCTGCTTGCCGTCTTCGCGGCCGGCTTCGTCATCTCGCTCTATCCGCTACGCCGCCTGCACTGGCCGGGCACCACGGAGGCGGACCGACTGCTGGAAGAGCGCAATGGTCTCGCCCACCAGCCCGTTACCGTGCAGGAAGAAGAGCCGGCGCTCGACACCGCCTTTGCGCGCGCGCTCTGGCGCGAGCACCAGACGCGCATGGCCGAGCGCATCGCCGCTCTGGATGCGGGCCTGCCAAGGCCGGATATTACCCGTTACGACCGTTTCGCATTGCGCGCCGTCCCTGCATTGCTGCTGGTGACGGCCTTCAGCTTTTCCTTGTCCAACAGCGGCGGCTCAGTCAGTGATGCCTTCACGGCATCGACCTCGACATCAAGCAACCCGGATGTCCGTGTCGATGCCTGGGTCACCCCGCCCTATTATACCGGCGAGCCTCCGGTCTATCTGACCGGCAATGTCGACAATGCCGGCAATAGCCTGAACGTGCCGCAATTCTCCGAGCTCACCGTGCGTGTTTCAGGTGCTGCCACGGATGAGAAAGTGCTGTTCCAGGCGGCTGGCGCGGAAAAGGGCATCGAAATCCCCGAGCAGGCCGCTGACGCCGACAAGCAGGGCCCGGCTGGCGCGAAGCCTGCAACACCTCCCGCCGTACCGCCTGCTGCAAACAGCTCCGGCAATATCCCGGCTGCGGACGGGATGGTCGCACGCACGCACGTTCTCAAGCTCGAAAAGCGTGGCGAACTCACCGTCAACGGCAAGTCATGGTCCTTCAATGTGGTCGTCGACAAGCCGCCGGAGATCACCTTCGACGGCATTCCGCATGCGATGGCCAGCGGTGCGCTGGAACTCGGGTTCAAGGTCAGGGATGATTACGGCGTCGAGGAAGCCTACGCCGAGATCGTGCCGGTGGAATCCAATCCTGCCGCGACGCCGCTCTATGGCTTGCCGGAATTCAAGCTCGAAATGCCGCGTCGCGACCGCCGCAATGGCAAGGGTCTGGCAAGCCATGATCTGACTCAGGATCCGCTGGCCGGCAAGCGCGTGCGCATCACCCTCGTCGCCAAGGACGGTGCTGGCCAGACGGGCCGCAGCTCACCCTATGAGATGATATTGCCGTCCCGTAATTTCAGCCAGCCGCTCGCTGCCGCCGTGGCCGAAGAACGTCAGGTCTTCGCGCTCGATACGCGGAAGATGCCGGAAGCGATCGAACTCAACAAGTCGCTGACCATACGGCCGGAAGAAACAATCCCCGATCTCGGCAACTATCTAGCAATCAAGTCGGCGCTGACGCGCATGAAGCTTGCAAGCAGCGAAGCCTCGCTGAAGGATACGGCCGATTATCTCTGGCAGATCGCGCTCGGCATGGAAGATGCGCAGCTGACCGATGCGGAAAAGGCCTTGCGCGACGCCCAGCAGAAGCTTTCCGACGCCCTGCAGCGCAACGCCTCCGACGCCGAGATCAAGAAGCTGACCGACGAGCTGCGCAAGGCGATGGACGCCTATATGAAGGAGCTGGCCGAGCGCATGCGCAACATGCCGGCCCAGCCGAACCAGCGCTCCGCCAATATCCTGCGCCAGCAGGATCTGCAGCGCATGATGGATCAGATCGAGAATCTCGCCCGCTCCGGCAATCGCCAGGCCGCACAGCAGATGCTTTCCGAACTGCAGCAGCTGATGAACAGCCTGCAGGCCGGCAAGCCGCAGCCTGGGCAGCAGCAGAACCAGGCCAACGACAAGATGCGCGAGCAGATGGACAAGCTCGGCCGCATCATGCGCGATCAGCAGAAGCTGATGGATCAGACCTTCAAGCTCGATCAGGCCATGCGCGATCGTATGCAGCGCGGCGATTCCAACGAGGACGGCGACGGCTTGATGGATCAGCCCATGCCCGGCCTCAACGACCCGATGCGCCCGGATATGGGCCAGCGCAGCCAAGGCCAGCGGGATCAGCAGCAAGGCCAGAACCAGCAGGGCGATAAGGGCAAGGATCCCACCGATGGCATGACGGCCGATCAGCTGCGCGACGCGCTGAAGCAGCTGCGCCAGCAGCAGGAGGATCTCGGCAAACAGCTTGGCGAACTCCAGAAAAACCTTGGCTCACTGGGCATGAAGCCAAATCAGAATTACGGCAAGGCACAGCAGGAAATGAAGGGGGCGTCCGGTCAGCTTGCCGAGGGCAACGGCGAAGGCGCCGTGCAGGGCCAGGGACGCGCGCTGGACGCCCTGCGCAAGGGCACGCGCGAAATGATGAACCAGCTTATGGCCCAGATGCAGCAGGGACAAGGGCAGGGGCAGGGACAGATGCCGGGGCAGATGGGCCAAGGCGGCCAAAACGGCCGCGATCCGCTCGGCCGATCGCGCAACGAGGGTGGTTTCTCGGACAACCCTAACGACAACATGGTGCCTGATATCATTAACGCAGAGCGCGCCCGCCAAATTCTCGACGCCATTCGCGAGCGGCTGAGCAACAATCCCACGCTCAGCGAAGAACGGCGCTATCTGGAACGTCTGCTGAATTTGGGTCAGTGAGGCAGCCCGCCATCGAAAAAGTTGCCTGTCTTCATGCTTCGTAAAGGGGGATTATGTGGAGACCAAGCTTGCCCGTATTTCGGATTTGCCTGTCACGACAGGTCTGCCGGGCGTTGCCGACGCAGATGTGAGACTGAGCGGCAAGCACGAGATTCGGCTGGCCAAAGCTGTAGGCATCACGCAATTTGGCGTGAATCTCGTCACCCTCGATCCCGGCGGCATGTCTTCATCGCGCCACTGGCATATGGCGGAGGACGAGTTTCTCTATATTCTAACGGGCACGCCGACGCTGATCGACGAAAATGGTCACCATATTCTCGGGCCTGGCGCTATCGTGGGATTTCCGGCGGGCCAACCGAATGCCCATCATTTGCTCAATCACTCCACCGCCCCCGTGACGATGATTGTCGTTGGCTCAAGAAAGCCGGGGGAGGAAACCATCTACTATCCGGATGACGATTTCGGCCCCATCCGCAAATGATGATGGAGCCGGCACAGGAAGTGACTGCGCGACAATTGACAAATGTCAGGCAGCCAAGGCCCGCGCAACAGCCTTGCGGATGTCCGGCAGCGCAAATGGCTTGGCAACGACGTCGACGATCTTTTCCATGAGGTCATCGGTACGCTCGCGCTGCTCCGCATAGCCGGTCATCAGCAGGATTTTCATTCCCGGGCACGTCGAATGTGCCTGATGCGCGAGCTCGATACCGTCCATCACGGGCATGCGGATATCGGAGAGAAGCAGATCATAGCCGCCCTCTTTCAGCTTTTCCAAGCCTTCCGCTCCGTCTGCCGCCTCTTCGGTCTCGTGGCCGTCCAAGCGCAGCGCGCGGGCGACGAAGCTGCGCAGCGAGTCCTCGTCTTCCGTGATCAGAATTTTTGCCATGGTCCGTGCTCCTGGTCCGTCATGTTCCGCGACCGAAATCACCAGAATTCCGTTTGCGATAGGTAAACAGCGGACAGGCGATCAAGCTCCGTGGTTAACGGTTCGTCATCGCTGGAGCAGAATGGCACAGGCGGACATGCCGCCTGCATTAACTCAAGATCAGGCCTCGGCGTCGCCCGTGACGACACCGACGAAGGGCAATTCGCGGAAAGCGTAGGCGACATCCATGCCGTAGCCGACAACGAAATAATCGGGGCATTCGAAGCCGACATAATCGGCCTCCAGCTCTTCCTGGCGCTTGACGCTCTTATCGAGCAGGACGGCCAGCGTGACATTGCGGGCGCCACGCTCATAGAGCAGTTCCTTGGCGAAACGCAGCGTGCGGCCCGATTCCAGAATGTCGTCGATCAACAGCACGTCGCGATCCAGAACGTCGCTGTCAATGTCCTTGACGATGCGCACGCCCTGCGACGTCGTGCCGGCGCCGTAGCTCGAAAGCGTGATGAACTCGACCTCCGGGGCGAGCCCGGTCTCATGCAGAGCACGGAGCAAATCGGCTGCGAAGATAAATGAGCCCTTGAGGATGGCGATGACGAGGAGGTCCTTCGTCGGCCCCTTGGCGATTTCCTTCGCCAAGGCATGATTGCGCTCGGCAATCTGCTCGGCAGTGAAAAGCGGCTCGATATTCTTCCCGCGTACGACAGGCATTGATTGGCATGCTCCATGGCTAAGCGGCCCCTGGCCGCCGATCAAGCTCTATAGCGCCGCGTGTCACATATGACGCGCAAAGGTCGCTGTAGCACTCTAAAGCAGTAGCCCCTAGCACAATCGGCAAGTCCGACACACCCCCTACGGCATGAAGGAAAGCCGGACATCCGGCGTTTTTCCACCGGGATGCTGCAATCGCGTCGAAAATCCGCGGCTTTCATGCGGCCCGAGGCGATCGACGGGCGTATCCACAATGATGCTCCTGACCAGCTGGCCGCCGGCGAAAAGATCGGCGCGCACCTGCGGAACCGAAAGCGTTGCTCCGCTGACGTTCTCGATGATGCCGTTCAATCTCAAGACGGGCAGCCCGCTCTCATCCCTTGGCGTCAGCGTGACATGCGAGAACTGCAGCGGATCGGACGTCGCCTCGGCGGGGGCGTTGGAGAGACCCGAAAAACCGCCCGAAAGACCGAAGATCAAGATTGCGAGGCAAATGATCAGCGCGACGAAGCTGCGCCGCGACGCCTGCTGCAAGACCTCCTCGACACCGCGCAAGACGGACAGGATGCGTGAGAAGGTGGTCTTGCGCGTCACGGGTTGCGGTTTTGGTCTGGTATGCCCGCCATAGCGCATGTTGACGCCGGAGGCAGTCCGTCCGCGTGCGGCGGAAACGGTCACGAATTCGGCATCGACGATATCGGGCTTCGGCATGACGTAATGCATCTGGCCCGACCCCGCTCCTCGTTCGGGCGGAATGAGGTCATAAACCAGCCCCGCCTGCTGTTGACGGTGGCGAAAAGCGCCCATGATGGCCTCCCGTTGCGGTGATCCACATGGTTTCGACGCCCATTGCCAATCTGGGCATTGAAACGAATCCTGCCCAGTCGTAAATTTTATTGGTTAATGCTTCGCAAAGATCGCCATGAATAGGGCGCCTTTCCAGAAAAATTTACCGGCTGTTAATGCCATTGGTTAACAAGTCGCCTGATTGAACCCTGCAGAAGACTGGACTGCCCGTTGATTCATTTTGAGAACGTCGGTTTGCGCTATGGCATGGGTCCGGAAATCCTCCGCGACCTGAGCTTCGACATACCGAGGAAATCGTTCCAGTTCCTGACTGGCCCCTCCGGCGCCGGCAAGACGACACTGTTGCGGCTGCTCTTCATGTCGCTGCAGCCGACGCGTGGGCTGATCCGCATGTTCGACCGAGAGATCTCCTCGATCCCGCGCAACGAACTGCCGCTGCTTCGCCGCCGCGTCGGCATCGTCTTTCAGGATTTCCGGCTGCTCGAGCATTTGACGACCTATGAAAACGTTGCGTTGCCGCTCCGCGTGCGCGGCAAGGATGAAAGCTCCTATCGCACCGACGTCCTCGAACTTTTGAAATGGGTAGGCCTTGGCGAGCGCATCAATGTGCTGCCGCCGGTTCTTTCGGGTGGCGAGAAACAGCGCGCGGCCATCGCACGGGCCCTCATCGACCGCCCGGAAATCCTGCTTGCCGACGAGCCCACGGGCAATGTGGATCCGCCGATGGCGCGCCGCCTGCTCAATCTCTTTCTCGAGCTTAACCGGCTCGGGACTGCTGTGGTCATTGCCACGCACGATCTCGCTTTGATGGACCAGATCGAGGCGAGACGCATGATCCTATCGGGGGGGCATCTCGATATCTATGACTGACCCCCGCCCCCGCAGGACAGCCTCGAATGCCGGAGCATCGCAGGCACGGCAAGCGCCCGCGGCACCGGCCGAACGCAAGCGCCCGGAGATGCGCGTTCGCCCGACGGGCCCGATCGTGCCGTCCTCGAACATTCAGGGCAATGCGCTCATCGTAGTCATTGCCATCATGGCCTTTCTCGCCTGCCTGACGCTCGGTGCGGTCAGCATGGTGCGCTCGACGGCGGCAAGCTGGGAAAGCCAGATTTCCCGCGAGATCACCATCCAGATCAAGCCGGATGACAATCTCGACATGGAAAAGGCGCTCGCGAGCGCCCGCGATATCGCATTGAGCTTCGTCGGCACCAAATCGGGCCAGATTGTCGATGAAGCGGCAACCGCGCGCCTCCTCGAACCGTGGCTTGGCGCCGGCCTCGATATCAAGGAATTGCCTGTCCCCCGCCTCGTCATCATCACCATCGACGAGACGCATCCACCTGATTTCGAAGCGATGCGCGCATTGCTCAAGGCGCAGATCCCGCAAGCGACGCTCGACGACCACCGCACCTGGGTCGACCGGCTCGTGTCGATGGCGCACACCACCGTTCTCATCGGCACGGGCGTCCTGCTGCTGGTCTTCACCGCCATGGTCCTGACGGTGGTCTTCGCCACGCGCGGCGCATTGTCGGGCAACCGCCATATCGTCGAAGTCCTGCATTTCGTCGGCGCAGAAAGCACCTTCGTCGCCAACGAATTCCAGAAGCATTTCCTGAAGATCAGCCTCAAAGGCTCGGGAGCCGGCAGCGCCCTTGCCGCGCTTTTCTTCGCGACGGCCGGCCTGCTGCAAAGCCATACGATCGCCACACCGCAGACCGATCAGGCAACCGCATTGTTCGGGACTTTCTCCGTCGGCGCGCTCGGCTATGTCGGCATTCTCGCCACCATGATCATCATCGCGCTGCTGACGACGCTGACGGCACGTTTCACCGTCATGCACACGATCTATGAGATCGATCTGATCCGTTCCGATCCCGGGCGGACGGATAGCGTACCGAATTGACGCTTCAGCGATGTTTTTTTACTGTTTGCCAGCCCGTTCCTTGCCGCAATTGGCGTATAATAGCGAATCATGAGCATGGATCTGACGACTCGCAAGACCGTGAGTTTGCAGTCGCTGCGGACACGCCCCAGCGGCGAAAGACCCGTGCGCCGCAGCCTGTTCCGGCGTCTCCTGCGCTGGGGCGGCTTCGCCTTCATCTTCCTCGCCGCCATCGTTTTCGGCGGCTTCCTCCATTTTGCCGATTCGATCACTACCTTGAAACCGCCGCTCGAGCCGAAGGCCGATGCCATCGTCGTGCTGACGGGCGGCTATCAGCGGATCGATCAGGCGGTGGAGCTGCTACGGAGCGGCGCCGGAAACCGCCTGCTGATCTCGGGCGCACATCCGACCACCACGCCAACGCAGATTCGCAAATTGACGCAGAGTTCTGCCAGCCTGTTCAGCTGCTGTGTCGACATCGGCTACGACGCGCTCGATACGATCGGCAATGCCCGCGAAGCAGCAAAGTGGATTCACGCCAGAGGCTACAAGAGCGTTCTCGTCGTCACGAACAACTACCATATGCCCCGCAGCCTCGCCGAACTGAAATATGTCGACCCCTCGACCGATTTCATTCCCTATCCGGTCGTCAACTCCGATCTGAAGACCAAGAACTGGTTCACGGACCCGAATGCGCTCCGGACGATGATCTCCGAATATGCGAAGGTCCTCCTCGCCGGTGCCCGCAACCTGACCGGCCTCGGCCGGCCGGTAGGCCTGCGCTCGCGGCAGCCGGCTCAAGACGACGACTGAGGCTCGCAGCAAAGGCCAATCTCGGAGAGGCAACGCACCTGAAGGCGCGAAACCACGCAAAGACCGACTTTTTATTGACGCTGTAATCGTGTAGGCAAACCTCCGGATGCCGGCGCAAGCCGGTGCATTGGAAAAGCCTCGATGATTATCTTGCGTTCGATCCTGTTCAACACGGCCTTTTATGCCAATCTGATCATTCGCATGATCGTGTTGACGCCGATTTACTTCCTCATGCCGCGCAAGGCGGCCTACGCGATCCCGAAGGCATGGGCGAAATCCAGCACCTGGCTGATGGAGAAGATCGTCGGCACCACCTTCGAGATCGAGGGTCTTGAAAATCTCCCCAAGGGCAGCTTCATCTTTGCGCCAAAGCACCAATCCTTCTGGGATACATTCGCGCTGCTGCCCTATCTCGACGATCCGGTCTATATCCTGAAGCGCGAGCTTTTGTGGATCCCGCTGTTCGGCTGGTATGCGAAGAAGCAGCGCATGATCCCGGTGGATCGCAGCGCCCGCGGCAAGGTGATGTTCGACGTTCTGAAGCGCACGCGCGAAGAGCTCGCCACCGGCCGACAGCTCATCATCTATCCCGAGGGTACGCGCCGCCCGCCGGGCGCCGAGCCAGTCTATAAGTACGGCATTGCCCGCATGTATCGCGATCTTGGAATTCCCGTGGTCTCGGTCGCCATGCATCCCGGCCTTTTCTGGCCGCGCCGCACCTTCCGCAAATATCCCGGCCATATCAAGGTGCGCATCCTGCCGCCGATCGAGCCCGGCATGGATCCCGATGCCTTTTTCGCGCGCCTGATCGAGGAAACGGAAAGAGCGAGCGACGAGCTGCTGGTCGAGACGGTCGCCAACAATCCGCATCTGCCGCTTCCTCCGACCGCAGTCCAGCGCCTGGCCGAAATCGGCAAGACAAAGCCGGTCACCGCCGCAGTCTGAGCGAGCTCTTGATTCTATGCGATAGGTTCAGGATGCCTTTCGCATCCGCTCCACCTCGCCGGCGACCTGCTCCAGCCAGTGATCGCGAATGCCCATGTCCCGCAGATGCGTCAGCGTATTGAAGACATAGGCATCGTTCGGGCCGGAGCGGCCGATGGCAGCTTCCACCACATGCGCCGCCTCGACGGCATCCAGCGAGCCGGCATATTGCCTATGGTTGCGATCGACGACATAGACGACGGCGGTCACGCGCCGCCCGTCGGCGAGCCGGATCGGCAGCGTCTTTTCCAGATAGACGTTGGTGACGAGCTCGCGTTCGCGCAGATAGGTCAGCACCTCATCCCAATCGGAGGCGGGAACCCGGAAGGCCATGCCGCGGCAGGAACCGCCGCGATCGAGGCCGAGTACCAGGCCAGGGTTTTCTTCCGTGCCGCGATGGACCCAGGAACGGACGCAGAGCGAGCGGCGATAACCGAAAATAAGGGCCTCGGCCCGCTCGTCATAATCAAAGCCCGGGTTCCACATGAGGGATCCGTAGCCAAACACCCAAAATTCGTCCATATCCAACGCCAAATCACTGTGAAGCTTCAGTCCAACCATTGGAGAACAACATGGCAGCGTCAAGCCAGAGCGTAACGACCGGTCGAGGCAGGCGTCTGTGGCTCATCCTTCTGGGGCTGGTCGTGGTCCTGGGCGGTCTTTACACCGGCGGATGGTACTATGCGACTGGTTTCGTCAGGGCCAACATCCTGAAGGCGCTCGGCCAGCAGAACAGCGCCGGCGTTGCCGGCAAATGCGAGAACATGGCCTTCAACGGCTTCCCCTTCTCCATCGGGCTGACCTGCGACACGGTGGCGATCGACAACCAGACGCGGGGCGTCTCCACCAGTTTCGACAGGCTCAGCGCCTCCGCACCGGTCTTCCAGCCCAACCATGTGAGCTGGAGCCTGAAATCTCCTGCCGCGTTGCGGACGACGGAGGGCCTGGCCGTATCGGCAGAATGGGCCGACCTGCAATCGAATCTCGTCGCCAAGGGCCGCGGCGTGGCGCAGACCCAGACCGTCATCAATGGGCTGAAGGCGGGCATCGTCTCCTCCGTCACCGGCCAGAGCGTCAATGTCACAGCCGCCCACACGGAGATGCATGCCAGCCAGAACGGCAGCGATCTGGATTTCGCGATCGGCGTCGAAAATGCCAATGCCGTGATCAAGGATTTCCCGCAGACCCTGCCGACCGCATCGACCAGCGCCAATATGACGCTGTCAGGCAAGGCCGGCCTGCTTGACGGCAGCGACCGCGAGGGGCTTCGCGGCTCGGCGGGCGTACTGCATCAGGCCGTCATCGATATCGGCGACGGCCGCATCATGACGCTTTCCGGGCCCTTCAATTTCGACGATGAAGGCTTCCTGTCCGGCCAGTTCAAGCTGGAGATCAATCAGATCGGCCCCTGGGGCGATAGCCTGACGGCGACGCTTCCCGCCGCCAAGAACATCATCAAAACGGCCACGAAGATGCTGAAGGCGCTTGCCAATGGCGGCGATAAGGTTTCCGTCGATCTGACGGCCGATCGCGGCCGCCTCTCGCTCAGCGGCTTCATCCCGCTCGGCAAGATCCCGCCGATCTGAGAGTCTATCCTTTGCGGATCCCGGAGATATTCTTCACAAAGAATATCTCCGGGCTCGGCTGGACGATGCGGAGGTCTATGCTACCGGCCGCCTTGAAGCCGTTGCGGCGATGCCACGCCTGCGGCTCAGCTTCCGCCCATTCGCTCGATGTCATCAGATGCCCGACACCCTCTTCGATCATGGCGCGTTCCCACGCATGGAACAGGGCTGTTCCAACACCCTCGCGTCGGTATGATGGCAGTACGCGGATCATGTCCATATAGGGGATTTTGCCCCAGAAGCGGCTGAAGCGCAGGAAGCCGACAAGCTCGCCATTCTGCTCGGCGACAAAATATTCGCCCAACTCAATGCAACGCTTGATCCAGTCGTCACGGACGTCATCGTGCGCAGTGAGCCGAGGCAAATCTTCAGAGCATCCGCGTCTGACGATCATGACCGGCCTTCCGTGGGATAAGAACGCCTATTCCTTCACATCCAGCGCATGACGGCCGAAGTCAGGCACGTCGACATCCTGGCCGGCTTCGACGATCGAGCGGCGGATGGCGCGGGTGCGGGTAAACAGTTCGAAGATCTTGTCGCCGTCACCCCAGCGAATAGCGCGCTGCAGCGATGCCAGGTCCTCGGAAAAGCGCGACAGCATCTCCAGGATAGCATCGCGATTGTGCAGGCAGACATCGCGCCACATGGTCGGATCGGATGCGGCAAGGCGGGTGAAGTCACGGAAACCGGATGCCGAATATTTGATGACTTCCGATTCGGTCACCGTCTCCAGATCATCAGCGGTCCCGACGATGTTGTAGGCGATGAGATGCGGCAGATGCGAGACGATCGCCAGCACCTTGTCGTGATGCTCAGGGTCCATCTCGTCGACACGGGAGCCCAGAGTTTCCCAGAAGGTGCGAAGCGTCTTGATCGCGACCTCGTCGGTGCCCGGAACGGGCGTGAAGATGCACCAGCGTCCCTTGAACAGCCCCGGGAAACCTGCATCCGGACCGGATTTCTCCGTGCCTGCCAGCGGATGGCCTGGAATGAAATGCACGTTGGACGGCATGTGCGGCTGCATCTGCGCGATGACCGATGCCTTGGTCGAGCCGACATCGGTGACGATGGCGCCCGGCTTCAGATGCGCGGCGATTTCCTTGGCGACACTCGCCGAAGCGCCGACCGGCACGGAAACGATGACGAGATCGGCGTCTTTCACGGCTTCGGCTGAGGACGGCGTATAGCGGTCGCCCAACTTCAGCTCTTCGGCACGCTTCAGCGTCTCGGCGCTGCGTGTCGAGATCACCACTTCCTTTGCGATACCGAGGCGCTTGATGTCATGGGCGATGGAAGAGCCGATCAGGCCGATGCCGATAAGGGCGATGCGGTCGAACTGGATGTTGCTCATGCCTTGCGTCCCATAAATTCGGCCAGAGCGTCGATGACGCCGAGATTGGCCTCTTCGGTGCCGATGCTCAAGCGCAGCGAATTCGGGAAGCCGTAGGCCCGCACAGCGCGCAGGATATAGCCGCGGCTCGTCAGGAAATCATCGGCCTCCACGGCGCGCTTGCCGTCGCTGTCAGGGAAGTGGAACAGGACGAAATTCGCAACCGACGGCGTCACCTTGAGGCCGAGAGCCTCGAGCGCAGCCGTCATCTTCTCGATCCAGAGCGTGTTATGCGCGACCGCCTTTTCCGTGAAAGCCTGATCGCGAATGGCAGCGGCTCCGGCAGCAATGGCCGCGCTGTTCAAATTGAACGGAGCGCGCACGCGGTTGATCGCATCGACGATATCGACCGGGGCATACATCCAGCCGATACGAAGGGCTGCCAGGCCGTAAACCTTGGAGAAGGTACGCGTCATGACGACATTCTGGTTTGCGGAAACGAGCTCAAGGCCAGCCTCGTAGTCGTTGCGGCGTACATATTCGGCATAGGCCGCGTCGAGGATGAGGATGACGTGCTTGGGCAGGCTTGCCTGCAGGCGGCGGATCTCGCTGACCGGCACGTAGGTACCTGTCGGATTGCCCGGATTGGCAATGAAGACCATTTTGGTCTTCTCCGTGACCGCCGCGAGGATCGCGTCGACATCGACGGTGCAATCCTTTTCCTTGACGGTGACCGGCGTCGCGCCGGCGGCCATGATCTGGATCTTGTAGACCAGGAAGCCGTGCTCGGTGATGATGCCTTCGTCACCGGTGCCGAGATAGGTGTGGCAGAGCAGGCCAAGCAGCTCGTCCGAGCCGGCGCCGCAGAGGATATTGGCCACATTCAGCCCATGCACATCGGCGATCGCCTGGCGCAATTCCTTGGCCTGTCCGTCCGGATAGCGCTCGAGATTGCCGGCAGCACCGCGGAAGGCTTCGATGGCCTTGGGGCTGGCGCCAAGCGGCGTCTCGTTGGAGGAGAGCTTGAACACGCGCGCAACGCCCGGCGCATGCTCCTTGCCCGGCACATAGGCAGCGATATCGAGAATGCCGGGACGCGGGACGGGCTTGCTCATTTCCATGCTCATGGGATCGACCTTGGGAAAGACCGGAAAATTCCGGTTTATGACACCCCGTCGCATTAAAGCGGATTGATAAATTTGTCGAGTGTCGGCGCTACGGCGAAAGCGTCACGCGCCATCGCGCGTCGTCGGTATGCCGCGCGGCGCCAGCACGGGCACGAAGACACGGCGCGAGGCGCGGACGGCAACGGGCAGGCCCTGATAAAGCCGCTTCTGCGCCTCGACGATGATGACGCCGGAAAAAGCCGGCCATAGGGTTCGGCCGATCCGCTCGAAGGCGCGGCGCAACCGCAGCACCGTACGCAGCTTCGAAGGCGGGAAGAACAGCGCCTCCGCGGTCGCGCCTGGGGTGAAATTGGTTTCGCGCAGCAGCGAGGTGAGCTGGCCGCGCGAATACGGCCGGCCTGAGCCGAATGGCGTGTGCTCCATGCGCGCCCATACGCCGGTACGGTTCGGCACGACGATGACCAGCCGCCCGCCGGGCGCCAGAACGCGCCAAAGCTCCTTCAGCGTCTCGCGCGGGCTTTCGGCGAATTCCAGCGAATGCACCATCAGCACACGGTCGATCGAACTATCCGGCAGCGGCAGTTCTTCGTCGAAGATCAGGGCCGTCGCCGAGGCTGAGCCCATCGGCCAGTTCACTGCACCCTGTCCCGCCGGCATGAAGGCGAAGGTGCGTTCGGTGTCGGCACGAAAACGGTCGAGATAAGGCACCGCATAGCCAAGGCCGACAAGCCGCTCCTCCGGCATGCGCGCCCAGATGGAGGACAGCGCCATGGCAATCGACTGCTCCGCCAAGCGACCAAGCTCGGAATGATAAAACTGACGAAGATCGACGATATCGGTATGCATCGAAACAAATGTTATCAGCCGAACGTTGGACTTCAAGGCCGAACGGCTTACATTCTCTACTCACGGAAAAGATGAGGACGATTTCGATCATGAAACCATTGGAATTAGAGATTTTTATCTGCCGTTCCGACAATTACGGCGTCTTGGTCCATGATCCTGAAACCGGATTGACGGCATCGATCGACGCTCCGGAAGCAGATGCGATCCTGAAGGCCGCCGATCGTCGTGGCTGGACCATCAGCCATATCTTGACCACGCATCACCATACCGATCATGTCGAGGGCAATCTGGCGTTGAAGGAACAATTCGGCTTGGAGATCATCGGCCCGATCAACGAGGCGGTCGCCATCCCGGGCCTTGATCGCGCCGTCGCTGATGGGGATACGTTCGAGTTTGCCGGCCATACGGTCAATGTCATCGAAACGCCCGGCCACACCGCCGGACACGTCTGCTATCATTTTGCCGACGACAAGCTGCTCTTTGCCGCCGACACGCTGTTTGCGCTCGGTTGCGGCCGCCTGTTCGAACGGCCGGCAATCGATATGTGGGCCTCCCTTCAGAAGCTTGCGGTCCTGCCGGACGAAACGGCCGTCTATTTCGGCCATGAATATACGCTCTCCAACGCGCGCTTCGCTCTGACCATCGACCCGGACAACGAGCGGCTGAAGGCACGCGCGGCGGATATCGAAGCCCTGCGGGCGGAAGGCAAGTTCACCATCCCGACGACACTGGCGCTGGAGAAGGAAACCAACCCGTTCCTGCGCGCTGCCGATCCCGCGATCCGCCGCAACCTGCTGATGGAAAGCCGCAGCAACGATGAGGTCTTTGCCGAGATCCGCAAGCGCAAGGATAATTTCTGATGCAGGCAAAGGAGATCATCGAAACGCTCTCCATGCAGCGGCATCCGGAAGGCGGCTGGTACGTGCAGACCTTTCGCGACGATAACGGCGGCGATCGCGGCCATTCCACGGCGATCTACTATCTGCTCGAGGCCGGCGAACGCTCGCATTGGCACCGGGTGCACGACGCTGCCGAGGTCTGGCACTATTATGCCGGGGCGCCTCTCGCCCTGCATCGCTCTGCTGACGGCAGGTCCAGCGAAACACTGGTGCTCGGCCTCGATCTGGCAAAGGGTGAGCGCCCGCAGGCGATCATTCCGGCCAACTGGTGGCAATCGGCCGAAAGCCTCGGGCAATTCACGCTTGTTGGATGTACGGTCGCCCCCGGCTTCGAATTTTCGAGCTTCGAGATGGCGCCGCCGGACTGGAATCCAGCCTCAGACTGAACCTCTTTCACCTTTCATTGACATCACACAGGATGCGGCCAGACAGCGCGCAGCGATGGCCTTGAAAAAGCTGTGTGCTGTGTCAGCTTTACACGGGGAGAGTGAAAATTGATTCATCTGGAGGAGGTTTTTTCGTGCGTTTATTGTTTCCTTTGCTCGTCGCGGCAGGCTGTATCATGAGCGCCCCTGTCTTTGCCCTCGATGCACCGGCCTCGCCGCCGGCCGCCCAGCCCCTGAAAAACTTCGTAACCTCGGTCGAAAAGGACGGCTCGATCACCTTCCGCCTCTATGCGCCAGCGGCAAAGGCAGTTTCCGTCACCTTGGGCTCGCGCGATCCCATAGCCATGCAACGCGGCGACGACGGCACATGGAGTGCGAAGACGGAGGTGCTGAAGCCGAATCTCTACGAATATTACTTCAACATCGACGGTTTCCGCAGCATCGATCCCGGCACCAATGCGCCCAAGCCGCAGCGACAGGTCAATACCAGCCTGATCCTGGTGCCCGGCAGCATTCTCGATATCCGCAACGTGGCCCATGGCGACCTGCGGCTGGTGACCTTGCATTCCAAGGCGCTCGATTCGGAACGGCAAATGTATGTCTACACACCGCCCGGCTACACCGATTCCTCCAAGCCGCTGCCCGTGCTCTACCTCTATCACGGCTTCGGCGATACTGTGGGATCTTGGGTCCTCCAGGGCCGCGCACCGCAGATCCTCGACAACCTCCTTGCTGACAAGAAGATCGAGCCGATGATCGTCGTCATTCCGGATACGGAAACCGACGTGCCGAACGCGATCGCCGAGAATTTCCCGGCTGCCGATCGACGCGCGAATTTCTATCCGGCGAACGCCGAGGCAGCCGATCGCGAGCTGACGGAAGACCTTATCCCCTACATGAAGAAGCATTATCGGGTGCGAAACGAGACGAGCGGCCGCGCCGTGGCCGGCCTGTCTCAGGGCGGCTATCAGGCCCTCGTGTCAGGTCTTTCACATCTGGATACCTTCGGCTGGGTCGCAACCTTCAGCGGCGTCAGCACGACCACCGTTCCGAACAAGACCGTCGATGCCGTGCTGAACGAGCCGGAGAAGATCAACAAGGCCCTGCACAACTTCACGGTAACGGTCGGAAGCAAGGACCAGGTCGTCGGCAAGGACGTCGCGGGCTTGAAGGCGACGCTTGACGACAAGAAGATCAAGCACGAATACCACGAATATCCGGATCTCCAGCATGAAATGGATGTCTGGCGGCCGTCGCTCGTGGCCTTCCTGCAAGAAGTCTTCAAGAAATAAATGGCAGCGGGGACGGCGGAGCTATTCCGCCGCTTCCGCCCGTGTTTGCTCTGCGTCGCCCCGGCGCAGGATCATGCGATGGGCGGCCAGGACCGCGCCTCCAGTCACGAGCAGGCAGGCAAGCGCAATGCCCCAGCTTGGCTCGGCAAAACCGAATAGCGTCAGGATCAGCGTCGACAACAGCGGTGCGGCATAGCTTGCCGCGCCGAGGATCTGGATATCGCCGTTCTTGACGCCATAATCCCAAGCATAGAAAGCTGCTCCGACCGGAAAAAGCCCAAGACCAAGCACGGCGATCCACTGGGCCGGGTTCTCCGGCCAAATCGTCTCCTCGAGGCCAAGGTGGCAGAAAAAGGAGAGAATCGACGTCACAAGGCAGAAGATGGTGACGACATCGGTGGAAACGGCCTCGAAACGACGCGTGATCAGCGAATAACCGGACCAGGTGAAAGCGCAAAGAAATGCCGCGCCATAGCCGACGGCATAGGCGCCTTCGAAATGAAAGCCGTTGCGGCCGACGATCAGAACCGTACCCGCAAGCCCCATCAAGGCGCCGACGATATGATACCAGCGCAGCCGCTCGCCGGGCAGCATCGCCGAGCCGACGACGATCAGCAACGGCCAGAGATAGGCGATCAGGCCAGCCTCCACCGCAGGCGCGTGGCGCAATGCGGTGAAATAAAGGAAATGATAGCCGAACAGGCCGACAATGCCTGTGATCCAGACCTTGGCGGGCTGGCGCAGCAGCTGCAGCCGTTCGGGCCTGAGCAGAAGAACGATGATGCCCGGAATACTGCCGATCGCAAAACAGACGGCAAGCAGCTGGAAGGGAGGCATCTTCCCGGAAGCGACGGTCAAAAGCGCCAGAAACGACCACATCAAAATGGCCAAAAAGCCTGTCAACGTCGCGCGAAATTTCATTCCTGTCCCCTTGCCGCGGACGTCCCGAGCCCGCGAAATACCCAGCAATTTTCGTGAAATTGCGTAGAAACAACGACGGGAAGCGTCAAGCGTTCTGTGAAACAGCGGCGCGTCTAGCTGCCGTATTTTACAGCCGTGATCGTCACCGTTCCGTATTGCGTCGGGATACGGACGTAGACAGGAGCGTAGACATTCATGGTATCCGCCTTGGCGAACCAGATCTCCATATCGTCGCTCTTGGCAAGATAGAGATAGTCCTTGCGCGTGCTCTTATAGCCGCTCTTCGGCGTGAAGCGCACGCCGCAGGCGATGGTCTTGCCCTTGAAGCCTTCCGTCGAAAAGGGGTGCGATCCCTTCGGCGACAGCTTCAAATCCATCCGCATCTCGCCATCGAAGACGGCCAGCGTCTGATTGCAGAGGTTAAGGCTGGGCGTAATCGGAAAGATCATACCCGATATCGGGTCGAGCACGGATTTCAGGTCGTTCCCCGTGACCGGTACCCAGGTGTCCGGCCGTTTCGGTTCGGGTGTGATCGTGTTCGACGTCACGTTGCCGTTGGTATAGGCAACGTCATAGGTGCGCTCCCTCTTGCCGCTCTTGTAGAAGAGCGTGTAATGCGTCGCCTGCAGCTTGCTGTCGTCGACGACGCCGGTCACATCGGTTTTCGCATCGATCGAGGTCACGAGATCCGCAAGGCCCGCAGAGGTGATATCGCCGCGAATGGTGAACTGCTTTCCGGTAACTTCGGTCTTGAAATCCGCCCTGGCGATCGGCAGGCCGGCCAGCGAAACGCGATAGCGCGTTTCATGCCGCAGCACATCGGCCGACGCCATGGACGGCATCGACGCAACGATCGCTGAAATGAGAAGCCACTTCCGAATTTGAACCATGATCAAGGCCTTCAACGAGGATCAGGCAAGTTATATAGTTGCTTTGCTCGCCTGCTGCGAGCGTCAGACAACAGCAGCTTTTTGACGGAATTGCGGGAAAACACAAGGTTTGGCTTGACGCGGCCAGCCTCTCTGACTATAGAACCGCAACTTTCCAATTATGGCCTGTTGGATTGCGCGTCGGGTTTTGCCCGGCATGTCTATTCGATAGCCGAGAAAAACAAAAGTAGGTGTACCATGTCCCGCATGTGCGAATTGACCGGCAAGGCCGTCCTCGTGGGCAACAACGTTAGCCACGCCAATAACAAGACCAAGCGTCGGTTCCTGCCGAACCTTTGCCAGGTCACGCTGATCTCCGACGTTCTCGGCCAGCGCTACCGTCTGCGCGTTTCCGCTGCAGCGCTGCGTTCGGTCGAGCATCGCGGTGGTCTGGACGCTTTCCTTATCAAGGCAAGCGAAAACGAACTCAGCATGCGTGCTCGCCTGCTGCGTCGCCAGATCGTCAAGAAGTCCGCTGAAGCTGCCGTTGCTGCCTAAGCAGCCCTAGCACTTCGCGATTTCATACCGGCTAAGAGGCTTGCACGGATCATCTCCGGACAAGCCTTTTTCCATGTCCGGTTTCTTTCAACTGGTGGCATCTCCCAGGATAAAAAAATGCTGACGATACGTCATACCCTTATCTACGTTCTGCTGATGACGCTGGTCGTCGTCGCTTCCAATATCCTCGTGCAGTATCCGCTGCAGGCGACGCTCGCCGGTATCAATCTCGCGGATATCCTCACCTGGGGCGCCTTCACCTATCCGGTCGCCTTCCTCATCACCGATCTGACCAACCGCCAGTTCGGCCCGAAGGCCGCGCGCAAGGTCGTCTTTGCGGGCTTCGTCGTTGGTGTCGCCCTGTCGTTTTACACGGCACAGCCGCGCATCGCGATCGCCTCCGGTTCGGCCTATCTCGCCGGCCAGCTGCTCGACATCTCGGTCTTCAACCGCCTGCGCCGCCTGGCCTGGTGGCGCGCGCCGCTGTTCGGCTCGCTGATCGGTTCGATGCTTGATACGCTGATCTTCTTCTCCTTCGCCTTCGCGCCTTTCTTCGTCTTCTTCGGGCCGAACGATTCCTTCGCGATCGAATGGGCGCCGATCCTTGGCGCGTTTTCCACCTCGGCACCGCGCTGGATTTCCTGGGCGATCGGCGATTTCTCGGTCAAGGTCACCGTCGGCCTCGTCATGCTGCTGCCCTATGGCGCTCTGATGAACATGTTGAAGCCGATGCCGCAGGCTCCGACGGCTTGACGGCCAAATGATCCGCCGCGCGCCTCAATGTGACGCGCGGCACCATTTCCTGACAAGGAGGATGGCAGCGGCCGAGAACCAGGCCGCTCGCCACTCTCAATTCTGGCTGACGATATTGTCGTCATGCAGCTTGAACTCCAGCATCAGGCTGCGCTGCAGAATGGAATGATTGTCGTCCGAGACCATGACGAGATGCAGGGAGCCGTCGGCTGCCCGGAAGACATCCAGGCCCTCCATATTGTCGATCTGATCTCCGGAGCCAGCCGCGAAGATAACCTCGCCATCCGCGACGGCACTCGGCTTGATATCCGCGCCGGCGATGCGGCGGATACGCACGCCGAGACCATGGATCAGCTCGAAGCGCCGCTCCAGCAGCAATAGATCGCCATCCGGCAGAAAGACGCCGTCGCTGACATTGAAGCCGCCATGGCGCCTCACGGTGAAGCGTCCCTGCAGCGGCCCGTCCAAAACGGCGGCGAACAGATTACCCTGATCATCCAGACTGTCTTCGGCGACGATCACCGCGCCGCCGGCAAGCGGGCTCGACTGCGGCGCAATCATCAGCGCCTCGAGGCTGCGATTGGACCGCAGCTCCAATCTCGGGATGGGCATGGTGCCATCGGGCAGCGATGTCGCGAAACCCGGATCGGGATAGGTATCGACGCGGTGATATTGTTCATAGCTGACAAGGACGTGATCGCCGCGCAACGCCAAGCCTTCGGCATCCATGACCCCATCACCCGCATCCGTCTCGCCGAAGCGGTCGATCATAGGCGCAATCCGCGCATCGCTGATCCCCTTCAGCCGCCCGTCCTGGTCGCGTTCGATGGCGCCTGTAAGCCAATGGCCGGTATCCAGCACCGAAATGAAATGGCGTTGATCGTCGCGAAAACGAATGGCCGAAACAGCGCCGAGAAGCGCATTATCCGAGCTGAACTCAAGACCACCGAGAAATTCCAGTGCGCCGAAGCGCGTTTGATCCGAGCCTCGCGTGAAGGTGGAAATGACCTTGGTCTGAATTGCCGCTTGGCCACGCTCGTCGGTGTCGTTCCCGGAACTGCAGCCCGAGAGCAAACCCACGACCATCGCGATGAAACACATGGATTTCGCGGCAACAGGCCAGCGCCGCAAAGCGGCAACATTGCCGGGAAAAGGCACCGGCCGCAAGGCCGATGCCAAGGGAAACCTGAGCGGGCTCAGCTGGCGCGGCGCATGCGCGAGCGCGGCATGCTCGTCTGATCCTCGAACAGCGAGGCAAGCTGTTCCGTCATAGCGCCAGCAAGCTCATCGGCATCGACGATGGTGACGGCGCGGCGATAATAGCGCGTCACATCATGGCCGATACCGATGGCCAGCAGTTCCACCGGCGAACGCGTCTCGATCTGGTCGATGACGGCGCGCAGATGCCGCTCCAGATAGTTACCCGGATTGACCGACAGCGTGGAATCATCGACCGGCGCACCGTCCGATATCATCATCAGGATGCGGCGCTGTTCGCGGCGACCGAGCAGCCGGTTATGCGCCCAGATCAGCGCCTCGCCGTCGATGTTTTCCTTGAGCAGGCCTTCGCGCATCATCAGGCCAAGATTGCTGCGAGACCGTCTATAGGGCTCGTCCGCGGACTTGTAGATGATGTGACGCAGGTCGTTCAGACGGCCCGGCGTCTGCGGCTTGCCACTGGCGAGCCACTTCTCGCGCGCCTGGCCGCCCTTCCACGCCTTGGTGGTGAAGCCGAGGATCTCGACCTTCACGCCGCAGCGCTCGAGCGTGCGGGCCAGGATGTCGGCGCAGGAGGCGGCAACCGTGATCGGTCGTCCGCGCATCGAGCCGGAATTGTCGATCAGCAGCGTCACGACCGTATCGCGGAACTGCGTGTCGCGCTCCATCTTGAAGGACAGCGCCTGCGTCGGGTCGATGATCAGGCGCGGCAGACGGGCCGGATCGAGGTAGCCCTCTTCCAGATCGAAATCCCAGGAGCGGTTCTGCTGCGCCATCAGGCGACGCTGCAGACGGTTGGCGAGCCGGCCAACGGCGCCCTGCAGATGCGCAAGCTGCTTGTCGAGGAAGGCACGCAAACGCTCAAGTTCGGCCACATCGCACAGCTCCTGTGCCGTCGTGGTCTCGTCGAACTCCTCCGTATAGACGTGATAGTCGACCTTCTCATTGAAATCGGCGAAAGGCGTATTCGGACGGCGGGTCTCACCCGGCGTTTCCGAATCTTCCTCGCCTTCTTCGCTCATATCATCGTCGGAAATCTCGCCACCGTCTTCGGTCGCGCCGTCTTCCATCTGCTCGTCGGAGGCTTCGCTATCCTCGGCCGGAGCGGCATCGGCGCCTTCGTCTTCCTTGACGTCGTCGTCGTTCTGATCCTTGCCGCTCGGCTTGTCCTCTTCGCTCTGCTGGTCCTCGCTGTCGGGCTCGGATTGCTCGTCACCATATTCCTCGGCCATTTCCATGGCCGTCAGAATGTTGCGGACGACACGGGCAAAGCTTTGCTGGTCGTTGATCGACGACAACAGGTTCTCGAGCTGGCCGCCGGTCTTTTCCTCGATAAAGGGGCGCCATAGGTCGAGCACCTTGCCGGCGCTTTCCGGCGGCTTCTGACCGGTCAGCTTCTCGCGCACAATCATCGCCATAGCCTCACCAATCGGCGCATCCTCGCGCCGTTCGATGCCGGAAAAATTCGCCTTGGCGTATTTTTCCGTATTCATGGAATTGAGGTTGGCGGCAACGCCGCTCATGCGCAGCGAGCCGATCGATTCGACACGGGCCTGCTCGACGGCATCGAAGATGCTGCGTGCATCGGAACCCTGGGGCGACATCACGGCATGGACACGGGCATCATGACAGGCAAGCCGCAGGGCCATCGAATCACCGAGGCCGCGTGTCACCGCCAGCTCATGCGCCGTCGGCCGTTTTGAAAGTTCCGGCAGGCGAATGCGCTCGCCGGTCATTCCCGGACGTTCGTTGGCAAAGGCCACCTCGACCTCGGCATCGCCGGCGATCGAGCGGACACAGCCGGTGATCGCCCGGCGCAACGGCTCCATGTCCACCGGTGCACCCGGCTTCGCTTTGGAATTATCTCCGCGACCTGACATGATGTATCGGCTTTTCCCTAAGGCAATTCCAGGAAAAATGCATAGCAGTTTTCAATCCGGAATTGCGTCAAAACAAAAAGATAGAACGTTTTCGCGATTCGAAGAAAAGCGGAAATGTTCTAGGCTTCGAGCACGATATTGGCAGCACTTTCCTTCAGCTCGACACCGAAGGCGCGCTGATAATGCTCGGCGACCAGCGGCCGCTCCAGCTCATCGCACTTGTTGAGGAAGGTAACGCGGAAGGCAAAGGCGACGTCGCCGAAGATTTCCGCATTCTCGGCCCAGGTGATGACGGTACGCGGGCTCATGACGGTCGACAAATCGCCGTTCATGAAGGCCGCACGCGTCAGGTCGGCAACGCGCACCATCTTGGAGACGGTGTCGCGGCCCTTGTCGTTGCGGAAGGATTTTACCTTTGCCAGCACGATATCGACTTCGTTGTTGTGCGGCAGATAGTTCAGCGTCGTCACGATCGACCAGCGGTCCATCTGTGCCTGGTTGATCTGCTGCGTGCCGTGATAGAGGCCAGTCGTGTCGCCGAGACCGATGGTGTTGGCGGTCGCGAACAGGCGGAAGGCCGGGTGAGGACGGATGACGCGGCTCTGGTCGAGCAGCGTCAGGCGGCCCGAGGATTCCAGTACGCGCTGGATGACGAACATCACGTCCGGACGGCCGGCATCATATTCGTCAAAGACGAGCGCGACATTGTGCTGATAGGCCCAGGGCAGGATGCCGTCCTTGAATTCGGTGACCTGCAGGCCATCCTTGACGACGATGGCATCCTTGCCGACGAGGTCGATACGGCTGACATGGCTGTCGAGGTTGATACGCACGCACGGCCAGTTGAGGCGCGCAGCGACCTGCTCGATGTGAGAGGACTTGCCGGTACCGTGATAGCCCGAGATCATCACGCGGCGATTATGAGCAAAGCCCGCGAGAATGGCGAGCGTGGTCTCGCGGTCGAAGAGGTAGTCCGTATCCAGATCGGGTACATAGGCGCCGCCCTGGCTGTAGGCCGGAACGCGGATATCGGAATCAATGCCGAAGACTTCACGGACCGAAACGGTGGTATCGGGGATCTCGGAAATATCAAGGTCAATCTTGCTCATCATGTCTCCAGGGCGGGTGGCTCTCACCCTGCCATATCAAACTCAGCCGATTTTTCCGAAACGCCGCAGCTTGTTGCCCGCATCCGTTCGGTCGGAACAGCGGCGATACTTCTCCGGGACTAAAGCAAAATCTCGGCGCGATATATGATCGCTTGCGAGCATCCTTGAACAGAGTCCCCGGACAAGAAACGCCGCGTCCGGAAAGTTGACCGAGGTGCAGCTAGCCAAATGCGCACCCTGCCGCGGTTGCCCGCAGCTTCAGCCGATTTGGACCATACCTGATTGAAGGCGGAGAGCAAGGACGGGAATTAACAAAAACCGTTCTGCTTCAATAATTGATAGGCCTGAATGACCGCGCGAAAACGCTCTTCCGAGCCGCGATCGCCGCCATTGGCATCGGGATGGTGCATTTTCACCAATTCCTTGTAGCGGCGCTTGATTTCCGGAGCCGCGGCATTGGCGTCAAGGCCCATTGTGTCGAAGGCCTTCGCCTCCAGCGTTTTCAGCTTGCGCTGCTGCGGGAAACGCGGTCCCCGCCCCTGCCCCTCGCCTTCCCTAACGAAGCCGAATGGGTCGCGAACGCGGGAATAGGAGCCGGAGCGGATATCCGATTGAAGCGGACTGTTCTTGGCAGCCTTGTTGACACCGACCGTCCAGGTCGGACGGTGGCCGGTGATGGCTTCCTTTTGATAACGCGCAATCTCGCCATCCGAGAGGCCGGAGAAATAATTGTAGCCCTTGTTGTATTCCTTGACGTGCTCGAAGCAGAACAAAAAGAATTGCCCTTCCGCATTGCGCCCCACCGGGGCGCGATGCGTGCCGTGTTTGTCGCAGCCGTCCCACTGGCACGTCGGCGGACCCTGTTCGGGTTCCTGCGCGCGCTTGCGGCGGGTGCGAATGCGATCGAAATATTTTGAATCAAGTCTCATGGCGTCCTAATTATGGGGCCTTGGATACCCCACAACAAGAATTGACAAACAGGAATGTTATAGGCTTTGTGGGAGCCTTTTTTCGCAAGCGAGGTCGACGCGGGAATATGGAAACGACACTGCAATCCCGCATTGAGCGGAAGCTCACCGACGCCTTCGCGCCCGAGCGCCTTGCCGTCATCAATGAAAGCCACCTTCATGCGGGCCATCAGCCTGACATGACCGGAACCGGCGAAACCCATATAAGAATTCGAATCGTTTCCGCCAAGTTCTCGGGCATGCCGCGCCTTGCGCGCCACAGGGCGATCAACGAGCTTTTGAAGCCGGAACTGGACGCTGGCCTGCACGCGCTGGCGGTAGAGCCCGCGGCTCCCGGCGAGGCAGTCCGTTGGTAGGTTGGCTGCAAGCCGGAATTACTCCGGCTTCGCCTCTTCCGTTTCGGCAGGGCGGATGCGCAGTTTGGTGATGCGGTTCTTTTCCCGCTTCATGACGATGAAGCGTTTCCCATAAAAGGTGAAGGCCTGCCGCTCTTCCGGAATGGTCATCGATTCGTGGATGACGAGGCCCGCAATCGTCGTCGCCTCCTCGTCGGGCAAGTGCCAGTCGAGCGCGCGGTTCAGGTCGCGAATCGGTACGACGCCGTCAACGACGATCGAGCCGTCGGCCTCCTGCCGCACGCCCTGGATATCGAGGTCGTGCTCGTCAGCGATATCGCCGACGATCTCCTCCAGAATGTCTTCCAGGGTGACGATGCCCTGCACCTCGCCATATTCGTCGACAACGACGGCGAAATGCTGCTTGCGGCGCAGGAAGGCGTTGAGCTGGTCTTCGAGATTGGTACTGTCGGGCACGAACCAGGGCTTTTGCGCGATCTTGACGATATCGAGATTTTCCGGCTCGACATTGCGCTCCGCCAGCGCCCGCAGCAGGTCCTTGGCATGCACGACGCCGATGATGTTGTCGATGGTGCCGCGCCAGAGCGGCATGCGCGTATAGGGACTATCAAGGATCGCGCGCACCACCACCTCGGGCGGGTCATCGGCATTGATGGCTCGCATCGCCGTGCGGTGCACCATGATGTCGGACAATTCCAGCTCGCCGAGATCGAGCACGCCGCCCAGGCGATCGCGGTCGGCTTTGACGACCGAACCCTCACGGTGGAGCAGATCGACAGCCCCGCGCAGCTCCTCGTGCGCCGACAGCATCGACACCTCCTTGGAGAGGTTGATGCCGAACAGCCCAAGGATCCAGCGCACGATGGCGTTGACGAAACTCGACACGGGGCCGACGATCGCGACAAACAGCCGTACCGGCGCCGCCACATTGAGCGCAAAGCGATCCGGAGTCGAAATCGCCCAGCTCTTCGGTAGGACTTCAGCGAAGATGACGAGAATGACGGTCATGGCTGCCGTTGCCAGCGCCACCCCCGAATTGCCGAACAGACCGAGGAAAACGCTGGTCGCCAGCGAAGACGCCAAGATATTCGCGAGATTGTTGCCGATAAGCAAGGTGCCGATCAGCCGATCCCGACGCTCGATGAGGTGGCGCACGATACCGGCGCTTTCGTCGCCGTTGGCCTCCAGCGTATGAATACGGGTGCGCGAGACGGCGGTGAGTGCCGTCTCCGAACCGGAAAAAAACGCCGACACCAACACGAGCACGATGATCGAGATGATCTCGGGCCAATATTCGAGCAATACAGCCAGCGTGCCCTCGACGGTCATCAGGGATGTTTTTCCTTCAGGAAACTCAGGACTTCGGAAGACGGCACGTCGTCGGCAACGAAGGACTGGCCGATACCATGCGTAAGGATGAAGGTGAGCTTGCCGCTCTTGACCTTCTTGTCCTGCGCGATCGCATCCATCAGCACCTCGGCCGGCGGCAGCTCGCCCGGAATATCGCCCATCCGCGTCGGCAGGCCTACGGCCTTCAGATGCGTCTCGACGCGCTTGGCATCATCCGGGCTTGCCAGATTGAGGCGCGCGGAAAACTCATGCGCCAGCACCATGCCGATCGCGACACCCTCGCCATGCACCAGCCGGCGGCTGTCATAGGCGGTGGCCGCTTCGAGCGCATGGCCGAAGGTGTGGCCGAGATTGAGCAAGGCACGCGCCCCGTTTTCACGCTCGTCGGCAACGACGACATCGGATTTCGCCTGGCAACTCGCAGCGATCGCCTCAATGCGGGCCGCCCCGCCGGCAAAAACATCCTTCCAGTTGGCCTCGAGCCAGGCGAAGAAATCCGGCTTGTCGATCAGGCCGTATTTGGCGACTTCGGCATAGCCGGCGCGGAATTCGCGCTCGCTCAGCGTATTGAGCACATCGGTATCGGCCAGCACGAGGTCGGGCTGGTGGAAGACGCCGACGAGGTTCTTGCCGTGATGCGTGTTGATGCCAGTCTTTCCGCCGACGGACGAATCCACCTGCGACAGCAGCGATGTCGGCACTTGAACGAAACGGACGCCGCGGCGCACGATGCCGGCGGCAAAGCCCGAGAGATCGCCGATGACGCCACCGCCAAGCGCGATCACCGCATCATTCCGCTCCACACGCGCAGTCAGCACCGCATCGCAGACGGTGATCAGGTGCTCGAAACTCTTGGTCTTCTCGCCGGCCGGCAAAACGAGGCTGGAAGCCTGGATATCAGCAGCTTCCAGGCTGGCGACCAACGCGCCGAGATAGAGCGGCGCCACATTTTCATCGGTGATGATGGCGGCCTTGCGGCCCTTCAGCCGCGCGGCGATTTCGCGCCCGGCGCCGGCGATCAGGCCGGGGCCGATCAGGATGTCATAGGCGCGCTCGCCGAGAGGCACGCGCACGAGACGCTCCGCTGAGGCCGGTGTGATCGCATTCATGGCATTTTGCTTTCTGCTGTCTTTCCCTCGGCGATGGCGGCAAGGACTTCCCTGACCATGATGTCCTTGTTCACATCGCGGGAGAGAACCGTGATATCGGCTTCCGCATAGATCGGATAGCGCGCATTCATCAGGTTCTCGAGGGTCTGTTTCGGATTTTCGGTCTTGAGCAGAGGGCGCGTATCGCGCTTGTTCACCCGCTCCCAGAGCACATCGAGATCGGCCTTCAGCCAGACGGAAAGGCTGCCGCGCTTGACATGCAGCCGCGTGCGTTCGTTGATGAACGCACCGCCGCCCGTCGAGACGACGCGCGGGCCGCCCTTGAGGAGCCGCTTGATGACGCGGGTCTCCAGTGCTCGGAACTCTTGTTCGCCGTAAGCGGCGAACAGTTCGGCGATCGTCATGCGCGACACGCGCTCGATTTCGGCATCCGTATCGACGAAGGGTAAGCCAAGCTGATGCGCAACGGGCCGGCCGATCGAGGATTTTCCTGCTCCCATCAATCCCACGAAGACAAGATTGCGCTGACCCAGCGCTGCGCGCGCCTTGTCTCTCAAGCTCTCGGCAAGGGTCAGGACTTGTTCACTCATCGGCCCATTCACAATTTCTTTGGAAACGGTATCGTCAAATGCGCCGGTAGCGTCAAGACGCCGCTGCCGTAAACATGTCTGCAATATCCTTCGGCTAACTCTTGAAGGAATATAATTATAGCGCATCGCCGCGCCACCGAATGGCGAAGGAGAGTTTTCGAATGCCCACCCTGTTTCGCTTCCTTGTCATCTGCGCGGTCATCGCCGGATCGATCTATGGAGCGATGTGGGCCCTCGTACTTTTCGTCGATCCCCAGCCGCGCGACGTGACGATCCGCATTGCCCCCGAGCGCCTCAATCCACCAACGACAGGCGCCCTGAAACCATGAGCGCGCCAGCTGAGAATATACGAGCGGGCAAGAGGGATCTGGGGCGAGTGCACTTGGAAGCCTTTCTGGAGATGATGAGCGCCGAGCGAGGTGCTGCCGTTAACACGCTGCAATCCTACGAGCGCGATCTCGACGATCTCCATTCATTTCTTTCCGGGCAGGGCGTCCGCTTGACGGAGGCAAGCCCCGGTGATCTGGCCGCCTATCTTTCCAGCCTGTCGAGCCAGGGCTTCAAGCCATCCTCCCAGGCACGCCGCCTCTCCGCCATGCGGCAGTTCTACAAGTTCCTCTATGCCGAAGGTCTGCGCACGGACGATCCCACCGGAATTCTCGATGCGCCGAAGAAAGGCCGCGCCCTTCCGAAGACGATGGGCGTCGATGAAGTGACGAAGCTTCTGACCCAGGCGGAGCGGGAAGCGGCGCTCGAAGGGCCCGATCAGCTGCAGCGCCTGCGCATGCTGGTGCTTCTGGAAATGCTTTACGCCACCGGCATGCGCGTCAGCGAGCTCGTCTCCCTGCCGGCGAAAGTCTTGGATCAGGAAGGACGCTTCCTGATGATCCGCGGCAAAGGCAACAAGGAGCGGCTGGTGCCGCTATCGCAGACCGCCATTTCGGCCCTGAAGGCCTATGGGCGTCTGCAGGCCGCCATTTCAGCCAATGCCAAGCAGCCGCTGCCGGAAAGCCCCTGGCTTTTCCCCGCCGCGTCCAAGCAGGGGTATCTGCCGCGGCAGGTCTTTGCACGCGATCTCAAGGATCTTGCCATCCGGGCCGGCCTGACGCCTTCGATGATTTCGCCGCATGTGATGCGCCATGCCTTCGCGAGCCATCTTCTCGCCAACGGCGCAGACCTGCGCGTGGTGCAGGAACTTCTGGGGCATTCGGACATTTCGACGACACAAATCTACACACATGTACTGGAAGAACGCCTTCATCAGCTGGTCCAAACGCATCACCCCCTTGCCAAACAGGCAAAAAAACAGGATTAGGACCGGCATACAGGCTCAAGCCGCCATCTCTCGTCACGGGCAAAAGGATCGGAAACGCACCTCATGCACAATTATCTGGACTTCGAAAAACCCATCTCGGATCTCGAAGGCAAGATTCACGAGCTCAAGAAACTGGCGAGCGAAGACGAAAGCATCGATACGTCCGAGGAAGTCGGGCGGCTTGAAAGCCGCGTCCGCGAGGCGATGGTCGACATCTATTCCAAGCTTAACGCCTGGCAGAAGACACAGGTCGCCCGCCACCCGCAGCGCCCGCATTTCATCGACTATGCCAGTACGCTGTTTACGGAATTCACGCCGCTGGCCGGCGATCGCCAATTTTCCGAGGATGCCGCCATCCAGGCAGGTTTTGCCCGCTTCCGCGGTCAGCCGGTCGCCCTCATCGGCCAGGAAAAAGGCAACGACACCAAGAGCCGCCTGAAGCACAATTTCGGCAGCGCCCGGCCGGAAGGCTACCGCAAGGCGATCCGCATCCTCGAAATGGCCGATCGCTTTCAGCTGCCCGTCATCACCCTGGTCGATACCGCCGGCGCTTATCCGGGCGTCGGGGCGGAAGAACGCGGCCAGGCCGAAGCGATTGCCCGCTCGACCGAGATGTGTCTCGGCGTGAAGGTACCGATCGTCTCCATCGTGATCGGTGAAGGCGGTTCGGGCGGCGCCATCGCGATTGCCGTCGGCAACCGCGTTTATATGCTCGAACATTCGATCTACAGCGTGATTTCGCCCGAAGGTGCGGCCTCGATCCTCTGGCGCGATTCAACGCGCGCGAAGGAAGCCGCCACCAATATGAAGATAACTGCCGATGACCTGAAAAGTCTCGGCGTGATCGACGGCATCATCTCCGAGCCTGTCGGCGGCGCGCATCGCGATCCGAACGCGGTGATAAGCGCGGCCGGCGAGACGATTGCGAACGCGCTTGCAGAGCTTTCCAGCCGTTCGGGTGAACAATTGCGCAACGACCGCCGGCAGAAATTCCTCAACATCGGCCGCAATCTCTAAGCTGTTTTCAGAAAAAGTGATCGCGAAAAACGGGAATGAGGCCAAACCTTGGCCACATTTCCGTTATCGAAGCTATTATGGCAAAGAAAAGCTTGCCGACGCGTTGCGGGCACGTCATAGGCTGGTAAGGAATTTTCAAGTATAAACCGTCTATGATTCCGTTTCATGCTTCGAGGGGAGTGGCGAAACAGATCGAGCTGCCACTCTTCGCATTTATGGACCAAGTCAGAATGCGCATTCGTCACCTTGCCTATGTTTCCCTGATGGCGCTGGCGCTCGCCGGCTGCAACGACGCGCTGGACACCGCGTCGATCGACCTGTCGAAGGTGAAGAACAAGGTCGAACAACCGCTTCCGAGCCATATCCTCGCCGACATGGGCAAGAAGGGTATGGACCGCAACTCGCCGATCATGATCCGCATCTTCAAGGAAGAAGGCGTGATGGAGATCCTGAAGGCGAACCAGAGCAACCGCTTCGAAGTCATCGCCGATTACAAGATCTGCGCCTGGTCCGGCCGTCTCGGCCCGAAGGTGAAGGAAGGCGACCGGCAGGCGCCGGAAGGCTTCTATATGCTGACGCCGGCCAATCTGAATCCGAATTCGAAATACTACCTTGCCATCAACACCGGCTTTCCGAACCGCTACGATGCCGCCAATGGCCGCAGCGGCAACAATCTGATGATCCATGGCGCCTGCTCGTCGTCCGGTTGCTATTCGATGACCGACCAGCAGGTGCTGGAGATCTATGCCTTCGCGCGCGATGCCTTCAAGGGCGGCCAGAAGGCCGTTCAGCTCGAGGCCTTCCCCTTCCGCATGACGGCGGAAAACATGTGGAAGCATCGCCTCAGCCCGAATATCGAATTCTGGAAGATGCTGAAGGTCGGCTACGACAATTTCGAAGTCACCAAGCGCCCGCCCGAGGTCGAGGTCTGCGAGAAGAAATACGTCTTCAACCAGCAGGCGAGCGGCCCCTTCAACGCCGGTGGCAAATGCCCTGTCATGACCACCCCACCTGCTCTGCAGACGGCGCTTGCGACCTATGACAAGCAGTACCAGGCGGATTACGCCATGGCCTCCAAGAAGTTCGACGGCATGGCCTGGTACGATCCGACCGAGGCAGAGCGCAAGGCCGTCGTCGCCAAGCAGCGCAAGGGCCATGATCTCGCCTATGCTCCAACAGGCACTGCCCTTGCCGCCGGCAAGATGATGAAGGTTGCCGACCTCGAATCGATGATGTCCAACCAGTCGGCGCAACAGATCGCGCGCGGCGGCACCGTTGCGAGCCCGACGGGCAATCCGACGACGGCAAGTATCCGCGTGGCGGCAGCAAGCCCTGCGGCAGGCGCCCCGTTGGCGACTGCGCAGCAGCCCGCAGCCGGCCCGATCGTTGCTGCCAATGTTCCCGCGAACGTGCCGATCCCGGCGGCAAACCCGATGAACCCCGGCCTCAATGCGCTCGCCTACGCGCCGAACCCCGCCGTCGAGACTGCGCAGACCGAGGCCAAGAAGCCGCCTTTCTGGAAGTTCTGGGCGAAGAGTGAATAGCCCGGATACCGAGATCTACGATCTGCGTGGCCTGAAATGCCCCTATCCGGCGATCAAGACGGAAAAGCGCCTGCGCGCCATGGCAAGCGGCACGACCTTGACCGTGGAAACCACGGATCCGCTCGCCGTCATCGACATTCCCCATCTCTGCAATGAAAAGGGCCACACGCTTCTCGCAAGCGAGAAGACGGAAAACGGTCACCGATTTGTGATCCGCAAGGGGTGATTGGCTAAACCGAGGCCATCGACGCGAACCTAAAACTTCATCCCCGGCACGGCCAGCGGATTGTCCTGCAGCGCCGCCCTATCAGGCGTATCGACGCGCGGCTTGCTGAGAAAGGCGTCGAACAGGCCCTTCACGAAATCCTCAGGCAGATCCTTGGTGATGATGACCATACGCGTGCGCCGATCTTCGGGATCGGGCCAGGCCGGCAGGCGCACCGGCGCGTGGAAAATATTCTGCACCCCATGCAGCACGACCGGGCGTTCCGGCCGGTCCGATACTGCAACGATCGCCTTCATGCGCAGGAGCTTTTCGCCATGCGCCGAACGAAGAAGATCGATGAACATTTCGAGCGCCGTGGGATCGATGGGCTGCGTCTCGACGATCGAGAAGGAGCGGATCGACCCGTCATGGCGGGTGACATCATGAGCGTGCTGATGCCGGTGGCCGTGATGGTGCGCATGATGGTGATGATGGTGCCCATGATCGCCGTGATGGTGATCATGGTCGTGGTGATCGTGGTCATCATGGTCATCATGGTGATGATGATCTTCGTCCGCCTCAAGCTCATCCTGCAGCCAGCGGCCGACATCGGCGATCTTGGATGCCGGATCGTAAAGGCCGTTGATGAGAATGGCGGCGCGTCCCGCCTCGTCGCTATCGGCATTCAAGATCTGCGCGCGCGGATTGAGCGCCCTCAGCCTGCTCTCCAGCTGCGCTGCCGGCACGGCGCCGGCAATCCCGGTCTTGGAAACGATCAGCCGGTCGGCAACCGCCACCTGCTTGCGCGCCTCTTCGTGATTATCGAGCGTCTGCAGGCCGTTGACCGCATCGACGACAGTGATGACGCCATCGAGATCGAAATTGGTCGCGATGATCGGATTGCCCATGATCGACTGCATGACCGGAGCGGGATCGGCAAGGCCCGTCGTTTCGATGACGATGCGCTTCAGCGGCCGGATGCGCCCGGTCTGCATGGCGTCCATGAGGTTTGCCAGCGTATCCACCAGCTCGCCGCGCACGGTGCAGCACAGGCAGCCATCGGAAAGCTCGATGATGGAATCGCCGGAGCTTTCCACCAGCAGATGATCGATGCCGACATCGCCGAACTCATTGATGATGACAGCCGCATCACGCATAGCCTCATCCTTGAGGATGCGGTTGAGCAGGGTCGATTTACCCGCACCGAGGAAGCCGGTCAGGATAGCAACCGGCACTCTTTGCTGCGAAACGCTCATGAGAACTATCCGATACTAAGAGCAATTCCAGGAAAAGTGCGTAGCGGTTTTCCGTCCGGAATTGCGTTAAAACAAAAAGGCGGAGCGGTTCAGAGGTTGAACCGCTCTAGAAACTGGGCCGCGGCATCGGGACCGGCACATTGGACGCGCCGCTGGAGATGGCGATCTTATTGTCTCTGGTCGCCTTGTCGCCTCTGGCCGTGACATCATCCTTGTCGCCCTTGGCGGCGGTGGCGATATCCTGGCCGCCGATCAGGCCGGCATAGACGAAATTGGGCTCATGATCCATTTCGTGGATATAGGGCGACTGTACCTTGGTGCGGCCGAAGGGATCGCGAGTTTCGCTGCGCGCCTGCGCGCCCTTGGTGCTGCAGATGTCGGCCGTGACATCGGCGACATCGGCCGTGACCGGCGTATCTGGCCTGAGGGTCGCCAGCGTATCGCGGGTAGACAGCTGGTTCTGGAAGCCCTTTTCCAGCAGATTGGCGGAATCGTCGGCGCGCGCCGCCAGGCTGTCGGTGCCGAGGACGACCGAGATCAGCGTGCGGCCGTTGCGGGTTGCCGAGGCGATCTGGTTGAAGCCGGCCGCGCAGATGAAACCGGTCTTCATGCCATCGGCGCCGTCGAAGCGGCCGATGAGCATATTGATGTTCGGCACCTGCTTGACGCCGTTGGTAAAGCCCTCGAGCGAGAAATAGCCGGCATATTGCGGGAACTCGCGGCGCAGCGCCACGCTGAGGATCGCAAGATCGCGCGCCGTCGTATATTGCCCCTTGCCCGGAAGACCGTTCGGATTGATGAAATGCGAGTCGCGCATGCCGAGGCGGGCAGCTTCCGCATTCATCCGCGCCACGAAGCCCTGCTGCGAACCACCGACCGTCTCGGCAACGGCCATGGCAAGATCGTTCGCCGATTTGACCAGCATCATCTTCAAGGCATTGTCGAGCGTCATCTTCTGGCCCGGCTTGAAGTACATCTTGGCCGGCGGCTGTGCGGCAGCAAGCTTCGACATGACGACGGGCGCATCGAGCCGGACCTGACCGGACTGGATGGCCCGGAAGGTCACATAGGTCGTCATCAGCTTGGTGAGCGAGGCAGGATACCAGCGGCGAAACGCCTCCTGCTGGTCGAGAACGCGGCCGGTGCTGACATCGACGAGAATATGCGGATTGGCTCCGGCCGTTTGCGCGGTCGACAGGAAAAGCATGGATGCTGCTGCGGCCATAGGAACGAGCCGCAGGGCGGCATACAAACGATTCTGCTTCGTCGGCACGATCTATCCTTCAGAAGTCCGGAATTTTCTCGAAAGCTTCGTCTATTTAACCTATATGGCTAGGAGAAGGCAAAGGCGATTGACGACTTTATTTCCCGATGGCACGCCGCAAAGGCCGCGATAAGCTGGCCGAGGCTGTGCCAAGGACCCGCAGGTTGAACCAGAATCGATATTGAGCAGCAGGAAAATCAGCATATGCCGATCTTGAACAGAGCCGCAGAACTCCAGGGCGAAGTGACCGAGTGGCGCCGCCATATCCATGCGCATCCCGAACTCCTCTATGCCGTTGAGAATACGGCCGCCTTCGTGGCCGAGAAGCTGCGTGCCTTCGGCGTCGACGAAGTGGTGACCGGCATCGGCCGCACCGGCGTCGTCGGCCTGATCCGCGGCAAGGGAGAGGGCCGCACGATCGGCCTGCGTGCCGACATGGACGCCCTGCCGCTGACCGAAATCACCGGCAAGCCCTATGCATCCCAGACTGCCGGCAAGATGCATGCCTGCGGCCATGACGGGCACACCGCCATGCTTCTGGGGGCTGCGAAATACCTCGCCGAGAACCGCAATTTCAACGGCAATGTCGCCGTCATCTTCCAGCCGGCCGAAGAAGGCGGCGCCGGCGGCGACGCCATGGTCAAGGACGGCATGATGGAGCGCTTCCAGATCGCCGAGGTCTATGGCATGCACAATATGCCGGGCCTGCCGGTCGGCCACTTCGCCATCCGCAAGGGCGCGATCATGGCGGCGACCGATGAATTCACCGTCTCGATCAAGGGCCTCGGCGGCCATGCCGCCATGCCGCACAAGACGATCGACCCGATCGCCATCGGCGCGCAGATCGTCTCCAACCTGCAGCTTATCGCCTCGCGCAGCGCCAACCCGCTGAAATCGGTGGTGGTTTCCGTCACCAAGTTCAACGCCGGCAATGCACATAACGTCATTCCGAACGATGCGAGCTTCGCCGGGACGGTGCGCACGCTTGACCCCGAGATGCGCGACCTTGCCGAGCAGCGCTTCAAGCAGATCGTGACAGGCATCGCGACGAGCCACGGCGCGGAAGTCGAGATCGAATTCCACCGCAACTACCCCGTCACCTTCAACCATGCCGACGAGACTGAGCACGCAACTGCGGTGGCCGAGGAAATCGCCGGCTCAGGCAATGTCATCCCGAATATCGACCCGATGATGGGCGGCGAGGATTTCTCCTACATGCTGCTCGCCCGCCCCGGCGCCTTCATCTTCGTCGGCAACGGCGACAGCGCCGGCCTGCACAACCCGGCCTACGATTTCAACGACGAAGCCATCGCCCACGGCATTTCCTATTGGGTGCGCCTCGCCGAACAGCGCCTCAACGCCTGAGACTTCTCAATGATGGCCCGCGCAGCCCCCAAGGCCGCGCGGGGCGCACGCTCAAGACAGATTGTCCCCACGACGCAAAAAGGCTTGGCTTCCGGCCTTTGCTTTTGTATGGATCATGCCGAGTGGTCTCGTAGCTCAGCAGGATAGAGCATCAGATTCCTAATCTGAGGGTCACGCGTTCGAATCGCGTCGAGATCACCATTGTTTCAGCACTCAGTATCGTTCTTGGCCTGCATTTGGACGAATCTGTCTACCAGAACTACCAACATTTGCAGGCATTTCGGACATCAGCAGGTGTCAATGATCTATCTTTAACTCTTACGGCGTCCTCACTGGGATTCGCGGTTTTCACCATTTCTAAACCCATCGGATCAGGCTCAATTTGCCTTGCTCAGCTCGTTCCGGCTGACAATGTCACCCTGTGTTCTCGATGGCTGCAATGATCTCAATAAAAAAAACTTTTGATTGATCATTAGATGACCTGCACGTCGTCACTCCGAGGTTAGTTCAGGCAAGACATAGCTAAAAGTTTCGGTTGCATCTTACAGCCTGCCAAGGCAAAACTTCGCAACCAACAGGACATCGTTTATGCAAAGCTCACTGCCAATCCTCGTCGAGAACTTACAGTTCGGAGAACGTGATGCTCTTCACGAATTCATCAAACAAGACAAGCAGGGTTCGAGCATCCTGGACAACGCATTCGTCGACCCTCCTCGGATAAAGATGGAAGAACTCCGCTCCGGCGCTCGCACATTTATTGTGGGACCGAAAGGGAGTGGGAAAACGACCCTTATGCTGCACCTGAGACGACAACAGCCTGAGCAGTATAGCGCAGCCGTTCTGTTCAAGTCGCATATAAGAAAGGAGGACAGAGACGCCCTCGACAAGATGATCGACGTGATTATAGTCGAAGATCAAAAAACTTTCCGATCCGAAGCTGATTACAAAACCGTATGGGAATGGTACATACTTAAAAACGTATTTCGATTGATACCTCCGGAAGCAATACTTTCCGGCGCCGATGTTTATAAAGACATCACAATGTTGCTCGAGGCAAACAATCATAAATTCAATACAATTTATGATAAAATGCATATTGAGCGTGTTAAGGGCGCAATCAAGCTTTCCGTAGATGTCGGCGCGCTGAAATCGGAACTAGCAGCGGAGATCGAAGCAAGACGCTCTGCTGAAGGAAAGATGCAGCTGCTAGAACTCGTGCGCCTGATCATTTCATCTCTCCGGCTCATAACACTACGATCAGGAAAGGCTGCGCGTCTTTACTTCGATGAACTAGAATTTTTCATGAGCGAGGACGGTGACGGAGATCGAGATCGACGGCTGGTCCGCGACCTCCTGTTCTCAGCTTATAACATGAACAATCATTTTTCAGACGCTAAGCTCGACATCACGGTTTACGCCAGTCTACGCTCGGAAATATTGGGCTCGATTAAACTAACGACGCAGGAACTTGGGAAAATCATTGACGCATTCGGAGTGAACTTAAATTGGTATAACGAGAATGTTGAGCACCATCCTGTTCTGACCATCTTTGAGAATAAGATGCGCCTCTCCGAGATCGAAGTTACCGGCGAAGAGAGTGACGATCCGCTGTCAGTATATCTACCCGATTTTGTCGGTCAAAAAGATATCCGAAGGTATCTGCTGGACGCTGGTCTCCACAGACCGAGAGGCGTCTTGCTTCGTCTTAAGGCTGCCGCCGAACTAGCCTTCGGTAAGCGTAGCATCGGGGCGCCAGACTTCATCTCGTCGGAAGCCTCTTTTGGCGAAGCAATGCTCGAGGAGTTCACTGAAGAAATCTCAGCATCATTCGACGAGCCCTCAAAGGCTGCCATCTTGGCCATGTTCAGGGGAAAACACTACGCCTTCACCGTCGATGATCTTGAAAGACGGCTAAGGGATATTGCCGTAAAAGATAAGGCTGCGAAAAATCTCTTGAAAAACGTCGGCATAAACGATCTCGTTCGCCTTCTCTTCCGAGTAGGAATGATTGGCAATCAATTTGACATCATTGAGAGTGAACACCAGAAGGTACGAGACCTATGGGGATTCAGAGGTGCAACAGACCCAATCTTCGATCAGCGTTTTGTACTTCATCACTCAGTTCGCAAAGTTTTGGTGACCATCTAGTAGCGATTGCAGTCTCCAATTCTAGCCCTTAGCTTGGTAGCCAAAGTTGCGGTCACAAAGTTTCTAACGCTCCTAAATAGATGTCGAATGCAGGCCCACAAAGGATGGGCGGTGACGTCCTCGCTCACCCCACCGCAATCCTATTCCTCACCAACCGCACACCAGGAATGGATTCGGCGACCGCGGTTGCCCGCTTGACCTCCTGATAGGTCGCGACGGAACCGTGCAGGCGGATTTCCTGGCCTGCCGCGATCACGGTGACATCGGAAGCATCGATTCCGCCGGCAACGGCGAGCGCGTTGGCAACGGCGGATTCCAGCGCCGAGCGTCTGGCCTGCTCGTTTTCCAGATAGAGCTCCATGCCGTGAAACGTTGCCGCCTTGAAAACCATTCGTCACCCTCCGCACCCAGGTGGTCGGAAAACGCAGCAGTTTGCATTTGGTTCAATGGAGATTGAAAAAAATATGACTAATTGCACGCTCGCTTTTCGCGTGCACCGCCAGCGGTGCGGTTGCATGGCTCCGGACTTGCCGCTCCCGGCAATCCCCTGTAGAGCCATGGGAAGCAGCAGCAAATGCGGATACCTGAATGAACACCGCCAGCAAGGCGCGCCGGCGCCTGACGATATTGGGTTCGACCGGCTCCATCGGCCAGAACACGCTCGACGTCATCGCCCAGCTTGGCGGACGAGACGCCTTCGATATCGCCGCCATCACCGGGCATGACAATATCGAGCTTTTGGCCGAGCAGGCCAAGGCCTGCGGCGCCGCTTTTGCGGTGACGGCCAAGGAAGAGCGCTATCAGGATTTGAAGGATGCGCTTGCAGGCACCGGCATTGCCGTCGGCGCCGGCAAGAATGCTCTGATCGAGGCTGCCTCGATGCCCTCGGACTGGGCGATGGCGGCGATCGTCGGCACCGCCGGTCTTGCGCCGACGCTCGCAGCCGCCCGCCGTGGCGCCGATATCGCGCTTGCCAACAAGGAATGTCTCGTCTCCGCCGGCGATCTCTTCGTGCGCGCCGTAGCCGAAGGTGGGGGACGGCTGATCCCGGTCGACAGCGAGCACAGCGCCATTTTCCAGGCATTGGAAGACGACCAGCAGCATGCGGTGGAGCGCATCATCCTGACCGCATCCGGCGGCCCCTTCCGCACCTGGACGCGGGAGCAGATGGCCAATGTCACGCCGGCGATCGCGCGCGCCCATCCCAACTGGTCGATGGGCTTCAAGATCTCGATCGGCAGCGCCTCCATGTTCAACAAGGCGCTGGAGATGATCGAGGCCAAGCACCTGTTCGACGTGCGCCCCGATCAGATCGAAGTCGTGGTCCATCCGCAATCCGTCATTCATTCCATGGTCGGCTATACGGACGGCTCCATTCTGGCGCAGCTCGGCTGTCCCGACATGCGTACCGCCATCGGCTATGCACTCACCTATCCCGCCCGCACGAAGCTCAGCGTCGACCGGCTGGATTTCGCCAAGCTCGCCCGGCTCGATTTCGAAGCGCCGGACGAGATTCGCTTCCCGGCGCTGCGCCTTGCCCGCACGGCGCTGGAGCGCGGCGGCCTTCAGGGCGCGATCATGAATGCGGCCGAGGAAATCGCCTTCCACGCCTTCGTGGATGGCCGCATCGGCTTCCTCGAAATGGCCGATATTGCCGAAGCCGTCATGGACGAGATGATCGCAACCGGCAGCGCCGACACCATGGATGCCGTCTTTGCCGCGGACGCGGAAGCACGCAGCCGTGCCGCCGTGCTCGTCGCTCAGCGGGAGAAAGCTGCGTAAAACGTAAGTATAAGCTTACAATTTGTGGCAGCTTGATAGCAAGTCTGGCTCAGCAGCTATTCCATTCTTGGCGGAAGGCCATAATGACCTGGCCGAAAGCAGAAGCCGTCTCTTACGCAACGGCCCTTGCGAGCGCACAGCGAGACCAAAGCGCGTGCAGCGCACCGACAAGCTGCTCGATATCGCCATCCGAATGCAGCGGCGTCGGCGTGATGCGCAGACGCTCGGTCTTCTTCGGCACCGTGGGATAGTTGATCGGCTGGACATAGACGCCGGCGTCGAGCAGCAGATCCGAAATCCATTTGCACTTGGCCGCATCGCCGACCATGACAGGCACGACATGGCTCGGGTTCGGCATGTGCGGAATGCCGGCCGCATCGAGCTGCGCACGCAGCTTGCGCACGCGATCCTGATGGCGCATGCGTTCGAACTGGCTAACCTTCAGGTGCTGGATCGAGGCGACGGCACCCGCAGCCAGAGCCGGCGGCAGCGACGTCGTGAAAATGAAGCCTGATGCAAACGACCGGATGAAATCACAGAGCGCCGTGGAAGCAGCAATATAGCCGCCCATGACGCCGAATGCCTTGCCGAGCGTGCCTTCGATGACGGTCAGGCGATCCATCAATCCCTCGCGCTCGGCAATGCCGCCGCCGCGCGGGCCGTACATGCCGACGGCATGCACTTCGTCGAGATAGGTCATCGCGCCATACTTGTCGGCGAGATCGCAGATTTCCTTGATGGGAGCAATATCGCCATCCATGGAATAGACACTCTCGAACGCGATCAGTTTCGGCGCCTTCGGATCGGCAGCCTTCAGCTTGGCTTCGAGGTCATGCAGGTCGTTATGCTTCCAGATGACCTTGTCGCACTTCGCATAGCGAATGCCTTCGATCATCGATGCGTGGTTGAGCGCATCCGAGAAGATGATGAGGCCGGGAATGCGCGCGCCGAGCGTGCCGAGCGTCGCCCAATTGGAGATGTAGCCCGAGGTGAAGATCAGCGCGGATTCCTTGCCGTGGAGATCGGCAAGCTCCTGCTCAAGCAGAACATGGTAGTGGTTGGTGCCAGAAATATTCCGGGTGCCTCCCGCACCCGCGCCACAGTGATCGATCGCTTGCTTCATCGCCTCGATCACTTTCGGATGCTGACCCATGCCGAGATAGTCGTTGGAGCACCAGACGGTCACTTCCTGCGGGCCGTTCGGGGTATGCCTGATGGCGCGGGGGAAATTGCCACTGCGGCGTTCCAGATCTGCGAAGATCCGGTAGCGGCCTTCATTGTGAAGACCTTCCAGCTCGCCCTTAAAAAATGCTTCGAAATCCATCATATGCTCCAGTACCGTGCGACCGTTTTCGAGAATGCCGGATCACACGTCAACCCCTCCGCATTGCTTTCGCGCCCGCTGCGGCAAATGGCCCCTAATTTTGAACAATTCCAGACAAGAATAGCCAATCACATCAAATTGACAATCGAAACTGTGCTGGAAACACTCTCTCCGGAGCGGCGGGTAAACCCCACCGCTCCGAGCTTATTTGCGGCAATCTATGCCGCAGCCACGGCACGCTTGGCCATGACCTTGATCAAATTGGCGCGATACTCGGCCGTGGCGTGCAGATCGGAGAGCAGCGCCGATGGGTCCACTGTCACGCCGGTAACCGCGTCCGGCAGAAAATTGGCCGCAAGTGCCTGCTCCAGTTCGGCATGGCGGAACACGCCGTCCGCACCGGCACCGGTGACGGCAACGCGTACCCCACCTGCCCCCTTGGCGACGAAGACCCCCGTCATCGCATAGCGCGAAGCGGGGTTGGGGAACTTGGCATAGCCTGCCCGCTCCGGCGCGTCGAAGGCGATGGAGGTAATGAGCTCCGCCCCATCCAGCGCCGTCTCGAACAGACCCTGGAAGAAGTCGTCGGCCGCGATCTGGCGCCGGTCGGTGACGATGGTGGCATTCAGCGCCAACATCGCCGACGGATAATCCGCTGCCGGATCGTTGTTGGCGATGGAGCCGCCGATCGTCCCCATATGCCGGACATGCGGATCGCCGATCATGCCGGCAAGGTCGCAGAGCGCCGGACAGACCGCGCGGATCGCAGCAGAGGAGGCAACCTCCGCATGGGTGGTCGCCGCTCCGATCGTGACCCTGCGGCCATCGACGCGGATCCCCTTGATCGAAGGGATATGCCGGAGATCGACGAGATCGCTCGGCGATGCCAGGCGCTGCTTCATGGTGGCGATCAGCGTCATGCCACCGGAGACATATTTGCCTTCATCGGTATTGGACAGAAGCTTGACGGCTTCGTCGACCGAGGAGGCGCGATGGTAATTCGTTGCATACATAGTCCTATCCTCCTCTCGTTTCAGGCCGTGGCCCGCGCCGCTTCCCACACCTTGAGCGGGGTCGCCGGCATGGTCAGCCCGTTGTTGCCGATGGCATCGGTAATGGCGTTGATCAGCGCCGGCGGCGAGCCGATGGCGCCCGCCTCGCCGCATCCCTTGATCCCTAGCGGATTGTTCGGACACGGCGTGTTCTGATGCGAAAGCTGGAAGGACGGCAGATCGTCGGCGCGCGGCATGGTGTAGTCCATGAAGCTCGCCGTCAGCAGCTGGCCGCTCTCGTCATAATGCACGCCTTCCAGCAACGCCTGACCGATGCCCTGCGCGATGCCGCCATGCACCTGTCCCTCGACGATCATCGGATTGATGATATTGCCGAAGTCGTCGGCCGCGACAAACTGCACGATCTCCGTCTTGCCGGTTTCCGGGTCCACCTCGACCTCGCAGATGTAGCAGCCGGCCGGGAAGGTGAAGTTTGCCGGATCGTAGAAAGCGGTTTCCTTGAGGCCCGGCTCCATGCCGGCGGGGAGATTGTGTGCCGTATAAGAAGCCAGCGCCACCTGGAACCAGGGCAGCGTCTTATCGGTGCCCGCGACTTTCAACTCGCCGTTCTCGATGACGATATCGCTTTCGTCGGCTTCCATCAGGTGAGCGGCGATCTTCTTTGCCTTCGCCTCCACCTTGTCGAGCGCCTTGACGACGGCGGACATGCCGACAGCGCCCGAGCGGGAACCATAGGTACCCATGCCCATCTGCACCTTGTCGGTATCGCCATGGACGATGGAGACGCTGTCGATCGGCACACCGAGGCGATCTGCGACCAATTGCGCAAACGTCGTCTCATGCCCCTGTCCATGGCTGTGCGATCCGGTGAGGACTTCGATGGTCCCGACCGCATTGACCCGCACCTCTGCCGATTCCCAGAGGCCGACGCCTGCCCCGAGCGATCCCACCGCCTGCGAGGGCGCGATGCCGCAAGCTTCGATGTAGCAACTCATGCCGATGCCGCGCTTCATGCCGCGACGGGCGGCCTCCGCCTTGCGGGCCGGAAAGCCGGCCCAATCGGCCTGCTGCATGGCGGCGTTGAGCGAAGCCTCGTAATCGCCGGCGTCATAATTCATGATCACGGGCGTCTGGTAGGGGAACGAACGTATGAAGTTGATCCGCCGGAGTTCCGCCGGCGAGACGCCGAGTTCGCGCGCCGCCGTTTCCACCGTGCGCTCCAGCAGATAGGTCGCCTCCGGCCGCCCTGCCCCGCGATAGGCATCGACGGGCACGGTATTGGTATAGACCGTGCGGACATTGGCGTGGATCGCCGGAATGGCATATTGCCCCGACAGCAGCGTCGCATAGAGATAGGTCGGCACCGCCGAGGAAAAAAGCGACATATAGGCGCCGAGATTGGCGATCGTGTCGACCTTGAGGGCCGTCATGCGATTTTGCGCATCGAAGGCCATCTTGACCTTGGAAACATGGTCGCGGCCATGCGCATCGGTGAGGAAAGCTTCCGTGCGGTCAGCCGTCCATTTGACGGGCACGCCGGTCTTCTTCGACGCCCAGAGACAGACAATCTCTTCCGGATAGATATAGATCTTCGAGCCGAAGCCGCCGCCGACATCCGGCGCGATGACGCGCAGCTTGTTTTCCGGCGCGACATTATAAAAGGCGCTCATGACGAGCCGGGCCACATGCGGGTTCTGGCTTGTGGTGTAGCAGGTATAATGGTCCTCGGCCGCATCGTAGATGCCGAGTGTGGCGCGCGGCTCCATGGCATTCGGCGAGAGCCTGTTGTTGTGGATCTCGATTTCGGTGACATGGGCTGCCTCGGCAATCGCCTTGTCGGTCGCTGCCGCGTCGCCAAGCTCCCAGTCGAAAATCAGGTTGTTTGCCGCTTCCGGATGGATCTGCGGTGCGCCGGCTTTCAGCGCGTCAACTGCCTCGACGACGGCCGGCAGTTCCTCATAATCGACCGCTACGGCTTCAGCCGCATCGCGCGCCTCGCCAAGACTATCGGCAACGACGATGGCGACGGCATCACCGACATAGCGCACGGTATCGACCGCCAGCGGCCGCCACGCGCCCATCTTCATCGGGGAGCCGTCGCGGGAATGGATCATCCAGCCGCAGATCAGATTGCCGATGCCGTCATCAAGTAGCTGCTTGCCCTCGAGTACGCCGATCACGCCTGGCATGGAGAGTGCCGCCGACGCATCGATACTCCTAATCTTTGCATGCGCATGCGGGCTACGGACAAAATAGGCGTATTTCATTCCCGGCGTCACCATATCGTCGGTGTAGCGCCCTTTGCCCGTCAGAAATCGCTTGTCTTCTTTGCGCGCCACACGCGCACCAATGCCTTCAACGCCCATCACATCCTCCATTGGGGTTCCGGGCCCGGCAATCCGCCAAGATCACAGTCCAAGCGTTTAGCCAGACGATCTCGGTGGAATTTATTCGGCCGCCTGCTGGGCGGCGTTCATTGTGGCATTGGCTGAAAGCACCGCCTTGACGATGTTGTGATAGCCGGTGCATCGACAGATATTGCCTTCGAGTTCGCTGCGCACCGTCTTCTCGTCCAGCTTGCCGCCATGGCGGTTGATCACGTCGACCGATGCCATCACCATGCCCGGCGTGCAAAAGCCGCATTGCAGGCCATGATGCTCCTTGAAGGCAGCCTGGACCGGATGCAGCTCGCCATTGGCGGCCAAACCCTCGATGGTTGTGATCTTGGAGCCGGAAGCCTGAACGGCCAGGATCGAACAGCTCTTCACCGACTTGCCATCCATATGGATGACACAGGCGCCGCACTGGCTGGTATCGCAGCCGACATGGGTTCCGGTCAGGCCGAGTTTCTCCCTGATGAAATGGACAAGCAGCGTGCGATCCTCGCACTCGCCGCTGACCGAACGGCCGTTCACCGTCAAAGTCACCTTTGCCATATTTTCCTCCTTGCCTCTCCTCCAGAGGCAAGGGGCATCATTTGACTTTTTCGCAATCCAATCAACCTCTACTTTAGAGAGGGAGCGGATTTTCTGCTCTTTGCGAACTGTTTTACTCTCCAGAGGCGAGACTGCCTTCGCTCAGCATGAAAAAAACTGCGACGTACCAATAGACAATCATATTTTGCACGATATTTTCTATCGTTGCAGGACTGTAAAGACAGCCCATCGTGGTGGAGCTGAAGAATGGGGACGACGTTGGCCGAGGTTCGGCTTAACTAACGTTGGAGAGAGTAAATGAAGAAAGTTCTTATGCTCGCATTGGTCGGCTTGTCTATCGCAAGCTGCACGCCGACCGAACAGGGCGCAGGCATCGGCGCAGCAGGCGGCGCGATCATCGGCGGAGCTGTGACCGGTAACGTCCGCGGCGCAGCTGTTGGTGCCGCAATTGGCGGCCTTTCCGGTGCAGTCATCGGCAGCGTCCGGGAACAGCCCGGCCAGTGCTACTATCGCGACCGTTACGGACGTCGCTATATCGACGATTGCCCGCGCGGTGGTTATGGCGGCGGCTATCGCGGTGGTTATGGCGGCGGTTACGGCGGCTATTGATCGGTTTTTCATCGAATTTCGGAGATCCCGGGCTACAAGTCCGGGATTTTTTTATTCGGGCTGCGAGACCTTTGATGTCGGTCTCGCTGTCGAAGAATAGCTCCAACACGCCGTTTTTAGCTCGATTGAGCAGGTGGAATCTCGCCGTGAAACGCGGGCTTTTCACCCGGAAAAGGTTATCTTTTCCCCGTTTTTGACTCCAAAACGGTACACCTGAGGGACTTTTGCCTCTATGGTGGCCGCGCGTTAACTCCCGGGAAACGTCAAACTGAGTAAGTTCTCATGTAACCGTAAAGCGGCGTATGCATAAAAGAACTGAACCGAGAAAGAGTATTGCGTATCGGCAGGCAGGAACCGTGGCAGCGGTTGCGGCAGTGCTGGCGCTCGGTCCTGTGTGCGCCCAAAATGCCTTTGCATTCAAGCTCTTCGGCATCAAGCTTTGGGGCGAAGACGAAACGGCGGACCAGGTGTCCGATCCCGTCCGCTATACGGTCGATTTCCAGGCCGACAATCTCGACAAGGATCTGAAGGAAGCGTTGAACGACAGCTCGATGCTGATTTCCGACAAGGACAAGCCGGTCTCCGGCGACCTCGGCGTCGTCGTGAAGGCGCGTGACGACCGCGACCGCCTGATCGCAACGCTTTATGAGAAGGCCCGTTACGGCGGCGTGGTCACCATCACCGTCAACGGCACGCCTCTCGATGCCTTGCCGCCGACGCCGACGTTCAGCCGCGCCAAGCCTGTTGCGGTCACGATCAGCGTCGATCCCGGCCCGATCTTCAAGCTCGGAAAGATCAACCTGCTCGGCGACGCCACCAGGCTGGACCCGGCCAATTATGGCCTCGTGCGCGGCGGCGATGCCGGCTCGCTGACCATTCTGAAGGCAGGCGACAAGATGGTCGCCGACTTCAAGAACGAGGGCCATCCGCTCGCCAAGCTCGACAAGCGCGATGTCGTCGCCGACCATGCGAGCAATACGGTCGATGTTTCGTTGAAGGTCGAAAGCGGTCCCGTCGCTCCCTTCGGCAATGTCGGCGTCACCGGCCAGAAATCGGTCGATCCGGATTTCATCAAGCGCTATGCCCGCATCAACGAAGGCAAGCCCTACTCGCCCGACGAGTTGAAGAAGGCGTCGGACCGCCTGCGAAAACTCGGCGTCTTTTCCAGCGTCACCATCCGCGAGGCGGACAAGCTGGCACCGGATGGCAGCATCCCGACGACCATCGAGGTGTCGGAAGGCAAGCAGCGCTTCTTCGGTGTCGGCGCGCAATACTCCACCATCGACGGTTTCGGCCTGCAGGGCTATTGGGGACACCGCAATCTGACCGGACGCGCGGATTCGCTACGCATCGAGGGCTCTGTTTCCCGTATCGGCGAGACCACGGATGTCGGCCAGCTCGATTACACCGCCGGCATCACCTATGTCCGACCGGCAACCTTCTATCCTTCCGCGACCTTCACGGCCGGCCTCAAGATGCAAAGCCTGCATCCCGACGCCTACGACGCCAATACCGCCACGGCGAGCGGCGGCCTTGCCTATGAGATCAACGATCAGGATACCGTATCTGCCGGCGGCGAGGTATCTTATGAACAAGATACCACCGACGCCTTCGGCAAGCACAACTATCTGACGGTCGCGATCCCGCTGGAATATGTCCGGGACACGCGTGACAACAAGCTGGACCCCACGGAAGGCTTTCGCGCCTCCATCAGCGCCAAGCCGAGCTATGAGGCAATGGGCGGCACGGTTTTCAGCTCCTTCGAGGGCTCGATCACCGGTTACAAGGGCATAGGCGCCAACAACAACGTGGTCTTCGCCGGCAAGCTTGCCGCGGGCTCGCTGCTGGGAGCAAACAGCATCGAGGACATTCCCGCCACCCGGCGTTTCTATGCCGGTGGCGGCGGCTCGGTGCGCGGTTACAGCTATCAGGAAATCTCGCCCTATAACTCGCACGGTGACGAAACCGGCGGGCGCTCCTACGTGACCGCCTCCTTCGAAGCGCGGGTGAAGATCACCGATACGATCGGTGTCGTACCCTTCGTCGATATGGGCAGCGTCACCGACAGCGTCTTGCCCGACGGGTCCGACCTGCGCATTGGTGCCGGCGTGGGCTTGCGCTACGCTACGCCCTTCGGCCCGATCAGGCTCGATGTCGCCGTGCCGTTGAAGAAATATGACAATGGCACATCTTATGGCATCTATGCCGGCATCGGTCAGGCCTTCTGACAGACTGTATAGTTGTCGCGGGCCTTTCAGCACACGGTTACAAAGTTGAGGTTACTGTCGCTTTCATGAGCATATTGATTCGAATCTTCGGGAAACTGGTGCGCGGGATCGCCTATGCGGTCGTGGCAATCCTCTTGCTCGCGATTGCGGCTGTGCTCGTCATCGGCCTCGTACCCTCCGCAACCGGCTACGCCGTCGATCAGGTGGCGAAGATCGCCTCGACGCCGGATCGCACCATCGCGATCGCCACCCCATCGGGACTGTTGAACGGCAATCTGAGGGTCGGTTCGATCACTGTGTCCGACACGAAAGGCCCCTATGCCAAGGTGCAGAACCTTGCCATCGACTGGTCTCCGCTGTCTTTGCTGACCGGCACCTTCCATGCCGATCGCGTCGCAGCCGATGTCGTCGATTTCGAACGGCTGCCGGTTTCGACGGCCGCACCCGCGCCAGAAACGCAGTCGACAGGCGGCAGCGGCTTCTCCCTGCCCATTGCCGTCGATATCGGCGCCATCTCCCTGCCTGATCTTCGCATCGGACAGGCTGTCGCGGGACAGGATTTCGTTCTCGCCGCAGACGGCAGCGTCAAGGCAAACAGCAGCAGCATGGGTCTCGTGATCAACACCAGCCGCCATGACGTGCCCGATGCCAAGCTTTCCGCCGATATCGCCTTTGCTCCGGCCGACAACAAGCTGAAACTGAAAACGCAGATTTCCGAGCCGCGCGATGGCATGCTGGCCGGGCTGCTGCACCTGCCGGGCGGACCCGCCGTCAACATCGACCTGTCCGGCGACGGCCCGCTCTCCAACTGGGCCGGCAAGCTGCAGGCAGCACTCGACGGTAAGCCGACAGTCGCCATCACCGGCCACCACAGCCTCTCGGCCGACGGCCTGCATCATATCGACATCAAGGGCGGCGGCGATGTCGATTCGCTCCTGCCGCCGACCATGCGGGCGCTCTTTGCCGGCCAGACCACCATCGATCTTTCGGCGGCCTTTGACGGCAAGGGCAAGATCGATATCCAGACCGGCAACCTCGCCACCGGCAGCGCCGTGCTTGCTGCATCGGGCACGCTCGATCCCGCTGGCAACAACAGCCTCAATGCCAATCTGATCGGCACTTCCGGTCCTGTCGACTTCCGCTGGCCGATGGAAAACGGCGAGGCCCGCGCCCTGATCTCGCGGGTCGACATCGCGCTGACGGGTGCGGCGCAATCGGTAAAGATCGATGCGAAAGCTGCTCTCGACAGCGCCAGCGCCCCGCAAGGCAATATCGGACAGATCAATCTCAGCGCCCGAAGCGATGCCTTCAATCTCACCGCTATGTCCGGCCCGCTGCAGCTTCGTCTGGTCGTCGGCCAGACGGCTTTCATGAGCCCCGACCTCAATCGTCTCATCCGCGCGCCGATTGCCCTGACCGCGCCGCTTCAGCTCTCGCCCGATACGATCGGCTTCAACAATACGACATTGGAAAGCGCCAGCATCGGCGGCACCGTCAATGGCAAGTACACGCTGTCGTCAAAGGCGCTGACGGGCAATTTCAAGCTCTTTGCCCTGCCAGGCGTGTTGCCCGACGGCGTATCCAACAAGTTCGAAGGCACGATTTCGCTGGAAGGCCAGGTCGCCGGCACGGTACCGACCAAGATGACGCTCTCCAATCTTGCGGTGAAATCCAATGTCGCCGAGATCAACGGCAATGTCGCGCTCAGCGACCAATCGCTGACATCGGATCTATCCGGCAAGGTGCTCGACCTTTCCAAGCTCGTCCCGAATGCGCAGGGACAGGCCGATATCGGGCTCAAGGCCAAGGGTCCGCTCTCTGCGCTCGATATCGACGCGACCGTCAAGGCCGTCAATGTCAAACTGGCGGGACGGCTGCTCGATACGCTCGATATCGGCGTGACCGGTACCGCCGACCCCAAAGCTCCGCAGGCAAAGGTTCAGGCAAGCGGCGCAATCGACGGCAAGCCGATCCGCATCACTGCCGACGCGATTTCCAAGGATGGCCGCACCAGCATCCCGTCGCTGGCAGCCGAAATCGGCACCAACAAGCTGCGGGGCAAGCTGGATCTGTCGCCGAGCTTCGAGCCGACCGGTGCACTGACCTTCGATCTGCCAGATCTCAGTCTGCTCGCCGCCCTTGCCGGGCAGAAGGCCGAAGGCGACCTCAAGGGCTCGCTCGATATCACCAGCGCCAACGGCAAGACCGGCCTGAAGGTCAACGCCAACGGCAATGGCATCCGCCGCGACGATCTCGTCATCAGCAAGCCGGCCGTGGCGCTTGCCGTCGACGATCTCAAGGCCTTCTCCGCCAATGGCAGCATCCGCGCCGATACGATTGCCTCAGGCGCCAACCGCATCGCCGATCTCAATCTGACCTTCACTCAGCAGGGCGGCCGCACGGATTTCGATCTGAAATCGACCTATGACAACGCGCCGTTGACGACACGCGGCAATGTCGAGACCGCTGGTGGTCAGACGACGGTGAACCTCGATTCGCTTGCCGGAGCGCCACGTACCATTCCGGTGAAGCTCGCATCGCCGACGAAAATCGTCATCAAGGACGGCATGGCCTCGCTGAACGGCCTGACCCTTCAGACCGGTGGCGGTTCGGTGATTGTAGATGGCACAGCCGGGCAGGCCTTGAACATCAATGCGAAGATTGCCAATCTGCCGGCGAGCCTGGCCAATGTCTTTGCGCCGACGCTTGCGGCGGAGGGAGTGATTTCGGGCACGGTGGCGGTTACCGGCAAGGCCGCCTCGCCAGCCGTCATCTTCCAGACCAACTGGTCGGGAGCGGCGACGAGCCAGACGAAATCCGCCGGCCTCGCCGCACTCGGCATCAAGGCGGACGGCAAATTCGTCGACAATGTCGTGACCATCAATACCAACCTGACCGGCCAAAGCGGCCTGGCGCTGAATGGCGGTGGCACTATCGCCATTGCTGGCAACAAGGCGATGGCGCTGAGGTTTTCCGGTAATCTGCCGTTCGACGCCTTGGCAGGCCAGCTGGCCGCCCAGGGTCTCGTCATGACAGGCACCGCCAGGATCGACATGCAGATCGGCGGCACGACGGCGGCACCCGCCATATCAGGCTCGATCACCACCGACAGCGCCAAGCTGGTCGATGTCAGGCGAAACCTGACACTCAACGGCCTTGCCGTGACCGTTACGCTCGACGGCAGGCAGGCGGTCATCTCCCGGCTGAGCGGCAACCTCACCAGCGGCGGCAGCATTTCCGGCAGCGGTACGGTCGGCATTGCTCCGGATAGCGGTTTCCCTGCCGATATCCAGATGAAGTTCAACAACGCGACCTATGTCGACGGGACCCTCGTCACCGCGACGGTCAACGGCACGCTCGGCCTCAAGGGACCGCTGATGACCGCGCCGATGCTGACGGGCAATCTTAGGATCAGCAAGGCGTCCATTACCGTGCCGCAAAAGCTGCCGGCATCGCTGTCGGAGATCAACATCAAGCACAAGAATGCCCCGGCTGCGGTCAAGGCCCAGTTCAAGGATCAGAAGCCGGAGGCGCCGCGTAGCAAATCGACGACCCTCGGCATCGATCTGCAGCTCGATGCCCCCTCGCAGATCTTCGTTCGTGGCCGCGGCATCGATGCCGAACTCGGCGGCAACATCACGGTGCGCGGCACGGCAGCCGAACCTGTGGTATCCGGCGGCTTCACCATGCGGCGCGGGCGCCTGACCATCTTGAGCCGCCGGCTGGATTTCACCGATACCAGCAAGATCACCTTCGGCGGCGACCTGACCCCGGCGCTCAACATGGAAGCGACGTCGACGGCAGGCTCCACCACCATAACGGTCGATGTCACCGGCCTGGCGACCGACCCACAGATCGGCTTCTCGTCTTCTCCGGCTTTGCCGCAGGACGAGGTTTTGGCGCAGCTGATCTTCGGTCAATCCATGTCGAAACTTTCCGCCATGCAGATCGCCCAGCTCGCCGATGCCGCCAGCCAGCTTGCCGGCGGACGCTCCACGTCGCTGTTCGAGGGGTTGCGCAGCCATCTCGGCGTTGACGATCTCGATATCTCAACGGATGCGAACGGCCAGGCACAGGTAGGCGCCGGCAAGTATATCAACAAGCGCACCTATATCGAGTTGCAGCAGGGCGCCTCAAACAATACCAAGGCCATCATCAATTTCAATGTAGGTCGCGGCGTGAAGCTGCGCGGCGCGGCGGGATCTGACGGCGCCGGGGAAGCGGGCGTCGTCTACGAGCATGAATATTGAGGAACGCCTCTCCCGCGAGAACAGACTATCGTCGAGCACCTCGCCGCGGATGAAATAGAGATGTGCGCCTCGTTGCGCAGCGCGAGCTCGCATGAAGATTGTCCGCTGGCTTATCATTCTGCGCAATTGGATTGATCAATCTGTCGAAAGCCAGTTGATTCTGGACAATTTTCCATCTTTTTGCTGTCATCCAGACAATTGATAATGCAAGCCAACATAATGCGGATCGGTCGGCTCTTCATGGCCTCGATCTGATCCATGCCGTTGTTTTTACCCCGTTCCGGAAAGCCGCTGCTGGCTTTTCCGGGATCGCTCTAACCCTCGGAGCAATGCCGATGAATACGCAATCCACTCCCGTTACTCTGATCGGCGTTCCCCTGGAAGAAGGATCCGGTCGCCGCGGCGCCGGCATGGGTCCGACGGCGCTCCGCATCGCCGGCATCGAAACCACGCTGACCGAACTTGGCCATCGCGTCACGGATAGCGGCGACCTGCATCCTGTTCCAGCAGCCGACCTGCCCGACCATCCCCACGCTCACAATCTGAAGATCGTCGGCGCGTTCACGCGTGCACTGGAAGCAAAGGTCTATGATGTCGCATCGTCCGGTGGCTTCCCGCTAATCCTGGGTGGCGACCACAGCCTCTCCATGGGCAGCGTCTCCGGCATGGCCCGCCACGCGGCGGAAGTTGGTCGCCCCCTCTTCGTGCTCTGGCTTGACGCTCACTCCGATTTCAATTCCCCCGCTACCTCGCCCTCAGGCAATATTCACGGCATGCCCGTTGCATTCTTCTGCGGTGAAGCCGAGATCGAGGGCGTTCTGCCGGCCGGCCGGTCGCTGGTCGATCCGACGAAGGTCTTCCAGGTCGGTATCCGCTCCGTCGATCCGCGTGAACGTGAGGAAATCCGCGAACACGGCGTCAACGTCTTCGACATGCGCTCCCTCGACGAGCAAGGCGTCGCCGCCATCATGCGCAAGGTGCTCGATACCGTCGGCGAGGCCAACGGCCTGCTGCATGTCAGCTTCGATGTCGATTTCCTCGATCCGGATATCGCACCGGGTGTCGGAACCACCGTGCCGGGCGGCGCCACCTATCGCGAAGCGCATCTCATCATGGAAATGCTCTCCGACAGCAATCTTGTCTCGTCCCTCGATCTCGTCGAGCTCAACCCCTTCCTCGACGATCGCGGCAAGAGCGCCCGTGTTCTTGTGGAAATGGCGGCAAGCCTCTTCGGCCGGCGCATCTTCGACCGCCCCACACGAGCGGCTTAAAGGGGCTCCATTCCTTTCGGGGGTTACCCCTTCCGACATCATACCGCGTAAGACTATCCAGTCGAAACTGCTTGTATAGATTTAGGTTTAAGCAATGTTCTTGCTCTATCGTGCCAATAACACGTCGGATTCGGCGTGACGGTTCAATGGGAAGAACGTTCATGGCCACGATCAATTCCACCAGCTTCAGCGGCGAAACTCTGGAGATCATTGCCTTCCGGTTGCATGATCAGGAATTCTGCGTCAAAACCACCACGATCCGCGAAATTCGCGGCTGGGCGCCATCGACACCGATCCCGCATGCGCCGGCCGATGTCATCGGCGTCATGAACCTGCGCGGCTCGGTGATCCCGATCATCGACCTCGCCTACAAGCTCGGCATGCAGAGCACGGTCGCCAATGAGCGCAGTGCCATCGTCGTCGCCGAAGTGCACAACATGGTCATCGGCATGCTGGTCGACCGCGTCTCCGATATCCTGACGATCGCTTCCAACCAGGTACAGCCGGTTCCGGAAGTGACCGCCTCCTTCGATCGCGCCTATTGCGAAGGCATCATCGCCACGGAGAACGGAATGATCTGCTTCCTGAACCTCGCCAAGATGTTCAAGGAAAACGAAACAGACGAGCTCGCTGCTTAACTTTGCAGTATAGTCTTTCCAAAGAACCGCCGCTCTCTGCGGCGGTTTTTTATTTCCTCATAATTTTAGCTAATTATTTTTTATTTAAATTGTAATTTCTAATAAGCTAATTTTTACTCAAAATTAAATGAGAAAACTCCATCATCGATTGTGAAGCGAGGAAAGAAAATACAATCTCTACATTCCGGCCATTCCGTGCGGCACGCCTCTCAGAGGCGTCTCGGCGAGCACAGTCGTCCGCTTCGATGTCATTCAATCGACGCTCGGCAGGTGCGAGCTTTCTAGGAGGGAATAGGAATGTTCAGTCTATCATCGGATGCCAGCCGCATTCTGTCCGCCATGTCCAAATCGCAGGCCATCATCGAGTTCGATCTCGAGGGTAAGGTTCTGACGGCAAACGAGAATTTCTGCCGCGCACTGGGTTATGAGCTGAAGGAAATCGTCGGCAACCATCACCGGATGTTCTGTGATCCCGCCTATATCGCAACCCCGGCCTATCATGATTTCTGGGCGCGCCTTGGCAGTGGCGAATATGATGCCGGCACCTACCAGCGGCTCGGCAAGGGCAATCGCGAAATCTGGATACAGGCCTCCTACAACCCTGTCTTCCGCAATGGTAAGCCGGTCAAGGTCGTAAAATTCGCCGTCGATGTCACGGACGCCAAGAAGAAGGCGATCGATGACGCGGGCAAGCTCGCGGCGCTCTCGCGCTCACAGGCCGTCATCGAATTCCTGCCGAACGGCGAAATCCTGACCGCGAACGAGAATTTCTGCAGCGCCATGGGCTATGCGCCCAGCGAGATCGTCGGCAAGCATCACAGCATTTTCTGCGACCCTGCCTATGCCCGCACCGAGGAATACAAGCGCTTCTGGCAGCGCCTGGCGCAGGGCGAGTTCATCGCCAACGAATTCGTCCGCTATGGCAAGGGCGGCAAGGAGATCTGGATCCAGGCGGCCTATAACCCCATCGTCGACGCCGACGGTAGGGTTTACAAGGTCGTGAAATTCGCGACGGATGTCACCTCGCGCATGAGCGCCATCAGCGAGCTTGCCGGCGCACTCCGCAGCCTGTCGGAAGGCGACCTGACGAAGACGCTGGAGCGGTCCTTCGTCCCCTCCATGGAGCAGCTTCGCCACGATTTCAACGCGACGATCGAGAGGCTTTCCGGGACGCTGACCACCGTCGGCCACAATGCCAGCGCCATTGCCGCCGGCTCGCGCGAGCTTGGCGATTCAGCCGAAGCCTTCTCAAGGCGCACCGAGCAGCAGGCCGCCTCGGTGGAAGAGACGGCCGCAGCCCTCGAAGAGATCACCACCACGGTCGCCGATTCCAGCCAGCGTGCGGAAGAAGCAGGGCGCCTCGTTGCCGAAACCAAACGCGGCGCCGAAGACTCCGGCACGGTAGTCCGCAACGCCGTCGCCGCCATGGATCAGATCGAGAAATCCTCGCGCGAGATCACCAACATCATCGGCGTCATCGACGATATCGCTTTCCAGACCAACCTGCTCGCGCTGAATGCCGGTGTCGAGGCCGCACGTGCCGGCGAGGCAGGCAAGGGTTTTGCCGTCGTGGCGCAGGAGGTGCGGGAACTGGCACAACGCTCGGCCAGCGCCGCCAAGGAGATCAAGGCGCTGATCACGACATCGAGCGAGCACGTCAGGAACGGTGTCGGCCTGGTCGGCCAGACGGGCAAGGCGCTGGAACAGATCGTCACCCAGGTTGCCGATATCAACACCAACGTCGCCGCCATCGTAAAGGCGTCGAAGGAACAGACGATCGGCCTTCGGGAAATCAATTCGGCGATCAATTCGCTGGATCAGACCACCCAGCAGAATGCTGCGATGGTCGAAGAGAGCACCGCCGCAAGCCTCAGGCTCGCCAATGAGGCGGACGCGCTGCATACGCTGCTTGCGCAATTCCGTCTGGCCGACTCGATGATCCGCCATATGGTCGTCCGCCGCGCCGCCTGATCGTAAAGCCCTGCTGAAAATCAAGAAGCCGCCCCGAAACTTCGGAGCGGCTTTTCGTCATTCGGAGGATCGTTTAGCCGAACAATGCGTAGGTGCTTTTGATCGTCACCCAGACACCCCAGAGGAGCGGAACGCCGACAAGCGCCCAGGCAATCAGCGCCTTGCCATCAAACCCACCCGTGCCGATGCCGAAAGAGCCGGTAGGCCCAGCATTGGCGGCAGCGGTCTTCGCCTGTAGCGCGGCGACCTCCTCGTCCGACATGAACCATTTGTCCGAGAGCGGCTTGACCAGCGAATTGGCAATCAAGCCCAGAGCCAGCATGACCGCAAGAATATACATGGTGAAGGTGTAGAGCTGAGCGCCTTCGACGCCCGCTGCCTTCTGGGCCTCACGGATGTAATTGACCACGACAGGCCCGATGATCCCGGCCGTCGCCCATGCTGTCAGCAGCCGACCATGGATGGCGCCAACGAACTGCGTACCGAAGATGTCGGCGAGATAGGCCGGAACGGTGGCGAAACCGCCGCCATACATCGACAGGATGATGCAGAGCGCGCCGACGAACAGCACCTTGCTATGGATCCCGGCCGCCCAGGGAGCCAGGACATAGAGCGCGATGCCGATCACGAAGAAACAATAATAGGTGTTCTTGCGGCCGATCCTGTCGGAGAGCGACGCCCAGAAGAAGCGCCCCCCGATGTTGAAGAGTGACAGCAGACCGGCAAAGCCGGCAGCGATGGCCGCCACTGCCGCGATCTGGTCCTTGCTGAGATCGGCGAATTTCAGATCAGGCAGGCCGATCAAGGCGCCACCGAAGATTTCCTGCAGCATCGGGGAGGCCATGCCGATAACGCCGATACCGGCCGAGACGTTGAGGCACAATACTGCCCAGATCAGCCAGAACTGCGGGGTTTTGTGGGCATTGCGAAGATGCACATGCTTTGTCGTGATCATCGAGCTTTTGGCAGCGGGTGCCGTCCAGCCGTCAGGACGCCAGCCGGCCGGTGGCAGACGATAGCCGAAGGCACCGCCCATCATGAAAACGAAATAGATCGCTGCCATGACGATGAAGGTTTGCCAGACACCGGCGGAGCCATCCATGCGAAAGTGGTTCATCAGCAGGCTCGCAAGCGGCGCGCCGATCATCGCGCCTCCGCCGAAGCCCATGATGGCCATGCCGGTTGCCATGCCGCGCCGGTCGGGAAACCATTTGATCAGCGTCGACACCGGCGAGATATAGCCGAGACCAAGCCCGATACCGCCGATGACGCCGGCGCCGATCCACATGATCCAGAGCTGATGGAAGATCACGCCGATCGCCGCAATCAGGATACCGCCGCACCAGCAGCAGGCAGCGACCACGCCGGCCTTGCGCGGCCCCGCTTTCTCGAGCCACCCGCCCCATATGGCCGCGGAAGAGCCGAGCAACACGAAGAAGAGCGTATAGATCCAGCCGAGATCGCTGACGCGCCAATCGCAGCTTGTCGTGAACAGGGCAGTCAGAAGATTGAGGCTGGCGCATTCTGCAGGAGCTGGAGCCGGGGTGCCGAGCGCCTTGGAGAGCGGCAGCCAGAACACGCTGAAGCCATAGGCCATGCCGATGCAGAGATGGATCGCCAATGCCGCAGGCGGCACAAGCCACCGGTTGAAGCCCGGCCTGGCAATGATGCGCTCACGATCGAGCAGGCCCGCCGTCGCCGTTCCTCGGGAAATATTCGTATCCGCAGCCGTCATGAACAACTCCTCCTCACTGCAAAAATCTAGACCGCCTCCCTGAATGGGAACCGCTTTGCGGGAGGAGGCTCCTCTCTCCATCCCGATACATCGTCAGTACTGGTTATTAAGCCGACTTAACTTCCTCGGCCGGCGCGGGCCTGTGGATCAGCGAGGCTGCTTCCAGCACCAAAGGACTGAGCCCGCTGTCTCCTTGATCGATGATCGTGAAAAGCTGGCGCCGCATGCGCGGCTCCCAGAACTTGTTGATGTGGGTGGCAACACCCTGCGCGGCTTCATTTGCCGGCTGCGTCTTGAAGAAGGTGGCGATCTGGTTCGCCATATAGATGAGCTTGGTTTCGGTCTTGCCGTGCGGTGTTTCCTCAGGCGACATCGGCGATGCTCCCCGTGATAATGCGATGCGGATGGGTGAAAATCTCGAAATCGTCGCCGCGCACCAGCGCCACCAGCGTCATGCCGGCCTCCTCGGCCGTGCGAATGGCGAGCGCCGTCGGCGCGGAGATGGCAACCAGCACGGAACTGCCCAATATCGCCGCCTTCTGCACCATCTCGACGGACAGGCGGCTGGTGACGGCCACTACCCCTTCCGCGCCCTTATGGCCGGAACGGATCACGGCACCGCAGAGCTTGTCGAGCGCATTGTGCCGGCCGACATCCTCGCGCACGGCAAGCAAGCCCTCGGAGGGAATATAGAAGCCCGCACCATGCACAGCATGCGTCTCGCGATGCAGCGGCTGCGCATCGTTGAGCAGCGCGACCGCGCGGACGATATCCTTTTGCGTCAGCTCTAAAGCAACGTTCGAGACATCCGGTACCTTGCGCACCGCCTGCTCGATCGATTCGATGCCGCAGAGCCCGCAGCCGACCGGGCCTGCCATATGGCGGCGGCGCAGCCGCAGCGCGTCGGCCACATCGTCGACCAGAGCGATCTGCACATCGATCCCCTGCTCGTCTTCGATCGGTTCGATCGCAGCGATCTCACTTATATCGGTGATGATGCCCTCGGCAAGGCTGAAGCCGATGGCGAAATCCTCGATATCGGCGGGCGTGCCCATCATCACCGCATGCGAGGTGCCGCCATAGGAAAATGCGATCGGCACTTCCTCAGGGACGACGCGAGAGCCCGAGCGGACCAGGCCGTTGCGGCGGGCGGTTTCGGGGACGGTGATGGTGGGCGTGAATTTGGTCATTGGACGATGGGGCGCGGAATACCCCCCTCTGTCACTTTGTGACATCTCCCCCACAAGGGGGGAGATTGGTAAAGCGCAGGAGCCTCTTGCCTCAAGCGAGCATCCAGTCTGCTGAAATCGCTGCCTGTTGTCTTGCTGATGACAAGCGACAAACTCCCAACAATCTCCCCCCTTGTGGGGGAGATGTCGCGAAAGCGACAGAGGGGGGTATATTTCCCCACGCTCCGGTTCACTCCGCAGCCTCCATCTTCCCGGCAATGCGCCGTGACTGCCGGGCCTGCTCATCATACTCGACCTGCCACTGCGACGGGCCGTTTGACGGCGAGACCTGCACGGCCGTCACCTTGTATTCCGGGCAGTTCGTCGCCCAGTCGGTGTAGTCAGTGGTGATGACGTTCGCCTGCGTATCCGGATGATGGAAGGTCGTGTAGACGACGCCGGGGGCCACGCGGTCGGTAATCAATGCCCGAAGCGTCGTGTCGCCGGAGCGGCTGCTGAGCCGGATCCAGTCGCCCTCGCGGATGCCGCGCTGCTCTGCATCATGCGGATGGATTTCAAGCCGATCCTCTGCATGCCAGACGACATTCTCCGTGCGCCGCGTCTGCGCCCCGACATTGTACTGGCTGAGAATGCGTCCGGTGGTCAGCAACAGCGGGAAGCGCGGGCCTGTGCGTTCGTCGGTCGGGACATATTCCGTGCGGATGAACTTGCCCTTGCCGCGCACGAAGCCATCGACATGCATGATCGGCGAACCGAGCGGTGTCTTCTCGTTGCAGGGCCACTGCACGGAGCCCATCTTCTCCAGATAGTCGTAGGAGACGAGCGCAAAGCTCGGCGTCGTCGCTGCGATCTCGTCCATGATTTCGGAGGGATGCGCGTAGTTCCAGCCGAGACCCATGGCCTGCGCCATCTTCTGCGTCACTTCCCAGTCGGCATAGCCGTTGCGCGGGGTCATGACCTTGCGCACGCGATTGATGCGGCGCTCGGCATTGGTGAAGGTGCCGTCCTTTTCCAGGAAGGTCGAACCGGGCAGGAAGACATGCGCGTAATTGGCCGTCTCGTTCAGAAAGAGGTCATGGACGACGACGCATTCCATCGCGGCAAGGCCGGCGGCGACATGCTTGGTATCCGGATCGGACTGGAGAATATCCTCACCCTGAATGTAGATGCCCTTGAACGTGCCCTCGACGGCGGCATCCAACATGTTCGGAATGCGCAGGCCGGGCTCGTTGTTGAGCTTCACGCCCCAGAGCTTTTCGAAGATATCGCGCGTCGCATCGTCGGAGATGTGGCGATAGCCCGGCAGTTCATGCGGGAAGGAGCCCATATCGCAGGAGCCCTGCACATTGTTCTGCCCACGCAGCGGGTTCACGCCGACGCCCGGACGGCCGATATTGCCCGTCACCATGGCGAGGTTGGCGATCGCCATGACTGTGGTCGAGCCCTGGCTGTGCTCGGTAACGCCGAGGCCGTAATAGATCGCGCCGTTGCCGCCCTTCGCAAAGAGGCGAGCGGCACCCCGCACGAGTTCCGCGGAAACCCCGGTGTATTTTTCCGTTTCCTCCGGGCTATGCTGCGGCTCGGAAACGAAAGCGGCCCAGTCCTCGAATTCAGACCAGTCGCAGCGCTCGCGGATGAATTTCTCGTCGAACAGACCCTCCGTCACGATCACATGCGCCAGTGCCGTCATCATGGCGACGTTGGTGCCCGGCTTCAGTGGTAGATGATAGCTCGCCTCGACATGCGGCGTGCGAACCAGATCGATGCGGCGCGGATCGATGACGATGAGCTTCGCGCCCTGGCGCAGCCGCTTCTTCAGACGAGAGCCAAAGACCGGGTGGCCGTCCGTTGGGTTGGCGCCGATGACGATGACGACATCGGAATGCTCGACGCTGTCGAAATTCTGCGTGCCGGCCGAGGTACCGAAGGCCTGGCCGAGGCCATAGCCTGTGGGAGAATGGCAGACGCGGGCGCAGGTATCGACATTGTTGTTGCCGAAGCCCGCGCGCACCAACTTCTGCACCAGATAGGTTTCCTCATTGGTGCAGCGCGAGGAGGTGATGCCGCCGATGGAATCGCGGCCATACTGATATTGCAGCCGCTTGAACTCGGTGGCGATATGGGCAAAAGCCTCGTCCCAGGTCACCTCGCGCCAGGGATCGGTCACCTTCTCGCGCACCATCGGGTTGAGGATACGGTCCTTATGGGTCGAATAGCCATAGGCGAAGCGGCCCTTGACGCAGGAATGGCCGCGATTGGCCTGGCCGTCCTTCCAGGGCACCATGCGCACCAGTTCTTCACCGCGCATCTCCGCCTTGAAAGAGCAGCCGACGCCGCAATAGGCGCAGGTGGTGACGACCGAATGTTCGGGCTGGCCGATCGAGATCACGGACTTTTCGGTCAGTGTCGCGGTCGGGCAGGCCTGCACGCAGGCGCCACAGGAGACGCATTCCGAGTCGATGAAATGTTCATGCATGCCGGGCGAAACGCGCGAGCCGAAGCCGCGGCCCTCGATCGTCAGCGCGAACGTGCCCTGCACTTCCTCGCAAGCGCGCACGCAGCGCGAGCAGACGATGCACTTGGAGGGATCATAGGTGAAGTACGGATTGGACTCGTCCTTCGGCATCCATTTCAGATTGATGTCGCCGTTGTTGCGCGCCTTGACGTGATTGTCGCCCTCATAGCCGTAGCGCACATCGCGCAGACCGACGGCGCCGGCCATATCCTGCAGCTCGCAATCGCCATTTGCGGCGCAGGTCAGACAGTCGAGCGGATGGTCGGAAATATAGAGTTCCATCACGCCGCGGCGGATATCCTTCAGTCGGCCCGTCTGCGTGTGAACGACGAGGTCGGGGGCAACCGGCGTCGTGCATGAGGCCGGCGTGCCGTTGCGGCCCTCGATCTCGACGAGACAGAGGCGGCAGGAGCCAAAGGCATCGACCATGTCGGTGGCGCAGAGCTTCGGCACCTGAATGCCTGCCTCCATCGAGGCACGCATGATCGACGTGCCCTCGGGCACCGTGATCTGGCGGCCGTCGATGGTCAGCGTCACCATGGTTTCGGAGGTGGAGGCCGGCGTGCCGTAATCGATTTCGGGAACGAGGGACATGGATCTTACTCCGCCGCTTCAATCAAGGGAGCCGGAGAAAAATCCTCCGGGAAATGGGTCATGGCGCTCATCACGGGATAGGGCGTGAAGCCGCCGAGCGCGCAGAGCGAGCCGAACTTCATGGTGTTGCAGAGGTCGGCGAGCAGAACCCTGTTCTTCTCGGGCTCGATCCCTTGCGCGATCTTGTCGGCCGTCTCAACGCCGCGTGTCGAGCCGATGCGGCAGGGCGTGCACTTGCCGCAGCTTTCGACCGCACAGAATTCCATCGCGAAACGCGCCTGCTTCAGCATGTCGGCGGTATCGTCGAAAACGACGATGCCGGCATGGCCGATCAGGCCGTCCTTGGCTGCAAAGGCTTCGTAGTCGAACGGCGTATCGAACAGAGCGCGCGGGAAATAGGCGCCCAGCGGTCCGCCCACCTGCACCGCCTTGACCGGCCGCCCTGTCGCCGTGCCACCGCCGATCCTGTCGACGATATCGCCGAGCGAAAGGCCGAAAGCCGTCTCATAGAGGCCGCCATGCTTGACGTTGCCGGCGATCTGCAGCGGGATCGTGCCGCGCGACCGGCCCATGCCGAAATCGCGGTAGAAGGCAGCACCCTTGTCCATGATGACGGGGACCGAGGCGAGCGAGATCACGTTGTTGATGACGGTCGGACAGTTGAAGAGGCCCTTATGCGCCGGCAGCGGCGGCTTGGCGCGCACGATGCCGCGCTTGCCTTCGAGGCTGTTCAGCAGCGCCGTCTCCTCGCCGCAGACATAAGCGCCCGCACCGGTGCGGATTTCCATGTCAAAGGCTTTGTCGGAACCGAGCACCGAAGCGCCGAGAATACCGGCTTTACGGGCGATTTCGACAGCTTCCGTCATGGCCGCGATAGCGTGCGGATATTCCGAGCGCGTATAGACGAAGCCCTTGGTCGCACCGGTCGCCAGCCCCGCGATCGCCATGCCCTCGATCAGCACGAAGGGATCGCCCTCCATGATCATCCGGTCGGCGAAAGTGCCGCTATCGCCCTCGTCGGCGTTGCAGACGATGTATTTGCGTGTCCCCGGCGCATCCAGCACCGTCTTCCATTTGATGCCGGTCGGGAAGCCTGCACCGCCACGACCGCGCAGGCCGGAATCGGTGACGTCCTTGACGATATCGCCAGTCGCCATGTCGATGGCGCGGCGCAGGCCCTTGAGGCCGCCATGGGCTTCATAATCCTGCAGCGAAAGCGGGTCGGTAATGCCGCAACGGGCAAAGGTCAGGCGGGTCTGTTCTTTCAGGAATGGGAGGCTTTCGACCTCCCCAAGACAGAGCGGATGCGCGCCGCCTTCGGCGAGCCCGGCATCGAAGAGTGCGGGAATATCCTTAGCCTTCACCGGCCCATACCCGATGCGCTTACCGCCAATCTCGACTTCGACCAGAGGCTCAAGCCAGAACATGCCGCGCGAGCCGTTGCGCACGATGCGCGCATCGAGCCCGCGTTTGGCGATTTCCTGCGCGACCGATTTCGCCACTTTCTCCGCACCGAGCGAAAGGGCGGCGGCATCGCGGGGGATATAGATGGTCAGCGTCATTGGCGCGCCTCCTTCACGAGGTCGTCCGCGCTCTCATCATCGAGGCGGCCATGGAATTCGCCGTCGAGCATCGCAGCCGGAGCGCAGGCGCAAAGCCCGAGACAGTAGACCGGCTCCAACGTCACGCTGCCATCGAGCGTGGTCTGATGGAAATCGATGCCCAGGAGCCGCTTGATACGCTCGGCAAGCGCATCGCCTCCCATCGACTGACAGGCCTCGGCACGACAGAGCTTCAGAACATGCCGGCCGACGGGATGATCGCGATAGTCATGATAGAAAGTCATCACGCCATGCACTTCAGCGCGCGAGAGGTTCAACGCCTTGGCGATCAGCGGCAGCGCATCCTGCGGCACATAGCCGAACTCTTCCTGAATCCCGTGCAGGATCGGCAAAAGCGGCCCTTCCATCGATTTCATGTTGTCGATGATGGTGCCGGCCCGGGTTGCGACATCGTCCGCAGCCTGATTCAAACTCATTAGCAGCCTCCCGCGCATAGCTCCGAAGATCGAAGGCGAATCTTCGGAAAAGGCCTATGCGGCATTTCCTCCTGGCGCGCGATCGACACGCCATGCCGTTAAGGTCGCAGGGAGACGGCGGGGGATCAATAAGGCAGTCTCGTTGCTCGATAGAAAATTTCTATCGATTCTCGTCCTCTTCCGCGAGCAATCTTGCCTCGTGCAACAAGGCAGAGACGAGGGGCGTGAAGGGTTCGCGGTGGGTGGCGACCAGGCCGACAAGATGCTCGGCGTCAGGCTCCGTGATCGGGATCTTATGAATATCCGCCGGGAAACCGAAGGAATCGGCAATATTCTTCGGCATAATGCTCGCCCAGCGACCGGTCTGCACATGCGAAAACAGCACGATCATCGAATTGGATTCCAGCGTCGGCCTGGCGGTCGCGCCCGCCTCGGCAAGATGCCGATTGATGATGCGCCGGTTCTGCATGTCAGCAGTCAATAGACAAAGCCGAAGATCGCCGACTTCCTTCCAGGTCACCGTCTCGCGCTCGGAAAACGGGCTGCCCGCCGCGGTGATGAGGTGATAGCGCTCGGCATAGAGCGGCACGCTGGTGACACGGCCGAGCGGCTCGTTTTCCAGATAGGTAATGCCGGCATCGATCTCGAGATTTTCCAGCAGGCTCAGAACCTGCAGCGAATTACGCGATAAAATGGAGAAGGTAACGTCGGGATGTCTTTCCTGGAAAGGCGTGGTGATTTTCTGCACCATGGCAAGCGCCGTCGGAATGGCGGCAATGCGGATATGGCCGGCAAGGCCCTTGCGCGCAGCCCGCATCTCCTCACGCATGGTGCGGCTGTCGCCGACGATACGGCGCGCCCATTCCAGCACGCGCTGCCCCTCGGGCGTCAGACCCTGAAACCGCGAACCACGGCTGACAAGCATCACGCCGAGCTGGTCCTCCAGCTGACGTATCGCCGCCGACAATGTCGGCTGCGTCACACCGCATTCCTCGGCCGCACGGCCGAAATGCTTCTGATTCGCCAGCGCGATGAAGAATTCCAGCTTGTCGATCATCCCGCTCTCCCGAAGTGAAAGGGTTAGACCGACGGCCCGGTGAACGCAACATGCAAGGCTGCTTCGGACCTCAACATTCGCGCTGACAGAATGCCTTCTGCAGCGAATCGACCACGGCGCAGATTTCCGACCGCGCGACGGCATAATGGATGAGCCGCCCTTCGCGGCGCGTATCGACGAGCTTATCGAGGCGAAGGCGCGCCAGATGCTGCGAGACGACAGCCTGCGGCAGGTCAAGAAGAGCCTCGAGCTCCATCACCGTTTTCTCGTTCTTGGCCAACATGAAGAGAATCGCCAGGCGCGTCTCATGCGATAGTGCTTTCAGCAGGGCGCTCGACTTTCGCGCCCTGTCAGTCATTTCCTCAACATCACGTTCCGCTGCACCGCCCTGCGGTAGAGACGACGACATATCACAGCCTCTAATAAGAATCCCCCAGGGAACGTTTATAATATTATCAAATCAGAAGCTGATTCAAAAAAGACGCGGAAAACCAAAAAAGGTCCGTTTTATCAGCAGATAAGCTGCCCGCCGTTGATTTCGATGACCTGCCCGGTGATGTAGCCGGAAAGCAGCGGGGCTGCGAGAAAGAGATAGGCCGGCGCGCAATCTTCGGGGGTCCCCAGGCGCTGAAGCGGGATCGATTTGCGCGCCTGCTCCAGCTTCTCTCTCGATGAATAACGCTCATGAAAATCGGTCGCTATCGTGCCGGGGGAGACGCAATTCACCCGGATGCCGTCAGGCGCGAGCTCGCGCGCCAACGCTTTCGAGTAGGTCGCGACAAAGGCCTTCGAAGCGGAATAAATCGCCGATCCTGGGCTGCCGCCGGTCAGCGCCGAAATTGAAACAGTGTTGACGATCGCGGCCTGCCCGGCTGCCCGCAGCAGCGGCAACAGCCCTCTGGTCACTTCCATGACGGAAGTCTGATTGAGATGAACGATCTGCTCGTATTGTTCGTCGGTCAGTTCGCCGGCAGGAAATCGCCCGACCATGGTGCCGGCATTGTTGACCAGCACGTCGATGCGGTCGAAGCGCTCCCCGGCAGCGCTGACGAAATCGCGCGTGCCATTGCCGGCGGCGAAATCACCGGCAATCAGGAAGGCGCGACGGTCGGCCTCTGCCTCCATCAGAAAATCAGGCAATTGGCGCCCGGCATCACGGCCAACATGAACAAGCACATGGGCGCCGCAATCCAGAAACTGCCGCGCGACCTCCAGCCCGATGCCGCGGCCGGCGCCGGTGACCACGACATTGCGATTTTCGAATAGCTTCGGATGAAACACAAGATCCTCCCCAATCGCACAATTCGCGCGTCGGTAATTGCGGAATTTTCACTTTACCATATGATGATGAAAAAACGAAAGAAAGGGAGCGGAAGCCATGTTCCTATCCGGACGTCAGACCGAGATTCTCGAGATCGCCAAGGCGGAAGGGCGAGTCCTGGTCGAGGAGCTGGCGTTGCGCTTTTCGGTCACGCCGCAAACCATACGCAAGGACCTGAACGATCTCTGCGACGGCCGCGTTCTATCGCGCGTGCATGGCGGCGCGATCTTTCCCGGCGGAACCGAGAACGTGAAATATGAGGCGCGCCGGTCTATTGCCGCACCCGAAAAGCAGGCGATCGGCCGTGCCGCAGCAAGCCTGATCCCTAACAATAGCTCGCTTTTCATCAATATCGGCACGACCACGGAAGCCGTCGGCGAAGCGCTTCTTGGCCATCACGAATTGATGGTCATTACCAATAATATCAACGTTGCCAACAAGTTGCGCATTTTCCCCTCCATCGAGGTCGTCATTTCCGGCGGTGTCGTGCGCGGCTCGGATGGCGGCATCGTCGGCGAGGCCGCCGTCGATTTCATCAAGCAGTTCAAGGTGGATTATGCCGTCATCGGCGCCTCGGCGATCGATCCCGACGGCGCGCTCCTGGATTTCGACTTTCGCGAAGTGAAAGTCGCGCAGGCCATCATCGCCAATGCCAGGCACGTCATACTTGTTGCCGACAGCACCAAGTTCGAACGAACCGCTCCGGTTCGCATCGGCCATCTGTCGCAAGTCCACACCTTCGTCACCGACGAATGCAGTATCGAATCCGTACGCTCCATCGCGGCGGAACATGACGTCCATCTCGTTGAAACCGCTCGCAGATCGGCCTGACCGGCGCATTTTCCGTCAAGAAACGTTCGTTTGACATTCGTATCTGTTTCGCTTTAGATGGATTAGTTTCGATTTTCCATCTTCAGGGGATGGCTGACCTTTGCGGAGGGGCGGGTGAGCGAGCAGGTCTACGACATTTTCGTTATCGGCGGCGGCATCAATGGCTGCGGCATCGCCCGCGACGCCACCGGACGCGGCTACAAGGTCGCGCTTGCCGAGATGAACGACTTCGCCTCCGGAACGTCGTCAGGCGCCACAAAGCTCATTCATGGCGGCCTGCGCTACCTCGAACATTACGAATTCCGTCTCGTGCGCGAATCGCTGATGGAGCGCGAAGTGCTCTGGGCCATGGCGCCGCACATCATCTGGCCGATGCGTTTCGTCCTGCCTTACCATAAGGGCGGCATCCGTCCGGCTTGGCTGATCCGCCTCGGCCTTTTCCTCTACGATCACCTCGGCGGACGAAAGCTGCTGCCCCCGACCGCGACGCTGGACATGAAGAAGGATCCTGCGGGCAAGCCGCTGAAGGCGCTCTTCACCAAGGCTTTCGAATATTCCGACGGCTGGGTCGACGATGCCCGCATGGTCGTATTGAATGCCCGCGATGCGGCCGACCGCGGTGCGACGATCATGCCGCGTACGAAGGTGGTCTCCGCCGGGCGCGAAGGCGCGGTCTGGGCGATCGAAACGGAAAATACGATCAGCGGCGAGAAGCGTCAGTTTCGCGCCCGCATGCTGGTCAATGCAGCAGGTCCCTGGGTCGATCAGGTCCTGTCCGGTACGTTCGGCAAGAACCAGGTGCACAATGTCCGTCTCGTTCAGGGCAGCCATATCGTCGTGCGCAAGAAGTTCGACGATCCCCGCGCCTATTTCTTCCAGAACCCGGACAACCGCATCATCTTCGCCATTCCCTACGAGCAGGATTTCACGCTGATCGGCACCACGGATCGCGACTACAAGGACGACCCGAAGGATGTGAAGATCACCGAGGGGGAAACCACCTATCTCTGCAATGCCGCCAGCGAATATTTCAAGGAGCCTGTCCGGCCCGAAGATATCGTCTGGACCTATTCGGCCGTGCGCCCGCTCTACGACGATGGCGCATCGAAAGCGCAGGAAGCCACGCGCGACTACGTTCTCAAGGTCGAGGGAGAAGAAGGCCAGGCGCCGCTGCTCAACGTCTTCGGCGGCAAGCTTACCACCTATCGCCGCCTTGGCGAACATGCGCTGGAAAAGATCGGCGAAGCCATCGGCCTCAAGGGTAAACCCTGGACTGCCGGCAGTTCGCTGCCCGGCGGCGATTTTCCAGTTCGCGGCTATGAGGCCGAAGTCACCAAGCTCAAGTCCCGCTATCCCTTCCTTGCCGACCCGCATGCCCGCCGGCTCATCCGCCGCTACGGCACGCGCGCTGCCATGATCCTGGGCAGCGCCAAGACGATCGCCGATCTCGGCCGGTGTTTCGGAAGCGATCTCTATGAGGCGGAAGTACGATATCTGATCGAACAGGAATGGGCCTATAGCGCAACAGATATCCTATGGCGCCGTTCCAAGAAGGGCCTCTACCTCTCGAAGGAAGAAGCCGCAGCTCTCGACAGCTATATGGCAGAGAGCCACGTCCACGCCTAGAGCGGTTCAGTTTTTCCCGGAATCTCTGCGCCGCTCTATTTCTTTATTGTCTCGCAATTCCGGACGGAAAAGCCGCTGCGCACTTTTCCTGGAATTGCTCTAAGCGGCCAATTCACTCTCCGGGATCGAGCAACCGCGGGCCTGCGCCTTCCTCGGAAAGCTGATCCCAGGGATTGCGCAAGGGACAGCTATCGAGCGAAAGGCAGCCGCAGCCGATACAGCTGTCCAGCTGATCGCGAAGTCCCTGCAGACGCTTGATGCGGGCGTCGAGATCGTCCTTCCATAGCTCCGAAAGCGCCTTCCAGTCGGATGCCGTCGGCGTGCGACCCTGCGGCAGCGATTGAAGAGCTGCCTGAACCTCGGCAAGCGGAATACCGACGCGTTGGGCCACCTTGATGATGGAAACTCGCCGCAGCACTTCGCGAGGATAGCGCCGCTGGTTGCCGCGGCTGCGATGGCTCTCGATCAGGCCTTTCGCTTCATAGAAATGCAGCGCCGATACAGCCACGCCGCTACGTGCGGCCACCTCGCCGACCGTCAGCAGCTTCGGAAATTGAGCCGGATCGATTTTTCCCATTTTCGCTATTGACCTCAACTTTACTTCAGGTTTTATAACCCTGGCTCCGAACCGCGTAAAGCAGGAGCAAGACATGACAGAAAGAACCCGGCTGGCGATCATCTACGGCAGCACGCGTCCGGGTCGGCTATGCGACCGGGTGGTCAACTGGGTCGCCCGCGAATTGGCGCATTATCCGCTTATAGACATCGATCTGATCGATCCTCTCGAATTCGATCTGCCTTTCGCGCACAACCGCGAGCATCCCGGCGTCGCAGCCCTATCGGAGCGGCTTTCGGATGCCGATGCCTTCATTATCGTCACGCCCGAATACAATCACAGCTTCACCGCCTCGCTGAAATTCGTGCTCGATCTCGTCTATGAGCCCTGGCATGGCAAACCCGTCGCCTTCGTCTCCTATGGCGGCATCTCCGGCGGCTTGCGCGCCGTGGAACAGTTGCGGCTCGTCTTTGCCGAGCTGCATACGGTCACCGTGCGCGATACGGTAAGCTTCGCCAATCCCTGGGGCAGATTTGCCGAGGATGGCACGCTCGAAAACCCGTTCGATGCCAGAAAATCGCTTGTTCTCATGATTGCGCGGCTGACGTGGTGGAGCAACGCCCTGAAACCGGCCCGCGTCACGCGCCCCTACCGCTCCGTTGCCGCCTGATCCCTATCCCAACACAGGAATCCGATCTCTCGTTTCTGGCAGGTGCGGGAGATCGGTCCGACGCCCGGGCCCGGCACCAATGGGTCCGGGCGTCTTGTCTCCAAGGATCATGCTTGCCGAAACCGCCGCAATGACCTAACGCAATGGAGGGAGATCTCGGGCGGATACGGGAATGGAGAACGGGAAGCGGCTGGGAGGAGCGGATTTCATGCGCGCCGTCGCATGTCTGATGGTGCTTGTCCACCATCTCGTGCTCCGAATGAATTTCTACAAGATCCCGCCAGCCCTGGATGTAACCTTCATATTGGCGCGCTTTGGCAATCACGGCGTCTCGGTCTTCTTCGTCCTCAGCGGCTTTCTACTTGCACGCCCCTTCTGGCTGGCGCTGGATGGAGCGCGCCCCATACCTTCGCTGAAGATCTATGCCATGCGCCGTGCCGCACGCATCCTGCCGGGCTTCTGGTTTGCCCTGACGGTCGGCTTCCTGATCAGCTTCACGATCTATGGCTTTCCGTTGGACGCGGAACTGGTCGGCCGCTACATCTCCGGTTTCTTCCTGATGAGCCAATGGCATTGGCGCACCTTTTTCCCGGTGCAAGGCGATGGGCCTTTATGGTCGATCCCCTTCGAGACGACCTGCTATGTTCTCATGCCGATCGGTTTCCTGCTGCTGTTTCATTCAAAACTCAGATCGCGCTCCATACTCGCCAGCCGCCTGCTCTGGATCGGCATCATCGCGCTATCCTTGATTGGCCATTGGCTTGTCGTCACCTATCTTCCGACGGACACCGCCGGACAAGGATGGCGATATGGCTTCCAGGGCGGCGCCAAGGAATGGATGCCGCGCTACAATCCCATCGGCTTCTTCGCCATATTTGCGATCGGCGTGCTGGCCGCCGGCATACAGACCATCCTCCCGCCTCGACGCTCGGTGATCTACGACGTCATCGGCGCGCTCGCGATCGTCATGGGCGCGTGGCAACTGCCACAGTCGATCGGCGGCGCGGCGGAGGGCTATGCGTGGCTCGGCATTCCCTATCAATTCCCGCTGCTGCCCCTCGCGGTCGCGATCGCGCTTTGCACGCTTCCGCAATCGCTGCTGCTGGCAAAGCTGCTCGACAATCCCGCGAGCCGCTATGTCGCCATCGTCTCCTTCGGCGTCTACATCTGGCAGGATATCGTGCTGACCTTGATGCCGCAGCTCTTCCCATCGTCCTTCGGCGCTGGCTCGGACGACGTACTCGGTGGCTGGATAATCTCAAGCCTCATTGCAACCGCCATCATCTTCGCCATCGGCACGTTGAGCTATGTGCTGCTCGAACGGCCTGTCATTCAGTGGGCGCGGACGCGCGAGAACAGGATAACACAGCCTCTCATCGCCTGACATAGGCCCATCGCATGTGAGGCACATCAGCGCCGCGATCCCCTTCTCCCCTCGGGGAGAAGGAACTTACAGTGCTTAAATACGTGTCGCCTTCAGCCGCTCCTCGTCGAGAACGATGCCGAGCCCCGGTGCAACGCCCAGACCCAGCCAGCCGGCATCGTGCTTGAGCGGCGACGCCATCGGATAGTCGCGGCGGGCTTCGCTCCATTCCGGATTGTCGTAGGGATATTCGAGCCAGGCGGCATCGGCGACGCCGGCGGTCAGATGCGCATTGGCCAGCACCCCGATGCCGTTCGTCCAGGAATGCGGCGTGAACTGCACGCCTGCCTCGCGCGCCTGATAGGCGAGCCGCCGGCAGCCGGTGATGCCACCGACCAGCGCGACATCAGGCTGGATGACATCGAAGGCACGCTCTTCGATGATATCGCGGAATTCGTAGAGTTCGCGTGTCATCTCGCCGCCGACGATCCGCACCGACGTTGCCTGCTTCAATTCCTTCATGCCCTTGCGATCCGAACGGTGAAGCGGCTCTTCCATCCAATAGACGCCGAGCCGCTCCAGCTCCCTGGCGACGGCAAGCGCATCCTTGAAGGTCCAGGGCAAGGTCGTATCCCAGGGCATGCGCCAGCCCTGGTTACAGTCGACCATCAGCTCCAGCCGGTCACCGACGCGAGCGCGGATCGCTTCGAGCGCCTTGACGTCCTCGCGCCAGCCGCCGCGGCCGCCGGAAGACGAGGAGAAGCGTACCTTCATGGCCGGAAAGCCTTCATCGATGTAGCGTTCGGCTTGATCGGCCATGGCTGAAGGTTCGCGCAGCACGCCGGAGGATGCATAGAGGCGCACGCGGCTGGCGCGGCCGCCGAGCATCCGCCAGACCGGCTCGCCGGTAATCTTGCCGGAAAGATCCCACAGCGCCAGGTCCATCGGCCAGCAGCGGCCGTAGTGGAAATTGATGTGCGACAGAACTTCATAATGCCGTTCGACATGCCGGGGATCCTGTCCGATAAACAGATCCTCATGCCCCTCGAAACCCTTCATCAGGTCGCCGGAGCCGATACCTTCGCGCCCCTCATCATCTCGGACGCGCACGATGGTCGCATCGAAATGCCGACGCGGGCGCCCATCCCAGCTCGCTTTGAACGCCGGATCGAGCGGCAGACGGTGATGGGTGATCTCGATGGAAACGATCTTGCTCATGGTCGTGCCTCCCCGCAAACCTCAGCCGAACTGCTGCCAAATGGTCTTGTAGTCGCAATACTTGTCGATCGCGTGCACCGAGCGATCGCGACCGAAACCGGACTGCTTGAAGCCGCCGAAGGGCGTGGCGAAGTTCGACATGTCATAGGTGTTGATCCACACCGTACCTGCATGGATCTCTTCGGAGAAGCGGTGAGCGCGATCCATGTCCTTGGTAAAGACCGCGCCGGCCAACCCATAGATCGTGTCGTTGGCGATCTTCAGCGCCTCCTCCTCCGTGTCGAAGGGGATGGCGGCGAGTACGGGGCCAAAGATTTCCTGCCGCGCCAGGCTCATATCGTTGGTCATGTCGACGAAGACGCCCGGCGACACATAGTAGCCGCCGGTTTCGTTCAAGACGCGCTCGGCACCGAAGGCGCGACGCGCGCCCTCCTTCTCGCCGGCCGCGATCATCGCCAGCACCTTGTTCATATGCTCTTCCTCGATCAGCGCGCCGATCTGCGCTGCAGGGTCGAGCGGATGCTTGAGTGCGATATCGGAGCGGGTGACCGCCTCGATCTTCTCGATCAACCTGTCCTGAACCGAGCGCTGCACGATGAGGCGCGTCGAAGCATGGCAGGTTTCGCCGGAATTGTAGAAACAGCCCCAGGCAGCCGCGACGGCCGCCGCATCGAGGTCGGCATCTTCGAACACGACCAGCGGCGACTTGCCGCCGAGCTCCAGCGCCACGCGCTTGACGTTCGATTGTGCCGCATAGCCCATGATCAGCTTGCCGACCTCGGTCGAGCCCGTGAAGGCGATCATGTCGACATCCATGTGCAGCGCCAGCGGCTTGCCGGTCTCTTCGCCATAGCCCGTCACCACATTGAAAACGCCAGCCGGCAGACCGGCTTCGATCGCGAGCTCGGCAAGGCGGATCGCCGAAAGCGAAGACTGTTCGGCCGGCTTCAGCACCACGGAATTGCCGGCCGCGATCGCCGGCCCGAGCTTCCAGGCATCGATGATCATCGGATAGTTCCAGGGCGTGATCGCCCCGATGACGCCGAGCGGCACCTTGCGCACCAGCGCGCGTGCATTCGAGCCGGTCGGCGCAATCTCGTCATACAGCTTGTCGATCATCTCGCCGTAGAACTGGATGCCGTCGGCACAAAGGCGCACATCGACACCGAGCGAGGCCATGACGGGTTTGCCGACATCGATCGTCTCAAGCATGGCCAGCTCATCGCCATTGGCGCGGATGAGATCGGCCCATTTCAGCATGATCTTCTTCTTTTCCAGCGGCTCCTTCTTGCGCCAGACGCCACTTTCGAAGGCAGCGCGGGCGGAGGCGACCGCAGCATCGACATCGGCGGCATTGCCGCGCGCAAGCTCAGCACCCGGTTTGCCATCCATCGGCCGGATGCGGGTGAAGGTTTCGCCCGAAGCGGCGGCGCGATGAACACCATTTATGAAATGACGACCTTCGGGCTTGAGGCCGGAGAGAACGTTTTCCCAATAATCGCGCGTATAATTCTTGGTCATCTCAGATTCCTTTAGGCAGCGCCATGACGGCGGCGGCAAAGCGATCGATATCGGCATCCGTCACATCGCGGATCGTCGATCGCCGCATGGGCTGGTTTTCGGTAGCCCGCATCTCGCGGGCGAGATCGGAGGCATCGAACGGCTTGAAGGCAGCCGGCAGCGCGCGAACGATACCGCAGCGGTCCATCCAGTCTGAAACGAAAGCGGGAAGTTCAGCGGCGCTCTCGACGCCGCAAGCCTTGGCCGCTGCATTTAGATCTGCGGTATTGGCTTCGGCCAGCCATGGCAGCGTCACCTCGAAGCCGAGTGCCGTCGCAAGCCCATGGTGGACAGGAGCAAGGCCCGCCAGCGCATGGCTGATATTGTGGGCGATCGCGGTGCCGCAATTGTCGATGGCAATACCGCCGAAGCAGGAGCCGAGCAGCACGTGGCCGCGCGCTGCCATATCATCCGGCTGCTTGACGGCTGTCTCCAGTGCACCGGTCAGCAGCCGCAGCGCCTGGTGCGCGTAGAACTGCGCACCACGATGCGTGTTGCGGTTCGTCGCGGCTTCGAAGGCATGGATGAAAGCGTCAAGGCCACACCATGCTGTCAGGTTGGCGGGTAGGGTCTTTGTCAACGCCGGATCGAGAATGACGAGATCGGCCTTCGTCTCCGGACCCCAGATCCAGAGCTTCTTGCCCTCAGGTCCGGCGAAGATATTCGTGGCCGATGTTTCCGAACCCGTCCCGGCCGTGGTCGGGATCATGATCTTCTTCAGCGGATTCTTCGGCAGCGCGTTGGCGGCCAGCGCATAATGCATCGGATCTTCACCCGAAGCGATGCAGCAGGCGACGATCTTGCCGATATCAAGGGCCGAGCCGCCGCCGACGCCGACCACCATGTCCGCGCCCTGCCCGGCCGCGATAGCGGCATGCAGATGCGCAAGCTTCGGCTCGCCGGCAAAATCGGAAAAGACCTGCGTCTTCACGCCTGCTTCGGTAAGTTCCGCGCTGATGTTGGCGGCAAGGCCGGACTGCGCCAGGAAGGCATCAATGACAAGCAAGACCGTACCGACACCATCAAAGGATTTGACTGCAGCGGCAAGGCTGGAGAGCGCATCCTCGCCGAAACGAAGATCCGGGATGGCGGAAACGGAGAAGGACACGCGGGATCCCCTTGGAAAAGCAGCTGTTTTGATAGCCACAATCCTGCATCACAATTTCAGATCTTCAAATCCGGGCAATTATCGGGAATATTGATGATCTGAAGTTATGGAGAGCCAATGCTGGAGAAAATACCGCTGGAAGCCTTCCGCGTGTTCGATGCGGCAGCACGCGCCATGAACTTTTCCCGCGCCGGGCGGGAACTGAACATCACCCAGGCCGCCGTCAGCCGCCGCATCAAGGGACTGGAAGATCACCTCGGCGCGACGCTTTTTACCCGACGAGGCCGGAACCTCGCACTGACGCCGGACGGCGAGCGGCTGTTCCAGCGCGTCCGCGCCACACTGGAGTATCTGGAGGAAAGCCTGGAGCCTTTTCGCGCCGGCACGGGCGAGATCATCTCGATTGCGGCGAGCGGCTCGATCTCGCATCTCTGGCTCGGGCAACGGCTCAGAGACTTCGGCAAGGAGAGTCCCGGCATCTCCGTCCGTCTGCTGACGACGGATGTGCATTCCGAACTGGCCTCGGAGAACAACGATCTCATCATCATCTATTCCACCGGCGAGCATCCGCGCTGGAGCCTGACGCCGCTGATGAAGGAGGTGTTGGTGCCGATCGCCTCGCCGGATTATTTGGCAGCCCACGGCTTGGACGCGCAGACGCTGACGGCGGTCGACATTGCCGGGCTCGACCTCATCGACTACGAGCGCGCCAACGCCCACTGGATCAGCTTCCGCCAATGGTTCGGCCGTGTCGGTGATCCCCTGAAGGGCAAGCTGCCACGACCGCGCCTGTCCTTTTCGACCTATATCATGGCGGTGGAAGCAGCCTTGAGGGGCGAAGGCATCGCACTCGGCAGCCTCGGCCTCATCGAGGAATATCTGCAGTCCGGTGCGCTGATCACCATCGGCAACGACCGCGTGGAGAGCGGCTTCGGATATTTTCTCGGTGCGCCGCGTTTTCGCTCGCTCTCGCCTGAGGCGGCTCAGCTGCACCGGTTCCTTCTGCAGGGGCAATAGGTCTGATGCGGCTTCGGAAGGAATCCGTTTACCGCGTTAAGGGGCATCGCCTATGAGATCGTGACCCCTTCTCCCCAGCGGGGAGAAGGGACATGCCCCGCCGACTTGCCTTGTATGCGACTGCCCCAGCTCGGTCATGACGTATCAAACACTGGCGGGGTCAGCCAAGGCATGACATCAACAAAAAAAGCGGCCCAGAGGACCGCCTTCATTTCACTCATCCATGTTTGGATCGCATCAATCCTGCGTGATCGAGCCGCGCAGATGCGAGAGTTCCATGATGAAGTGCTCCAGGCGCGACTTATGCTCGTGATGCTCGGCATCTTCGAGCTCGGCCTTGGCGGCATTGATGCGGCGGTCCAGCTCGTCGCGGCTCATGTCCTCGACCGGAACGGCAGATTCGGCGAGCAGCGTGCAGCCAGTCGGCAGGATGTCGGCGAAGCCGCCGAAAACGACATAGTCCTGCTTCTTGCCGGAAGCCGAATGCACCTTGACGACGCCAGGCTTGATGGTGGTCATGGTCGGCGCATGGTTCGCCATGACGGTCATCTCGCCTTCGCTGGCGGGGATGACGACATCGATGACCTGTTCCGACAGCAGCAGGCGCTCCGGAGAAACCAGTTCGAAATTGAAATTGTCAGCCATGACCCGTCACTTCTCGATTGTCTTATTCGCAAGGCAAGGGCGCGCGGGCAATGCCGCGCGCCGATGGATTGGCCTGATTAGGCAGCCAGCTTCTTGGCCTTTTCGATCGCTTCTTCGATCGAGCCAACCATGTAGAAGGCAGCTTCCGGCAGGTGGTCGTATTCGCCGTTGACGAGGCCCTTGAAGCCCTTGATCGTGTCTTCGAGAGCGACGAGCTTGCCCGGCGAACCGGTGAAGACTTCGGCGACGAAGAACGGCTGCGACAGGAAGCGCTCGATCTTGCGGGCGCGGGCAACAGCCAGCTTGTCGTCTTCGGACAGTTCGTCCATGCCCAGGATGGCGATGATGTCCTGCAGGGCCTTGTAGCGCTGCAGCGTCGACTGAACCTTACGAGCAATTTCGTAGTGCTCTTCGCCGACGACCAGCGGGTCGAGCATGCGGGAAGTGGAGTCGAGCGGGTCGACGGCCGGGTAGATACCCTTTTCAGCGATCGAGCGCGACAGAACCGTCGTTGCGTCCAGGTGGGCGAACGAGGTTGCCGGTGCCGGGTCGGTCAAGTCGTCGGCCGGAACGTAAATGGCCTGAACCGAGGTGATCGAGCCCGTCGTCGTCGTCGTGATGCGTTCCTGCATCTGGCCCATGTCGGTGGCGAGCGTCGGCTGATAGCCCACGGCCGAAGGAATACGGCCGAGCAGAGCCGACACTTCCGAACCTGCCTGCGTGAAGCGGAAGATGTTGTCGACGAAGAACAGAACGTCCTGGCCTTCATCACGGAAGTTTTCAGCAACGGTCAGACCGGTCAGAGCGACGCGAGCGCGGGCGCCCGGCGGTTCGTTCATCTGGCCGTAAACGAGTGCCGCCTTGGAGCCTTCGCCGCCGCCATGCTTGTTGACGCCCGATTCGATCATTTCGTGGTAGAGGTCGTTGCCTTCGCGGGTGCGTTCACCCACGCCTGCGAAGACCGAGTAACCACCGTGCGCCTTGGCGACGTTGTTGATCAGTTCCATGATGAGAACGGTCTTGCCGACGCCGGCGCCGCCGAACAGGCCGATCTTGCCGCCCTTTGCGTAAGGAGCGAGAAGGTCGACGACCTTGATGCCGGTGACGAGGATCTGCGCTTCCGTGGACTGCTCGACGTAGGACGGAGCTTCCTGGTGGATGGCGCGCTTCTTCGACGTGTTCAGCGGACCTGCTTCGTCGACCGGCTCGCCGATGACGTTCATGATACGGCCGAGCGTCTCATGTCCGACCGGAACCGAGATCGGCGCGCCCGTGTCCTTGACCGGCTGGCCGCGAACGAGACCTTCGGTCGAGTCCATGGCGATGGTACGGACGGAATTTTCGCCGAGGTGCTGTGCGACTTCGAGAACCAGACGATTGCCGTTATTGTCGGTTTCAAGCGCGTTCAGGATCGCCGGGAGCTCGCCGTCGAAAGCAACGTCCACAACGGCGCCGATAACCTGAGTAACCTTACCGACAGAACCTGCGGGGGTAGCTGCGTCAGCCATATTCTTACCCTCTTTTCCCTAACCTCAGAGCGCTTCCGCGCCCGAAATGATTTCAATCAATTCCTTGGTGATCTGTGCCTGGCGCTGACGGTTGTAGTTCAGCGTCAGCTTGTTGATCATCTCACCAGCGTTGCGCGTCGCATTGTCCATCGCGCTCATCTTGGCGCCCATCTCGCCGGCGACGTTTTCGAGCAACGCGCGGAAGATCTGGACAGAGATGTTGCGCGGGATCAGGTCCGCGAGGATCGAAGCCGCATCCGGCTCGTATTCATAGACGGCGCCCTTATGGGCTGCATCTTCTTCGACGACGGCCGGAGCCGAAGCCGGAATGAGCTGCTGTGCCGTCGGGATCTGGCTGATCACCGACTTGAATTCGGAATAGAACAGCGTGCAGACATCGAATTCGCCAGCTTCGAACATCTCGATGATGCGCTTGCCGATGGCGTCGGCATTGTCGAAGCCGATGCGCTTGACGTCGCGCAGTTCCTTGCGCTCGACGATCAGCGAAGCATATTCGCGGCGAAGGACGTCATAGCCCTTCTTGCCGACGGTGAAGATCTTCACCGTCTTGCCTTCGGCCAGAAGCTTGCGGGCATGGTCACGGGCGAAGCGCGAGATCTGCGAATTGAAGCCACCGCAAAGGCCGCGTTCGGCCGTGCAGACGACGAGCAGATGCACATCGCTCTTGCCCGTTCCGGTCATCAGCAGCGGCGCGCCGTCGGCATCGCTGACGGCAGCCGAGATGTTGGCCAGAACAGCGGCCATGCGCTGCGAATAAGGCCGGGCGGCCTCGGCCGCCTCCTGCGCACGCCGAAGCTTCGCCGCGGCGACCATTTTCATCGCCTTGGTGATCTTCTGCGTCGCCTTGACGGAGGCGATCCGGTTTTTCAGATCCTTGAGTGAAGGCATCCTTGGTCCGTCCTAGAGCTTGGGCCCGATTACGCGAAAGACTTGGCGAAGCTGTCGAGAGCAGCGGTGAGCTTGCCCTTCGTCGCGTCGCTGATGGCCTTTTCGGTGCGGATGGTGTCGAGGATGTCCTTACCTTCCGAACGGAGGTACGACAGGAAGCCGTGCTCGAACTTGCCGACCTGGTTGACAGGCAGCTTATCGAGGTAGCCGTTGACGCCGGCAAAGATCACAGCAACCTGCTCTTCCGTCTTCAGCGGCGAGAACTGCGGCTGCTTCAGGAGTTCGGTCAGGCGAGCACCGCGGTTCAGCAGGCGCTGGGTTGCGGCATCGAGGTCGGAACCGAACTGGGCGAAGGCGGCCATTTCACGATACTGGGCGAGTTCGCCCTTGATCGAGCCCGCAACCTGCTTCATCGCCTTGATCTGAGCCGACGAGCCGACGCGCGAAACCGACAGACCGACGTTAACGGCCGGGCGGATACCCTGGTAGAACAGGTCGGTTTCAAGGAAGATCTGGCCGTCGGTGATCGAGATCACGTTGGTTGGAATGAAGGCCGAAACGTCGTTGCCCTGCGTTTCGATGACCGGGAGAGCGGTGAGCGAACCAGCGCCCTTCTCATCGTTCATCTTTGCAGCGCGCTCGAGGAGGCGCGAGTGCAGGTAGAAAACGTCGCCCGGATAAGCTTCGCGGCCCGGCGGGCGGCGCAGCAGCAGCGACATCTGACGATAGGCAACGGCCTGCTTGGAGAGGTCGTCGTAGCCGATCAGGGCGTGCTGAGCGTTGTCGCGGAAATATTCGCCCATGGCGCAGCCGGCGAACGGTGCCAGGAACTGCATCGGAGCCGGATCGGAAGCCGTCGCAGCAACGATGATCGAATACTTCAGCGCGCCGCGCTCTTCGAGCACCTTGACGAACTGCGCGACGGTCGAGCGCTTCTGGCCGACGGCGACGTAGACGCAGAAGAGCTTTTCGCTGTCCGGACCGTTATCCTGAATGGACTTCTGGTTCAGGATCGTGTCGAGGATGATGGCGGTCTTGCCGGTCTGGCGGTCACCGATGACGAGCTCGCGCTGGCCGCGGCCAACCGGGATCAGAGCGTCGATGGCCTTGAGGCCGGTCGACATCGGCTCATGAACCGACTTGCGCGGAATGATGCCCGGAGCCTTGACGTCGACGCGCGAACGGCGGGTCGCGTTGATCGGGCCCTTGCCGTCGATCGGGTTGCCGAGTGCGTCGACAACGCGGCCAAGCAGTTCCGGACCGACCGGAACGTCAACGATCGCGCCGGTGCGCTTGACGGTGTCGCCTTCCTTGATGTCACGGTCGGAACCGAAAATAACCACGCCGACATTGTCGGCTTCAAGGTTCAGCGCCATGCCGCGAATGCCGCCGGGGAATTCGACCATTTCGCCGGCCTGAACATTGTCCAGACCGTAGACGCGGGCGATACCGTCACCGACGGAGAGAACCTGGCCGACTTCGGAGACTTCAGCTTCCTTGCCGAAGTTTTTGATCTGATCTTTCAGAATTGCGGAAATTTCCGCGGCGCGGATATCCATCAGCCGACCTCTTTCAATGCAAGCTTAAGGGTGGAGAGTTTGGTGCGAAGGGACGTATCGATCTGACGCGAACCGACCTTGACGATCAGGCCGCCAAGGATCGACGGATCGACGGTAACGACAATCGTCACGTCCTTGCCGGTGACGCCCTTCAGCGCCGCCTTCAATTCATCTTCCTGCGCCTGGGTCAGCGCATGGGCCGAGGTGACCTCGGCGGAAATCTCGCCGCGATGCTGCGCGGCAATGATGCGGAAAGCCTTGATCATGCCCGGCAGCGCAAAAAGGCGCCGGTTGCTGGCCACAAGCTTCAGAAAATTGGTGACATAGGCGCCGAAGCCGGCCTTTTTCGCCAGCGCTTCGATCGCACCGACCTGCTCTTCAGCCGAAAAAACCGGGCTGAGAACGAAGCGCTTCAGATCATCGCTTTCGTCGAGCATGGCTTGGAACCGATCGAGATCGGCGGTCACTGCCGGTACGGCACCCTCTTCAAGAGCCAATTCGAACAGCGACGAGGCATATCGTTCTGCGACACCAGAAACATGCTGGGATGTGTCTGCCACGGGCACAAAATTCCCTGATTTCAACCCAAGAACCAAACTTCCGGGTGACGGAAGCGATATGTCCTTGAATTCGTTTTGATTTCCCCCAGAAATCAGCAGGAGTGCTCTCCTGCCTCATCCGAAATTCGGGGTTCGTCTAACATAGGATATTGAGACTCGCAACACGCGTATTCGATGAATACGCCATTCGGGCGAATTTATGATGGCAAAATTCGAAAAGCATGGGGATAGCGCAGGCAAAAATGGCCGCGCCGGAGCCGTTTTCGGGTCAAATATAGCCAAGACCATAGAGAAAAGGTAGCGCAGCAAGAATCGCCTGCACAACCAGAAGAAGAAGGCTCAAAAATACGCCGCCCCGATCGGACATGAGCGAGAGGATGCGGCCGAACGCCGCGACGCCGAAGGCGGCACCGAGCGCGAGATAGATCATCGGCTGCGCCAGCAGGATTGCCACCAAACCGAAACCCACCATGAAGCCGCCGGCCGAGCGAGCCTCGGCATAGGCTTCCGAACGGCCTTCCTTCACCTGCAGCTTGAGGAAGCGATAGGTGTAACCCGGCGCGAACATCAGGAAGAGGCCGATCAGCGCCGTAATGGCAGCCGAACAGTAGGCAAGCCGTTCGCCGAATTCGGTCGGAAAATAAAGCTCCATCGTCGCCCTCAAAATCAGCCGCGCGCAAATCACGTCAAGTGAGACGGCCGACTTATGGCATGATCCGCATTACAAGGGAAAGGTGCAGCCAGGATATCTGCCGCGCCAATCACAGAAAGCTTTGCGGATCGATATCGAGCTGCACCTGCACGGAGCCGCGTTCCCTAGGTGATTGCGCCAGCATGGCCCGCAGGAATCCCTGCATGTCGGAATTCCGCCTGCCGTGCACGAGCAGGCGGAAGCGATGGCGGCCGCGCACGAGCGCGATCGGTGCTTCGGCCGGGCCGAGCACTGAAATGCCCGTGACCTGCGGCGCCGCATTGCGCATGCCGCGCGCATGCGTCTCGGCATCCTGCCTGCTGTCGGCCGAGACGATGATCGAAGCCAGGCGGCCGAAAGGCGGCAAGATGGCCCTCTCCCGCTCCGAGATCTCGCGCTCGTAAAAGGCACTGGCGTCGCCGGATACGATCGCCTGCATGACGGGATGCTGCGGCTGGTAGGTCTGCAGCAGTCCGTGGCTCTTCAAGCCGGTTCGGCCGGCGCGTCCCGTCACCTGCGACAGGAGCTGGAACGTCCGTTCGGCAGCGCGCGGATCGCCATTCGCCAGGCCAAGATCCGCGTCGACAATGCCGACCAGCGTCATCAGCGGAAAATTGTGCCCCTTGGCGACAAGCTGCGTACCGATGACGATGTCAGCCTCGCCCTTGGCAATCGCATCGAGCTCCAGCCTCAGTCGCTTGACGCCGCCCATGATGTCGGAGGAGAGCACGATCGTCCGCGCCTCGGGGAAATGCCGCTCCACCTCCTCGGCGATGCGCTCGACGCCCGGCCCGCAGGCGACGAGGTGGTCGAGCGTGCCGCATTCGGGGCAGGCCTCCGGCGTGCGCTCGGCATAGCCGCATTGATGGCATTGGATCTGGTTGCGGAAACGGTGCTCGACCAGCCAGCTCGAACATTGAGGGCATTGAAACCGGTGGCCGCAGACCCGGCAGAGTGTCAGCGGCGCATAGCCGCGCCTGTTGAGGAACAAGAGCGCCTGTTCGCCCTTGGCAACCGTCTTGCCGATCGCGCGGATCATGACGGGTGAAAGAAAGCCGCCGCGCTCGGGCGCATGCCGACGCATATCGATCAGATGCAAATCCGGAAGCGCCGCATCGCCGAAGCGCGTCGGCAAGTGGATTGTCGTGTAGCGCCCGCTCTGGCCATTGACCTGGCTTTCGACAGAAGGCGTGGCCGACACCAGCACGACGGGAAAATCACCGATGCGGCCGCGCACGACGGCCATATCGCGCGCATTATAATAGACACGATCCTCCTGCTTGTAGGCGGGATCATGCTCTTCATCGACCACGATCAGCCCGAGATCCTCGAAGGGCAGGAAGAGCGCCGAACGCGCCCCGGCCACGACCCGAACCTCGCCGGTCACAGCCTGACGCCAGACCTTTTCCCGCATCTTCGGCGCGAGATCGGAATGCCATTCGGCCGGCTTGGCGCCGAAGCGATCCTGAAAGCGTTCGAGAAAACTTGCCGTCAGTGCGATCTCCGGCAGCAGGATCAACACCTGCTTGCCGCGCCGAAGCGTTTCGGCGATGGCCTCGAAATAGACCTCCGTCTTGCCGGAACCGGTGACGCCGTCGATCAGGGAAACCGCAAACTCGCCCTTGCGTATGTCGGCCAGGATTTCGTCGGCCGCATCCTTTTGCGGCCCCTGCAGCCGCGACGCGGTGAATTCCGGATCAGGCTTAGCGACGACAGGCGGCGGCGGCAGGAAGATGGTTTCGAAAATGCCCTGCGAGATCAATCCGTCGACGACGCTGGTGGAGACACCCGCGGCATGCGCGAGGCCAAGCCTCGTCCAGGAAAACCCATCGGCAGCAATCTCCATCACCTTGGCGCGGGCCGGCGTCATCCGCTCCGGCTGGCCGCCGATGAAACGGAGGCCCTCCACCATCGGCTCGGGATCGAAAGCAGCCGGCGCTCGAAGCGCCATCCGCGCCACCAGCCCCGGCGGCGAGAGCGTATAGGCGGCAACCCAATCGATGAAATCGCGCATATGCTTGCCGAGCGGCGGGCAATCGAACACATGGCTGATCGGCCGAAGCTTCTTCGGATCGACCCCGCCATCATCATCGCCATCCCAGACGACGCCGATGACCTGGCGTGGCCCGAGCGGCACCTGCACGACCGAGCCCGGCTCCACCGCCATGCCCTCCGGCACTGCATAGGAATAGGCTCTCGGCGCCGGCATCGGCACGAGAACGGGAACCGTACGGCTCATCACAGACTTAGCGGGCGCCGCCTCGAAAAGCGCACCGAACAGATCGGAAGAATCTTTGCTCATTGCGCCAGACCATGCCCCGGACGGAGGCAAAAGGAAACCCGGGAGCGGTGTACGATCGCTTGCAAAGTTGCGGATAGCCGGGAGGTGGCCTGAGTACGCAGCCTTAGCTAGCAATGCCATCACCGCCCATGGTTACCCAATGGGATCTATTGGCTCCTCCATTTTGGTATCCAAATCGGCCCTGAGCCGAGGACCTGCTTTTAATTGCCCGATCTACTGATGGTCGCCTTAATCGGCTAGGATTGCCTTGGCGGCAACTTCGAGTTGAGTATCGATACCGCTCCTCAATTCGTCGCGTGTCAGCGGAATCGACTTGTCGGGCCTTACGCCGACACCTTCGAACTGGCGACCATCGGGAAAATATTCGCGCTTGGTGGATACCCTGAACGACATGCCAAATCCCGGAAATCTCACGAAATAGGGTTGTCCCGTCGACCCAAAACTCGGCTCGCCCAACACGAGGCCCCGATCGCCATCCTTAAAGCGCAGGGCGAAATCCTCGCAAGCCGAAGCGCTGCCACCATTGATGAGCAGCGCCATCTTTCCCTGCCAGGCGTCCGGGAACGGTAGCGTTATGTCAGGACCACTCCGCATCATGGTTGTGGGTAATGCTGGAGTGCTGCCGTTGAACGAGTTGGAAGCATCGGATTTGGCAATCGTCATAGGGGTAGAAACCAACGTGCCGCGATAGGGGTTGGTCATGATGGCGGACAACAAACCTCCCGGCGAACTGCCTCCGTTGTTGTCGCGAAGATCGAGAAGAATGGCACGGGCATTTTCCACGCCTTGAACTGCCGAAATTGCAGCATCTTCATATTTCGGATCGTCAAAGCCTGGAATGCGGATCACTACCAACCCGTCTGGGCGGTGGATGATTTCGACTTCCGCTGCGAGGGGAGGACCGCGCTCCGGTTCAATTGGCGGAACGGTCAAATCGATTGGTACTTGTCTACCGTCATCCGTGCCGATCGTAAAATGCCGAGGCAACAGAAAAGGGCGGAGCCATGTCATCCAATCCAGCGCCGCCAGGCTGGATTGACCGATGTGTTCGCGCACCGCCTCCAACCACGCATTCACGGGCTTACCGTCAACCTCGGTCACCACGTCACCCGGGTGAAGTTCAGCTATTCTGGATCGCACGACCGTCCACCGACCGTTGATCCGCCTTATCCTGAACGGTATTGATCCGGCCTGATGCCCCAATTCCTCATCCCAAAAGGAGGTATGACCATTTCGCAGACTTGCGAAGAAGCGCATTGTCGCCAGGGAAAAAGCTTTCCGATTTGGTGCTTCCAACGCTTCGCCAAGATAAGCACGGTAACGCGCCTCGAAATCATACCCGGCAGGTAATCCCTCTGTATGCGCAAAGTAGCGCTTGATCGCATGATAGGCCGTTGCGCCGATATAAGCGCGATCCGTAATATCGGGATCCTGAAAGTGGGTCATATGGGCTGTCTCGGCGCGAATTATGGGGAGCGACTGCTACCTAAAGCTGATTTGGTGTGTCCTAACCGCAGATAATCATGGATCATGACGCAAGCTCCCGGTGGCAGCCTACGAGCCCGTTAAAAAGTTTGCCATGATGGTTTCTCATGCGGTCGGGAATCATAGTCCTCACGCGATTTTCGAAACTGATCCGAGTTTTCAACGACCCATGTCCAGAGTGGGATCATTCGGATCAGGAGCCCCATTCCCAGCTCGGTAAGCTCGTATTCCACGCGTGGCGGCATCTCCACCAGGTCATGGCGCGTGACCAGCCCATCTCTCTCAAGTTGTCGTAGAGTGCGTGTCAGCATCCTCTGGGTAACACCATGCATTCTTCGTCCGATATCCGCATGGCGCAGTCTGCCATAGACGCCCAAGGTGTGTATGACGCCCAGCGACCATCTGTTCCCTGCATGGGTCAGAACTTCGCGTCTTACCCCGTCCTCATCTTCGCGGAGGCCATCGCAGACAGCTTGAGAATAGCTCAGGATTTCGTCTCTTGTCATCTTTCTGCCCTATGGTATCACCTGTGTACCCTATTACGATCCTTTCCGAGCGATGCCATCTACTCGTTCACACGAACGGTGAGATTAGAAAGGATTTGCAAAATGCCACTCCACGCAAACGACAGAAGGACAGTCGATCCTGGTCATTGGTGCCGGAGAGCTTGGTATGCCTGTACTACGCAATTTGGCGCGTAGGGCCAAGGATCATTCGGGTACAACCGTCAACATCCCCTTGCGGACGGCGACCGTTGAATCGACCGACCCGGTAAAACAGCGTGATGTCTCCGAAATACGCGAACTGGAGATCGAGATCCTCGCCGGCGACATCCTTGCCGCAACGATAAGTAAGTTCGCAGCGATCTTCGCACGTTTTGATACCGTGGTCGGCTGTGCAGGCTTCTCCGCTGGCCGAAACATGCCCATGAAATTTGCGAAAGCTGCACTGGATGCCAACCTCAAGCGATATTTCCCGTGGCAATTTGGCGTTGACTTCGACGTCATCGGTCGGGGCAGCCCTCAAGACCCGTTCGATGCCCAGATCGACGTGCGTGACCTTCTGCGCGGGCAAGACAAGATCGACTGGGTGGTGATCTCTACAGGAATGTTTACGAGCTTCCTGTTCGAACCGATCTTCGAGGTTGTCGATCTCGAAAATAACGTCGTCAATGCTCTGGGCAGCCTTGATACGGAAGTTTCACTGACAACGCCTGCGGACGCATAGGTTTCGAAGGGCAACGAAATCGGATGCCCCTATTCATCCTCATCATCGATCTCACCGGTCAGCCGCATACCGTCGATCCACGTAGATCCGTCCTCACGGATCACCCGGCGCGGCTTCGCGCCACAGCGTTCCCGCACGGCCTCCGCCAGGCGTTCCGAATGGGTGACGATCCAGATCTGGCTCGTCTTTGCGGCCTCAGCAATCATGTCGGCAAGCGGCGGCAGCATGTCGGGATGCAGGCTTGCCTCCGGCTCGTTGAGCGCGATCAGCGGCGGTAGGCGGTAGGACATCAAGGCGGCAGCGAGACCGAGGAACCGGATCTGACCATCGGAAAGCTCGCGTGGCTGGAAGACGCGATTGGGAAATTCGGGCAGCATCAAGCCGAAATCCGCCGTTTCCTGTGGTTCCGGCACCACGAGCCGTGCGCCGCCGAGCGCTGCAGCAAGAACCCGGTCCAGCTCGACCGTATCTTCGCGCGTATGGACAAGGGTTGCGAAAACGGCGGCGATATTGGCGCCATCCTCGTCCAGCATGGGAGACGTCACCGCAAGGCAAGGCGCACGCAGCGGCGAGCCGCGATCAGTGCGGAAGCCGTGGTAGAAACGCCAGGCATCGACGGCGCGCCGGAAAGTGCCGATCTCCGGAAAATGACCGGCATCGCCCAGGAGTGCTACCGCCGTTTCGGAAATCAGGGCGTTGTCGGGATGCGCAAGCATACGGCCGCTCTCGCCGCGCACGGAAATGCCGGGACCATCGCGCTTCATCATCGTCACCGGCCTCCGCCCGGTTTCAACCGAAAGCTCCTCGGCCTTGACTTGCGGCTCCAGTGGAAATCCGGCGGAGGCACAAGGCGGCCGCATGCCCGCTTCGATCCAGTAGCGGAAGGTTGCCGCCCGCTCCATGTCGAGCAACTCGACATCGAAACGGATGCGGGCGGACTCATGCGAACGCCGCTTGCCCGACCACATGGCGGAGAACATGCCGCCCTCACTGGAAATCTCATGTGCCAGCCTGCCGCGAACCGCAGCCTGCACGAGTTGCAGGGAGCGATAGAGATTAGACTTGCCGACGCCGTTCTCGCCGATGAACAGATTGACATCGGAAAGATCCATGCGGATCGAGCGCAGGGAGCGATAATTGCGTGCAAACATCGAGCGTAGCTGCATGCCACGCGGTTTAACCGATTCCGATATTAAAGAGAATGCGAAACCATGGGCTCATCCTGCCTGGGGGAAACAAGCGGCGAGAAGGTTGCGTTGCCATCCGCCGCAAGGTCGAAGACGGTGTGCCTCTCCAGAGCCTTCGTCACTTCGTTGACGTCGCCGTCCAGATGCTCGACCGGAATGAGATTGCCGACGAGGAAATCGAACCGGTCGCCGCGCTTGTTGAGCAGCTCGTGGAAGACCGTCATGTCGCGCAGCTCGGTCGACCATTTGGCGAACCAGTAGAACAGGCCGGAATTGCGCGCCGTCAGATGCACCGGCAGGATCGGCAGAGTGTATTTGCGCGCGAGACCCACGGCGGATGTCTTCCACGGCCGCTCGTTGAGCTTGCCGTTCGCCCAATAGGCGATGCGGCCGGACGGGAAGAGCACGGTCACCTTGCCCTCCGCCACGGCGCGGTTGGTCAGCTGTAGCGTTTCGCGCGTCTTCGGTTTGCTCTTATATTCTTCGCGCCATTCGACCGGGATGATCATCTCGGCAAAACGCGGGTTGACGCGCACCGCATCGCGATTGGCGAAGATCATCATATCCGGCCGGCGCGACTTCAGAAGATCGAAGACGGCGACACCGTCGGCAATGCCTGTGGGGTGATTGCTGACGAGAATGAAGCCGCCCTTAGCCGGAATACGATCGGCATGGGTGACGCCGATATCGAGCCGCAGCAGATCGCTCATATATTCGAAACACTGGAAGCCCGAAAGCTTGGCGACATCATCGGCGAACTCGATCGCCTTGTTGTAGCGCAGCAGCGTGTAGAGAAACGGGCGCATGAGCGGCCAGAGCGGGTTTCGGACGATCTTCTGCCCGCGCTCTGCGATCAACGTATCGACGATATGTCCTGGCTGTCCCTGGGACACCAAAGCGATTGCTTCTGCAATCTGCCCGAGTGCAGTTATCGAACCGCGGCGTGCCATGAAGTATCCTGAATGGTTGGGATATATTCTATCGCAATCGAATATGATCGAAGCATGACAAGCGCCTCGCATATGGAAGGCGAACCATCCGAGATCCGGAACGAGCCATATGCTGTTTCATTGAAGTCCAGATGCGCCCCGCGGCACGAAGGGAAAACGCACCGGAAGCAGCGGGAAAATTAGCGATTCCATAACCTTCCTTCCTTCAAAGTGGCAGATGCGATCTGAATTTCAAGGGGTTTTCCACTGAACGAATTGCTTGTTATCGCCGACTCCAGGTTGATGGCGGAACGCAACCGCTGGCTCGAAGCACTTGGCCAGGAGCGGCGGCTCGCCGCCCATACGCTGAATGCCTATGAGCGCGATACGCGGCAGTTCCTGACCTTCCTCACCGGCCATCTCGGCGGTCCGGCGACGATCGAGGATATTCATGCGCTCCGACCCGCCGACTTTCGCGCATTCCTTGCCGCCCGCCGCAAGGACGGCGCGGGCGCGCGTTCGCTCGGGCGCAATCTTGCCGGGCTTCGCTCGCTCTTGCGCTATCTCGAAAAGAGGGGCCTGGTGAATGCCGCGGGTGCCGCTGCGGTGCGCTCGCCGAAACAGCCGAAATCGCTTCCGAAGCCGCTTTCCGACAAGCAGGCGATTACCGTCGTCAGCGACGAGGCGCAGCTGCACGAAGAACCATGGATCGCCGCGCGCGATGCCGCCGTGCTGACCCTGCTCTATGGCTGCGGCCTGCGCATTTCCGAGGCGCTGGATCTGAAGCCGCAGGATTTTCCGCAAGGAGCAACCTCGCTGCGCATCACCGGTAAGGGCAACAAGACACGGCTAGTGCCGCTGCTGCCGATCGTCACGCAAGCGGTCGATCAATATCGCAAGCTCTGCCCCTATCATCTCGAAGCCGATGACGGCCTCTTTCGCGGCGCGCGCGGCGGCAAGCTGCAGCCGGGCATCATCCAGCACGGCATGCAAAAACTGCGCAGCGCCTTCGGGCTGCCGGATACGGCAACGCCGCACGCGCTTCGCCATTCCTTCGCCACCCATCTGCTGGCTGGCGGCGGTGACCTGCGCACCATCCAGGAACTGCTCGGCCACGCCAGCCTTTCGACGACGCAGGTCTATACCGGTGTCGATTCCTCGCGCCTGCTCGAAGTCTACGACCGCGCCCACCCGCGCGCATAAGGAAAGATTAACCTCTCGCGTTAAGGGAATTTCCGTCTCGTTCGCGTAAAGCAGAATCATGTGTCAGCATGCCTCCCGAAAGCCGCTTTCCGGCGTTAGCGGTCATGCTCTCTGCGAACGGAAGATTCTGATGATTTCTGCCCTCGGGTCCAAGACGATGCGGTCGATGAAGCCGACGCTCGGCGATATCCTGCTTTGGCTTGCCACCGCCTTTCCGCTGATGCTTGCGGCGCTGCTGGTCGCGACGATGCTGACGCTGCAGCCGGCCCATGCCGAAGGCGCAGTCTCCGATAGCTGCGGCGGCAAGGATCTGATGGCCGAACTTCAAAAGGCCGATCCGGCCAAATATGCCTCGATCATCGCCGCTGGCGACAAGGTGGAGAACGGCAAGGGTATCTTCTGGAAGATCGAAAAGCCCGGCTTGAAGCCGTCATGGCTGCTCGGTACCATGCATGTCTCGGACACACGCGTGCTCACCTTGCCGAAGGGCGCTGCAGATGCCGTTGCATCAGCCGATACGATCGTTGTCGAATCGGATGAGATCCTCGATGACAAGAAAGCCGCCGCTGCCCTCTTCGCCAATCCCTCACTCACCATGCTCACCGACGGCTCGACCATCAGCCAGCATCTCACACCCGAAGAAAATGCGCGGCTAGAAGCAGGCCTCAAGGAACGCGGCATTGCGCTTGCCGCCGTCTCCCGCATGCAGCCCTGGCTGATCTCGAGCTCCTTCGAGATGACGGGCTGCGAGGTTCGCCGCAAGACGGCCGGCGCGAAATTCCTCGACCAGAAGTTGGCGAGCGACGCCGCCGCCGAGGGTAAGAAGGTCGTCGGTCTCGAAACGCTTGCCGAGCAGGCCAAAGCCATGAGCGATCTGCCGGTGGCGCTGCATCTGAAGTCGCTGATGCAGACGCTCGAACTGGGCGACAAGATCAACGACGTCAACGAAACCATGACCGGCCTCTATCTCGTAGGCAACATCGGCGCGATGATCCCGATGCTGAAGGTGATCGAGCCGGACCAGAAGATCACCGACGACGACACCGCCGCCTTCGAACAGCGCATCATCCTCGATCGCAACAAGGTCATGGCCGAGCGCGCCGCCCCCGTTCTCGACAAGGGCAATGCTTTCATCGCCGTCGGTGCGCTTCACCTCGTCGGCGACAAGGGTCTCGTGGCGCTGCTGCGCAAGCAGGGCTTTACGGTGACGGCGGTAAACTGACCGTTTGCATCCGCTTGCCAAGATCGGCAAGCATCGTTACGACGATCAGCCGGTGGAATGGCGTGATGATGGCGAGATAGATCCGGCCAAGCAATATGTTCCGCCGGACAAGCGTCGTCGCATCGACCAGCCGACGCCCCTGATCGTCATTCCGAACGTCGATAACGACCCGAAAATCGAGATGCCGATCGTCGAACCCCAGCACGACCTGATCGTCGGACTTGCTGACGACCGGAAAGAAGCCGATCTTCTCCAGCTCCTCAGCTCGAAGAGCGCTGCTGGATCTCAAGCCGAACAAGCCGGTTATCGCATCGCGCACCCGTATCAGCAGCCGCACCCAAAATGGAAAGCGGCTGAGCATCGTTCGGGCGGCGGCAATCGCCGTCAGATCCGAGTTCGGGATATTCAGTTCGTAGCAGTCAGCCCAATCGGCATCCGGCAGCGCCGGATGCGGCATGAGGGGCTTCACCATCAAAGGCCTTGCAGACATGGTTTCATCCGCCTTTATTCGACGTCCGCAAGCTACCATACATTGCGATCCCATCCGATCGGCAAACATCGACTGCGGCAATTTGGCCGGCAGGTGACTGACTAGCGGACCGCCGATCCGTTGGCCGGCAAGATCTTCAGCCGCCAGGATGTGTTTGGCTTCAGATAGGTCGCGGCAATGGCGCGAACATCCTCGGCGGTCACGGCCTCGTAACCGCTGATGCTCCTGCGGATACGGTCCAGGCGCCGGGGATCGGCCTGGGCATCGCGAAGATTCTGGACCCAATAGCCGTTGGTCTGCTGCGAACGCTTGACCGCTTCGATGATCGGAACCTTGGCCCGTGTCAGCTCGTCGGGCGAAACATCTCCATGACCGAGATCGGCGGCAATCCTGTTTACCAGCTCAAAGAAGTGATCCACCTTGGCGGGCGTGGTTTCGACGTAGAGATAGGCGAAGCCATAGCCAGGGATCGATCTCGATAGATCGACTTCGCCCTGAGGGCTGTAGGTGGCGCCCTCGGCGATGCGGAACTGGTCGACCACGCGGTTCTGAAGAATCGCCCCGGCAACATTGGCAGCCGCCGCCCGCGGCAGATCCGAAAGGAAATCGCCGATCGGCATGGCGACGGCAGCACCGGCGCTGTCGGCGCGCCCGTCATGGAGCCGAACGACCGGATCGGCCGTCGGTGCCGGAAAATGCACGCCGGAACCGTCGCCCTGTTTCTCTCCGTCGCCGCGAACCGGCAAGGCGCCGAAAGTCTGCGCCGTCAAGCGAATGGCCTCATCGACCCCGACGTCGCCGGCGATGATGACCTCGACCGAACCCTTCGAAAGAGCGGGCCGCAGAAGGCCCTCGAAATCGTCCGGCTTCGCATCGAGCAATTGCGTCCGGTCCGGGAATGCCCAGCGCGGATCGCCGGAATGCAGGAGCCCGGAAAGATCGCGCCCGACCACGCTGCCCGGCGTCGCCTGAAGCTGGGGAAGCATGTTCAGATAGGCCTGCTGGACCCGCTTGAAGACATCCGGACGATAGGCCGGATCGGAGGCATAGGCGGTCAGCAGCTGCAATTGGGTCTGCAGGTCGCGCGGCTGCGTCGTACCCTCGAATTTGAAGGCGGCATCCTGAATGGCGAAATCGATGCTGACAACCTTCGCGGCAAAAGCCTTCTGGATATCGTCATAGCTGATGGCTTTCAGGCCCGATAGCGGCATCGCCGGCGCCGCCCAGAGGGGCAGTGGGCGGTCATTCGGCAGTCCCAGCCGGCCATGGCCGACCTCGGCGTGCACTAAAACCTCATCCGCACGATACTTCGTCGGCTTGACGGTCAGGCGAACGCCATTGGCGAAACGCACCATGGTCACGCCGAGATCATCGACCGTACGGCGTTCGACGACATCGCCGGGCTTGCCGAAATCGGTGTAGGGCCATGCGACCGAAGCCGTCTGTTCCGGCGCCTTCACCGCCACGGCACGCGAGTCGGAATAAACCTTCTCGACACCGGCATCGCCGCCCTCTGGCATTTGCGGGATCTGCAGCACCAGCTGCGGTCCATTGCCGGCAAAGACATGCTGAAGAGCCTTGTTAACCTCTTCCGCATGCAGGCCCTTCATCGCGGCATCAAACAGCGCCAGATCGTCCGCGGGCGAGGTGAAAACCATATTCTCGCCGACGCTCCAGCTGAGCGCGCCGGCAATATCCGGACTGGTGCGCGTCGCAGCTCCGCTCGCAGCAGCCTGCAGGGTGGAGCGATATTCGACAATTTCCCGCTCGATCTCGCTTTGATCGGCACCGAACTGCGCGATGCGGCGCTGCTCCTGATCGATAGCCGCCAAGGCCGCCTGCCACTTCGCAGGATCGCTATCGGCGCCCACCATCGCGACATGGGCTGATTTCAGCAGATCCTGCGCACCGGCCTGCGCGCTGACGAAGGGTGGATTGGGCTGCTGCGCCAGAACGGACAGGCGCCGGTTGAGAACGGCAAGGCCGATATCCTCGACCAGCTGCGCGCGGCGCTTGGCCACCAAATCGGGCGAAGCGTCGTAGGCGCGCGTCCAGGCAAGCTGCACGCGGGTCGCCCCACCCGGCACGATGACCGTGCCGACGCGCTCGCCATGGCTTTTGAGAGTGCCGAGGTCAGGGTCGGCGGGTGCAGGTGCGGCGGCGGTCCAATTGCCGAAGCGCGTACGGATATCGGCTTCGATGGCGGCGGCATCGATATCGCCGACGACGATCAGGCTGGCGCGATCGGGGCGATAAAAGGTGCGGTAGAAGTCCCGCAACAGATCGACCGGGGCGTTGCTGATGATATCGGTCCTGCCGATCGGCGGGCGCTGCGGCACGCGCTGCCCTGGTAGCAGCTGCGAAAGCAAACCGGTCCCACCACGATATTGCGGCGTGTCACGCAGCTTCTCTTCCGAAAGGATGACGCCGCGCTCGCGGTCGAAGGCGCCGGCATCGAGCGTCAGCTCGCTTGCCGTCTCGCGCATCAGCATCAGGCCGGTCGAAACCGTCTCCGGTTTGGCTTCCGGCAGATCCAGCGCATAAACAGTTTCGCCGTAGCTAGTGGACGCATTGGTATCCGCGCCGAAAGCCAGGCCAAGACGCTGAAGGGTGCGCACCATCTCGCCTTCCGGCACATGGGTCGAGCCCTTGAAGGCCATGTGCTCGAGGAAATGCGCCAGACCTTCCTGGTCATCACGCTCCTGCAACGAGCCGGCACCGATACGGAAGCGGATCGCCACCTGCCCGGCCGGGGTCGCATTGTGCATGACGGCATAGCGCATTCCGTTCGGCAAGGTCCCGAAGCGTATCCCCTGCTCCACCGGCAGGTCGCTTGCCGCCTGCGGCCAGCTGGCGACAGGCATTTCCGCATGGGCAGGAGCCGCAACGGTAACGAGGAGCGCGAGCGTTGTCGCAACGAAAAGTTTCAGGGTTAGACGGCCGGCTGGGTTTTGACGTGACATGCTTGCTTTGTTGGTGAGAACGATTGGACGATGCGATGCACGGGAGCCCCGTACATCGCATCATCAGGCAAGCATTGCAATCCCGGCGCTTGTCGCGCCGCGATGGCCCGATCTTACATGTGGATTGGCTTGAAGAAGGTTGCGAGTGCGGCTTCCTTGACGGCTTCCGACATCGTGGGATGCGCATGGCAGGTGCGGCCGAGATCTTCCGACGAACCGCCGAATTCCATCAGCACGGCGATCTCATGGATCATCTCGCCGGCGCCGAAGCCGACGATATGGCCGCCGAGAACGCGATCCGTTTCCTTGTCGGCGAGGATCTTGACGAAACCGTCCGTCGCCAGCATGGCGCGGGCGCGGCCGTTGGCCGAGAACGGGAACTTGCCGACTTTGTAGGCGACGCCTGCGGCCTTCAGCTCTTCCTCGGTCTTGCCGACTGAGGCGACTTCCGGCTGCGTGTAGACGACGCTCGGAATGACGTCGTAGTTTACGTGGCCGGCCTGGCCGGCGAGGATTTCGGCAAGCGCCACGCCCTCGTCTTCCGCCTTGTGCGCGAGCATCGGACCCTTCACGACGTCGCCGATGGCATAGATGCCGGCGACATTGGTCTTGAAGTGACCATCGATCTCGACGCGGCCGCGATTGTCGAGCTTGACGCCGGCTTCTTCGAGGCCGAGGCCTGCCGTGTACGGCTTGCGGCCGGTGGCAACGAGAACGACATCAGCATCGAGCACGACCTTGTCGCCGCCCTTGACCGGCTCAAAGGTAACCTTCGCGCCATTGCCGGTTTTTTCAACGCCGACAACCTTGGCGCCGAGATGGAACTCAAGACCCTGCTTGGCGAGCATGCGCTGGAACTGCTTGGAGACTTCGCCGTCCATGCCGCCGAGGATGGTGTCTAGATATTCGACGACGGTAACCTTGGCGCCCAGACGCGACCAGACCGAGCCGAGCTCGAGGCCGATGACGCCGCCGCCGACGACGATCATCTTGCCCGGCACCTTGTCGAGTGCAATGCCGCCGGTCGAAGAGATGATGACCTTCTCGTCGATCTCGAGCGGCACGCCCGGGATGCCGGCAACGTCCGAACCGGTAGCAATGACGATGTTCTTGCCTTCGATCTCGGTGACCTTGCCATCATCGCCCGTAACCGAAACCTTGCCGGCCGAAACGATCTTGCCGGTGCCCTGGAAGGCATCGATCTTGTTCTTCTTGAAGAGGAAGGCGACGCCGTCGACGTTCGACTTCACGGTCGCATCCTTGTGCGCCAGCATCTTGCCCAGGTTCAGCTTCGGCGCGGCGACTTCGACGCCAAGCGCATCCATGCCATGGCCGGCGTGATGGAACACTTCGGAAGCGTGCAGCAACGCCTTGGAGGGGATGCAGCCGACATTGAGGCAGGTGCCGCCATAGGTCGCGCGCTTTTCGACGACCGCGACCTTCAGGCCGAGCTGCGCTGCCTTGACTGCGCAGACATAGCCGCCGGGGCCGGTTCCGATAATGATCACATCGTAGGACATGTTTTAATTTCCTTGTTTTGTATCTGTTTTAGTCGGCCGCCCGCGCCAAGGCGAGGCGGATGCCGAAGCCGACAAGCGCCGCTCCGGTGATGCGGTTGAACCATCTGCCCGACGCGATGAAGCGATCGCGCACCGGCTTGACGGTGAAGAAGGTGGAGACGCCGGCAAACCAGGCGACAAGCGCCGCCGCCATACCGATGCCGTAGCTGAACTGGATGAGCGCCGGCGTATCGTGATGAACGAGCGTCGAAAACAGCGACAGGAAGAACAGTACCGGCTTCGGGTTCAGCGCATTGGTGATGAAGCCCGTCGCCAGGCAGCGCCAGACCGAAACCGGCTTGCGGTCTTCTTCCGTGATCTCGACGTCTTTCACCTGAAAGCCCGCCTGGCGGAAGGACTTGATGCCGAGATAGACGAGATAGAGAACGCCAGCCCATTTGATCAGGCTGAAAAGCATCAACGACTGCGAGACGATCAGGCCGAGTCCGAGAATGGTGTAGCTGATGTGGAAGAGCAGCGAGAAGCCCATGCCGAGGCCCGTCATCATGGCGGCGCGGCGGCCATGCACGATGCTCTGGCGCAGGATCACGGCGAAATCGGCGCCGGGAACGACGATGAAGATCGAGAACACCGCCATCAGGCCGAGAAATTCGAGAATATATTGCATCTATCGACCCTTTCCGATCAGCGACCGCCGCTGACATTGAGAATGGAGCCCGTTATATAGGATGCGTGCGGGCTCAGAAGATAGAGGACGGCATCCGCTACTTCGTCCGCCGTACCGGGCCGCTGCATTGGAATAAGGGGGCTCATGTCGCGCGCCCGGTCGGGCAGTCCTCCGGACGCATGAATATCGGTATCGATGATGCCTGGGCGCACCGCATTCACGCGGATGCCCTCGGTCGCGACTTCGCGCGCCAAACCGAGCGTGAAGGTATCGATCGCGGCCTTGGATGCGGCATAGTCGACATATTGACCGGCGGAGCCGAGGATAGCAGCCATGGATGATACATTGACGATCACACCGCCTTTGCCGCCATGCCGGGTCGACATGCGAAGCACGGCCTGACCGGCGCAAAGGATCGAACCGGTCACATTGATCCGGAACATACGATCGAGCCGCTCCGATGTCATTTCATCGATACGATGCACGCTATCGACGATGCCGGCATTGTTGACGAGCCCGTCGATGCGGCCGAAATGCGCATCGACCTTGGCAAAGATGGATTTGATATCCTCGGGCTTGCCGACATCGCCGGCGATCGCGATCGCCTCGCCGCCGGCGTCGACGATTGTTCCGACCACGGCCTCGGCCGCATCCTTGTTGGACGCGTAGTTGACCGCTACGGCCCAACCATGCTGGGCTGCGGCAAGGCAGACTGCAGCACCGATGCCGCGGCTGCCGCCGGTCACGAGAAGAAGAGGTGCATCGTCGTTCATTGATTGCATCCTTTAAGACTAAGGACATCCCAGGGCGCGACGGTCGCCTTGCCCTTACCCCAGAGGGACGACTTCTGGATCGAAGGACCGAGCGCCGGGAGAAAAAGCCGGTCCGCCGCACTCTCGCCTTCCCCCGGCAATGCACGGATATGGCCCTTCAGATCCGAGGCGTAGACCATGCCCTGCCAGACGGTGCAGGCTCTGAGATCCGCCCCCGTCACATCCCCTTCGGGGCACTCGAACATGATCCGCCCATCGGCGCGCAATTGATCATCGCTGCGCATGACGACGCCCTCGGCCACAATATTGGTATTGCGTACCGCGAGCTTGAACCTGTTGCTGACGGATGATTCTGATTCCATGGGCTCGAAGCGCAGCTCATAGGCATTGTCCATATCGACATAGACAGCCTTTTCCTGCACGCACTCCTCCGCCTGCGCGGTGACGGGAGCGACCGCCCAAGCCAAGGTTACCAAGGGCATCGAAGCCAGTTTCGTCATCATGGTCCGAGCCGGCATCGTCATTGCCCTCCCGGCTCGCGCCGGCCATCCGCATTTTCCATGACACCGAAATCGGTGAACAGAACCAGCGGCTTGCCGGCGGCATCAAGTCCCCAGAACACCGGATAGAAGCCATCGCCCCAGCCGCTCGAGAAAACGGCCATATTGCCGCGCTTGCCCGAGATCGGTCGGTGCATGGCGTAATCGTCATTATTTGGCTGCAGCTCGGACGCCAGAACGTCGTCGTAATAATTGATATCCGACGTCGCCTTCTCCGCCTGAACCTGCTTTTCACGCTCCTGGATCAGCGCATAGGTCTCGGCATCCATGTAGCAGCCAAGACCGGCATCGACCGGATAACCGAAAAACTCATCGCTCTTCAGGGAATTGATATCCTGGCCCGATATTACGGCCAGCTCCCAGCGAACCGGCTTACCCACGGCAAAGCGCATGCTCGCCGCGGCGATGCGGCCAAAAGCTTGATACAGTGCGACGGGATAATCGCCGGGAGAAACGGTACGGGTAAATGGTGCGCGGTCAGGCCCGACGAGCGGGTCGCTGGCAACGATGCGCCCGGAGGTCAGCTCGACCTTGCCGATATGAACGGCTTTGATCGAACGGGCGGCGAGATCGGCGTCGCCAAGCGACGCCAGATCGAGATTGCTGCTGAGTTTGGAAATGTCGAGCTCGCCCGCGCTGGCGGCCGATGGCACCCATGCGGCGACGGCGCACAACAATCCGCGCAGCGTCCGCATGGGCCATGTCGACATGATCCAACGCTCCCCTTAGAGATCGAGAACGAGACGTTCCGGATCTTCCAGGCTTTCCTTGACGCGGACGAGGAAGGTCACGGCTTCCTTGCCGTCGACGATACGGTGATCGTAGGAAAGCGCCAGATACATCATCGGTCGGATGACGACCTGACCGCCGATGGCAACCGGGCGTTCCTGGATCTTGTGCATGCCGAGAATGCCCGACTGCGGCGCATTCAGGATCGGCGAGGACATCAGCGAACCGTAGACGCCGCCATTGGTGATGGTGAAGGTGCCGCCCTGCATGTCGGCCATCGCCAGTGTGCCGTCGCGAGCAGCCTTCGCCAGGCGGCCAAGTTCCTTCTCGACTTCGGCGATCGACATCTGATCTGCATCGCGGATCACGGGAACGACAAGACCCTTGTCGGTGCCGACAGCCATGCCGACGTGGCAGTAGTTCTTGTAGATGATGTCGGTGCCGTCGATCTCGGCGTTGACAGCAGGCAGTTCCTTCAGCGCGTGGGTGACGGCTTTGGTGAAGAAGCCCATGAAGCCGAGCTTCACGCCATGCTTCTTCTCGAAGACGTCCTTGTACTTGTTGCGCAGGTCCATGACGGCCTTCATGTCCACCTCGTTATAGGTGGTGAGCATGGCGGCGGTGTTCTGCGCATCCTTGAGGCGCTTGGCGATCGTCTGGCGCAGGCGGGTCATCTTGACGCGCTCTTCGCGGCTGACGTCCTCGACGGCGGTCGGAGCGCGAGCGGCAACGGGTGTTGCCGGTGCAGCGGCGGGAGCCGAAGCAGCCTTGGCGACGGCAGCAATGACATCACCCTTCAGGACCTGGCCGCGCTTGCCGCTGCCTTCGACCTGATCGGCAGAGAGATTGTTTTCGGCAAGGAGCTTACCGGCAGCCGGTGCCGGCGGCATGGAGGAAGCCGGAGCGGAAGCGGCGGGAGCGGCAACCGGTGCAGCAGCGGCAGGAGCCGGAGCAGCGGCGGCGGGTGCAGCAGCCTGTGCCGGAGCGGCTGCAGCGCCGTTGCCGGCGGAGATCTGGCCGAGCAGCGCGCCGAGACCTACGGTTTCGCCGGCCTGGGCAACGATTTCGGAAAGCGTACCGGCGGAGGGCGCCGGAACTTCGATCGTCACCTTGTCGGTTTCGAGTTCGAGAAGCGGCTCATCGGCCTTGATGGCATCGCCGACCTTCTTGAACCAGGTACCGACGGTCGCCTCGCTGACGGATTCGCCGAGGGTAGGAACGCGGATTTCAGTGGCCATTGTTCAAATCCTGATTTTTCGTCTTTATGAGTTGGATGGAATTCCGGCGACAGACGGCCGGGGGACGGGTGATACGCCGCGGCGCAAGAGCCCGAGCGACCGTTGCGGTCGACCGGGCATTTGCCTGATTGCGGCGATAGGCGGCATGTTGCTGCATGGCTGCCATCTTCTCCCCCGTCACATCATGCGGAAGGCTGGGGCGCGACGCCGCGACTTTCAAACGAAAACGCGTCACCGCGCAACCCCTCAACCGCCGAGCGCGTCCTCGAGGAACGCCGCAAGCTGCGACAGATGCTTGGACATCAGGCCCGTCGCCGGGGAGGCGGCGGCCGGACGGCCGGTGTAGCGAACGCGCTGGTACTTGGCATCGATATGGGCAAGCACCCATTCCAGATAGGGATCGATGAAGGACCATGCGCCCATGTTCTTCGGCTCTTCCTGGCACCAGACCATTTCCGCATTGCGGAAGCGACTAAGCTCGTTGATGAGCGCCTTGGCCGGGAACGGATAGAGCTGTTCGATGCGCAGCAGGTAGACATCGTCGATGCCGCGCTTCTCGCGCTCTTCCAAGAGATCGTAGTAGACCTTGCCCGAGCAGATGACGACGCGACGGATCTTGTTGTCCTTCTGCAGCTTGATCGGGCCGTCCTTGATCAGTTCGGCATCGTCCCACAGCAGGCGGTGGAACGAGCTTTCGCCGGCCATCTCCGCGAGCGTCGATACGGCACGCTTGTGGCGCAGCAGCGACTTCGGCGTCATCAGAATCAGCGGCTTGCGGAAGTCGCGCTTCAGCTGACGGCGCAGGATGTGGAAGTAGTTCGCCGGCGTCGTGACGTTGGCGACCTGCATGTTGTCTTCGGCGCAGAGCTGCAGATAGCGTTCCAGGCGAGCCGAAGAGTGCTCCGGACCCTGACCTTCATAGCCATGCGGCAGCAGGCAGACGAGGCCGGACATGCGCAGCCACTTGCGTTCGCCAGACGAGATGAACTGGTCGAAGACGACCTGCGCGCCGTTGGCGAAATCGCCGAACTGAGCTTCCCAGAGAGTCAGCGCGTTCGGACGGGCAAGCGAGTAGCCATATTCGAAGCCAAGAACCGCTTCTTCCGAGAGCATCGAGTTGATGACTTCGTAGCGGGCCTGGGTCGGCGAGAGATTGGCGAGCGGAATGTAGCGCTCTTCGGTCTCCTGATCGTAGAGAACCGAATGACGCTGCGAGAAGGTGCCGCGTTCGCAATCCTGACCGGACAGACGGATCTTGTGGCCTTCGACGACGAGCGAACCGAATGCCAGGGCTTCCGCCATGGCCCAGTCGATGCCCTCGCCGGTCTGCACCATGTTGGCGCGATTTTCCATGAAGCGCTGGATGGTGCGGTGCGCGTGGAAGCCGGCCGGGATTTCCGACAGCTTGCGACCGATTTCCTTCAGCGACTTCATCGGCACGGCCGTCTTGCCACGGCGCTGTTCGTCGGCATTGTCGGCCGTGTGCAGACCGGACCACTCGCCGTCCAGCCAGTCGGCCTTGTTCGGCTTGTAGGACTGGCCGGCCTCGAACTCCTGCTCGAGATGGGCACGCCAATCGGCCTTCATCTTTTCGACTTCGCCTTCGGTCAGCACGCCTTCGCTGACCAGCCGCTGCGAGTAGATCTGCAGGACCGTGCTGTGGGCGCGGATGACCTTGTACATGTTCGGCTGCGTGAAGGACGGTTCATCGCCTTCGTTGTGGCCGTAGCGGCGATAGCAGAACATGTCGAGGACCACAGGCTTGTGGAACTTCATGCGGAATTCGGTCGCGATCTTCGCGGCGTAGACGACCGCTTCCGGATCGTCGCCGTTGACGTGGAAGATCGGCGCTTCGATCATCTTGGCGACGTCGGACGGATAGGGCGACGAACGCGAGAAGGCCGGATTGGTGGTGAAGCCGATCTGGTTGTTGATGATGACGTGCATCGTACCGGCAACGCGATGGCCGCGCAGACCGGAAAGACCGAGGATTTCGGCAACGACGCCCTGGCCAGCGAAAGCCGCGTCGCCATGAATCAGCAGCGGCACGACCTTGGCGCGCTCGGACAGCGGGATGATGTCGCCGTCCCATTGGGTGGCGCCCATGTCCTGCTTGGCGCGGGCCTTGCCCATGACGACCGGATTGACGATTTCGAGATGCGACGGGTTTGCCGTCAGCGAGACGTGCACCTTCGCGCCATCGAAATCGCGGTCCGAAGAAGCGCCGAGATGGTACTTGACGTCGCCCGAGCCTTCGACTTCGTCCGGCGCGTAGGAGCCGCCCTTGAACTCGTGGAAAATGGCGCGGTGCGGTTTGCCCATGACCTGGGACAGCACGTTCAGACGGCCGCGGTGAGCCATGCCGAAGACGGCTTCGCGAAGACCGAGCTGGCTGCCGCTCTTGAGGATCTGTTCGAGCGCCGGGATCAGCGATTCGCCGCCGTCGAGACCGAAGCGCTTGGTGCCCTTGAACTTGACGTCGAGGAACTGCTCATAGCCTTCGGCTTCGATGACCTTCTGGAGGATGGCCTTCTTGCGCTCGGGGTTGAAAGCGATGCCCTTGTCCGGACCTTCGATGCGCTCTTGAATCCATGCTTTTTCCTCCGGATTGGAGATATGCATGAATTCGACGCCGAGGGTGGAGCAGTAGGTGCGCTCGAGGATCCCGATCATCTCGCGAACGGTCGCGAATTCGAGGCCGAGTACGTTGTCGATGAAGATCTTGCGGTCGAAGTCGGCCTCGGTGAAACCATAGGCTTCCGGCGACAGCTCCTTGTAGTCTTCGACCGGAGCGGCGATGCCGAGCGGATCGAGCTTGGCGTGCAGGTGGCCGCGCATGCGATAGGCGCGGATCATCATGATGGCGCGGACGCTGTCGCGCGTCGCCTGCAGCACGTCGGTCGCGCTCGCCGGCGTACCGGCGGTTTCCGCCTTCGCCTTCAGCTTGGTTTCGATGACCTTTTCGACCACGCCCCAGTCGCCGTCGAGCGCGGAAACCAGATCGCCCTTTGCCGGGATCGGCCAGTTCTTGCGCTGCCAAGAGGCGCCCTTCGCTGCCTTCCTCACATCGTCGGGGCTATCCTCGAGCGCCTTGAAGAAAGACCGCCATTCGTCGGAGACCGATGAAGGATCGTCCTCGTAGCGCGCGTAGAGCTGCTCGATATAGGCAGCATTGGCGCCATCCAGGAACGAGGTGATCTGAAATTGCTCGTTGGCTTCTTGCCTTGCCATGGTGAATCTGCGGGCGCTCTCGCCCGTCTCCCAACTTGTTTGCATTGCCGGTTTTCGGGTCCCCGGCGACCGTATTTCGTTCACAGCCATGAAGGCCGCAGCTATGCACTTGCAAATGTCGAAACCGGACGGGACAAGGCGACTGCCGCCCCGTCCGGCCTTGCTATAGGTAGGCTCAGCCCTTCAGGACTTCCACCAGCGTCTTGCCGAGACGCGCCGGCGACGGCGACACGCGGATGCCCGCCGCCTCCATCGCTGCGATCTTGTCTTCCGCGCCGCCCTTGCCGCCGGAAATCACGGCGCCCGCGTGGCCCATGGTGCGGCCAGGAGGTGCCGTGCGGCCGGCGATGAAGCCGACCATCGGCTTCTTGCGGCCCTTCTTGGCTTCGTCCTTGAGGAACTGCGCGGCTTCTTCTTCAGCCGAACCGCCGATTTCGCCGATCATGATGATCGACTTGGTTTCGTCGTCGGCGAGGAACATTTCCAGGATGTCGATGAATTCGGTGCCCTTGACCGGGTCGCCGCCGATGCCGACAGCCGTCGTCTGGCCGAGACCTTCATTGGTGGTCTGGAACACGGCTTCGTAGGTCAGCGTGCCGGAACGCGAGAGAACGCCGACGGAGCCCTTCTTGAAGATGGAGCCCGGCATGATGCCGATCTTGCATTCGTTCGGGGTGAGAACGCCGGGGCAGTTCGGTCCGATCAGACGCGACTTCGACCTGATCAGGCGGTCCTTGACCTTGACCATGTCGGCAACCGGAATGCCTTCCGTGATGCAGACGATCAGCGGGATCTCGGCTTCGATCGCTTCGAGGATCGCAGCCGCAGCACCTGCCGGCGGTACGTAGATGACCGAGGCGTTGGCGCCGGTCGCGTCCTTGCCTTCGGCGACGGACTTGAAGATCGGCAGCTTTTCGCCGTCCTTGCCGGTCCAGGTTTCACCGCCCTTGGAAGGGTGGATACCGCCGACCATCTTCGTGCCGTGATAGGCAAGCGCCTGTTCGGTGTGGAAGGTACCGGTCTTGCCGGTCAGGCCCTGAACCAGAACCTTGGTGTCTTTGTTGATGAGAATAGACATGCGAGGCCTTTGTTACGAGAGGTTGGAAGACGCGGAGGCAACGCGGCGATATAAGCCGCTGACGACCTCCTGCCATGTATCGCTGCCGGCGGGCGAGAACGTGACGCCCATGCGGTAGCAGTCTTCATTTTCGAACTGGAAGAGAGTGCGCTGCTGACCGCGCGGCGAGACCTTGGTCAGGACAAGCTTGTCGTCGATCCATTCGCCGGAGGCCGGCGCGGCGGGCGTAAAGCCCACCGTATCGAACTGATAGAGCTTGTAGGCCTGATCCGCGGCGTCGAAGCCGAGAATGTTCCGGGCTTCGAACGAGGTGCTGCCGTCCCGCGTCTGCACGTAGCGCTGTTCGACGAAAAATCCGCCGAACAGACACTCAGCCGTGAGCTGCGCGGTTGCCGTGCCTTCCTTCGTCCAGGCCGAAGCCGCGACACGCTCTTCCCCTTCCCAGGTGCCGGCAAAGGCACCGAGGCGAAGATGAGCAGCCGTTGGAGCGAAGGAAGCAGCCATCCCGATCAGCCCTTGACTGCCTTCACGATCTTCTGGGCGGCATCGTCCAGGTCATCTGCGGAGATGACGTTGAGACCGGATTCGTTGATGATCTTCTTGCCGAGCTCGACATTGGTGCCTTCGAGGCGAACGACGAGCGGAACCTTCAGACCGACTTCCTTGACGGCTGCGAGCACGCCTTCGGCAATGACGTCGCACTTCATGATGCCGCCGAAGATGTTGACCAGAATGCCCTGGACAGCCGGATCGGCAGTGATGATCTTGAAGGCGGCCGTAACCTTTTCCTTGGTGGCGCCACCGCCGACATCGAGGAAGTTCGCCGGCTCAGCGCCGTAGAGCTTGATGATGTCCATGGTTGCCATGGCAAGGCCGGCGCCATTGACCATGCAGCCGATGTTGCCGTCGAGGGCGACATAGGCGAGGTCGTATTCATGCGCCTGGATTTCCTTCTCGTCTTCTTCGGACGTGTCGCGGAGCGCGCGGACGTCTTCGTGACGGAAGAGAGCGTTGCCGTCGAAGGAAACCTTGGCGTCGAGAACGCGCAGGCGACCGTTGGTCATGACGATCAGCGGGTTGACTTCGAGGAGCGCCATGTCCTTCTCGACGAAGGCCTTGTAGAGGATCGGGAAGAGCTTGGCGGCATCTTCGCGGGCAGCACCCTCGAGCTTCAGCGCGTCGGAAAGAGCAGCCGTATTGGCAGCCGTCACACCCGTCGACGGGTCGATGGCGACGGTGATGATCTTTTCCGGCGTGTCGTGCGCAACGGTCTCGATGTCCATGCCGCCTTCGGTCGAAACGACGAAAGCGACCTGACCGACGGAGCGGTCGACCAGGATCGAGAGGTAGAGTTCGCGGTCGATGTCCGCGCCGTCTTCGATGTAGAGGCGGTTGACCTGCTTGCCAGCCGGGCCGGTCTGCTTGGTCACCAGCGTGTTGCCGAGCATGTCCTTGGCGTTGGCGACCACGTCGTCAATGGACTTGGCGAGACGAACGCCGCCCTTGGCGTCGGGGCCGAGTTCCTTGAACTTGCCCTTGCCGCGGCCGCCAGCATGGATCTGGCTCTTGACGACGTAGAGCGGGCCTGGGAGCTGCTTGGCGGCGGCAGCGGCTTCATCGGCGGAGAAGATGGCAACGCCGTCCGCGACGGGTGCGCCATAGCTCTTCAACAGCGCCTTGGCCTGGTATTCATGAATGTTCATGGGTCTATCCCTGTTGGAACGGCTAGATTATTTCAGCGACGGCGCGATCGTGGCGCAGGCTTCGCAAAGACCCGCAACAGCTGCGACCGACTTGTCGAAGGCTTCCTTTTCGGCCTTGTTCAGGTCGATCTCGATCACGCGCTCGATGCCGCCAGCACCGATGACGGTCGGAACGCCGACATACATGTCCTTGACGCCATACTGGCCGTCGAGGTGAGCGGCGCAGGGCAGGACGCGCTTCTTGTCCTTGAGATAGGACTCGGCCATCGCGATGGCGGAAGCAGCCGGGGCGTAATAAGCGGAACCGGTCTTGAGCAGGCCGACGATCTCGGCGCCGCCGTCACGGGTGCGCTGGATGATTTCTTCGAGGCGCTCGGCAGTGAGCCAGCCCATGGTGACGAGGTCCGTCAGCGGGATGCCGGCAACGGTGGAGTAGCGAGCGAGCGGCACCATCGAATCGCCGTGGCCGCCAAGAACGAAAGCCGTGACGTCTTCGACCGATACGTTGAATTCCTTGGCGAGGAAGAGGCGGAAGCGCGAGCTATCGAGCACGCCGGCCATACCGACGACCTTGTTGGTCGGCAGGCCCGAGAACTTCTGCAGCGCCCAGACCATGGCATCGAGCGGATTGGTGATGCAGATCACGAAAGCGTTCGGGGCATACTTCTTGATGCCGGCGCCGACCTGTTCCATGACCTTGAGGTTGATGCCGAGAAGATCGTCGCGGCTCATGCCCGGCTTGCGGGGAACGCCAGCGGTGACGATGCAGACGTCAGCGCCTTCGATCGCAGAATAGTCGCTGGCGCCGGTAAGGTTGGCGTCGAAGCCTTCGACGGGAGAGGACTGGGCGATATCGAGACCCTTGCCCTGAGGAATGCCGTCCGCGATGTCGAACAGGACGATGTCGCCCAGTTCCTTCAGGCCGGCGAGATGCGCCAGCGTGCCACCAATCATGCCAGAACCAATAAGTGCGATCTTGTTGCGCGCCATTTCGGTGTATCCTTTGCGATCAAAATCCGTGGCGGGACACCTGCAAGGCATCCACCTATGCCGCAACTCGCATAGACCCAAAGGCCGAAATTGGCAATTGATTATTTTGAGATCAGGAATTTCAATCGGTTAGATCGAAAAATTCTTACGTAAACGTAAGTCAATCCGTCACCGATTTGTTACTCGGCGGCCCGTCTTGCCGGAGTCTGGGCGAGATATTCGGCGCTGCGCATCTCGAAAAGCCGGGATGCGGTCCGGTCGAATTCGAAGCCTTCGGTGCCCCGACGCTCCACGAGCAGATCTTCCGGCATCGCGGCTGCGGAGACGTAAAGCCGAATATTATGATCGTAGAGCGTATCGATCAAAATGATGAAACGCTTCGTTTGATTCCGCTTGTTCGGACCAAGCTTCGGCACATGATCGAGAAAGATCGTATCGAAACGCTCCGCGATGGCGAGAAAATCGGCAGGCCCGAGCGGCGCGTCGCAAAGATCGGCGAAGGAAAAACGCGCCATGCGATCGATGGCGAGCGGGACATGGATGGAACGCCCCTTCATCGGGATCTCCGTCGGCTGCGCCTTGCGTCCATGCAGCCCCTGCATCCAGGAGGCGTCCATCGCCATGTCGGTACGCTGGTCAAGCGGAGTGAGATAGACCGGCTGGCTGTTCAGCTTCTCCATGCGGTAATCGGTCGGCGAATCCAGCGTCACGATATCGACATGCTTCTTCAAGAGATCGATAAAGGGCAGGAAAAGGCCACGATTGAGCCCGTCACGATAGAGATTGTCCGGCTCGACATTCGAGGTGGCGATCAGCACGCAGCCGAGCGAAAACAGCTCGGAAAACAGCCGCGAGAGGATCATCGCGTCGGCAATGTCGGTGACCGTGAATTCATCGAAGCACAACAGTTCGGCTTCGGCGTAGAGATCGGCGGCAACTGGCGGTATGGGGTCGGTCTGCTTCGTCTCGCCGCTCTTGAATTTCAGCCGCTGCGCCGCAATCCGGTTGTGCACATCGTTCATGAACTCGAAAAAATGCGCCCGGCGCTTTTTCGGGCAGGGTGCCATTGCGAAGAACATGTCCATCAACATGGTCTTGCCGCGGCCGACGCTGCCGTGAATATAGAGGCCGTTGATCGTCTCGGCCGATTTCTTGCGCGCGGCAAACATCCAGCCCAGCGCGCTGGACTTTGCCGCGGGCCGCTTCCGCTTGAGATCGGCAAGCACGCGGTCCAGCTTTTTCGCCACACCCATCTGCGCCGAATCCAATTGAAGGGATCCGGACGCCGTCAGCGCCTTCAGCTGTTCGCAGACGCTGATCGAGTAATCTGGCATGGGCTGCATGGGGAAATATCCGCCTGTGCAAATGGGGACGCATCCAGAGAATGCCGCCCCTTTCAAATAAGCTTATCGGCTGAGGCTGAGCGGTTGACCGGAGGCGGTCGAACCGTCAAAGCGCGAAGCGGCCGTCTTGTAGACCGTACCGATCGTCGAGCCGTCACGATTCTTCAACAGGACCTGCTTGCCGGAAACCTCCCACGAACCCATCGAGGTCAGCTCGCCAGCGCAACCGCGCGTGCCACCGCGCGAGCCGCTGCCGAGGTTCGTCAGCGTCAGGAACATGTCGCAGCTCGATCCGCCGTTGCTGACCTTCCAGCTGCCGACCATCGATTCCTTCGTGACATCCATGGCGGACGCCGCCATCGCCTGCTGCTGTGCTGGATTGGCTGCATTCGGCGCGCTCGCGGGAGCGGCCGGGAACTGCGAACCGTTGCCGGCGCCTGCGGGCGGAAGCTGGCTGGATTGTACGGAAGGAACAGGCTGAGCCTGCAGTGGCGGCGGAGAAGAATAACTGTCGTTGTTGTATGCCGTGCGCTGGCAACCGGCAAGCGACAGGCCAATCGCCGCAGCCGTCACTGCATATCTAAACTGCATCATCACACTCCTAAATGATTGTCCACCGCTGACATCGGCAAAGTGATATTTAATGATGTCCGAATTATCGTATTTCACTTTGGTTAATCAAGTCGATACCGCCAGAAATTACGGTAGGCCATAGCTGGACAAGAATCGGGTGGTTTCAAGGCGTCGCCTGCCGAACCTCGTCCCGATAGAAGCGGTCGGCAAATTCCTGCATGCTTTTGTCGCGTGCTTGCTCTTCCCGGAACACTCCTGAGAAGTTGGAATAGCGTACGAGCGAGGCTGATAAAAACGCCGTGATGGGCGATGGCGGCACGCCTTCTCCCATTTCACGCGTCTCCTTCTTGACTGCCACCAATTGCATAATGCTGGTCCGAATGTCTTGGGCGATATCGATATCCGCCAAACATTCGAGCATGTTCATCGGCGGCAACTTGGCAAAGTCCGTTTGCCGCATCCATTCCAGCGCTATCGCCGGACGGATGGAATAGAGCAGCTTCTTCAGACGGATGGGCGCAGCCTCATTATCTGGCTGTTGCTGCTTCAGAAGCCCAATATAGTGCCGAGCAACCTTCTCCGGCACCATGATCACATCAAGCAAAGTACTGAGACGGCTACGAAAGCCGGCCTCCTCCTCATAGACGATCGGCGACTTCAACCATTCGACAAGGACAGCGTTACCCTTGAGCGCCAACAGAAGAGCCTTACGCAGGTCCCACCCACCGGTATCAATATCACCGACGATCGGAAATTCGATGACATCGCGAGGCGGGAACAAGGTCAGATGATGTCGCTTCGGCCTGACATAAACGAAGCGGCAATCGTAATCGCTGTCGGGCGAGGGAAAACCCCATGCACGGCTGCCGCTTTCGATGGCAAAGCCGATCCGAATACCCTCGGCCTTGATCGAAGCAAGCCGTGAACGAATTTCGGCCACAGCCTCCGGCGCAAAGCCTTCCATCGTCATGCAAACATCATCCTCGTCGCCCGAAGCCGGCGAATGGGTGACGGCGGGTCAGACCCGCCGCTCGACCATCATCTTCTTGATTTCGGCGATCGCCTTGGCCGGATTCAGACCCTTCGGGCAGGTCTGGGCGCAGTTCATGATCGTATGGCAGCGATAGAGGCGGAACGGATCCTCGAGATTGTCGAGACGCTCGCCCTTGGCTTCGTCTCTGGAATCGATCAGCCAACGATAGGCCTGTAGCAGAACGGCCGGACCGAGGTAACGGTCGCCGTTCCACCAATAGCTCGGACAGGAGGTCGAGCAGCAGGCGCACAGAATGCACTCGTAGAGGCCGTCGAGCTTCAGGCGGTCCTCATGGCTCTGCTTCCATTCCTTAGCCGGCGGCGGCGATACCGTCTTCAGCCAAGGTTCGATCGAGCGGTGCTGGGCATAAAAATTCGTCAGATCCGGCACGAGGTCCTTGACGACGGGCATGTGCGGCAGCGGATAGACCTTCACCGTGCCCTTGATCTCGTCCAGACCCTTGGTGCAGGCGAGCGTGTTGGTGCCGTCGATGTTCATCGCGCAGGAGCCGCAAATGCCTTCGCGGCAGGAGCGGCGCAGGGTCAGCGTCGGGTCGATGTTGTTCTTGATGTAGAGCAGGCCATCGAGCACCATCGGGCCGCAATCGTCGATATCGATATAGTAGGTATCGATGCTCGGGTTCTGGCCGTCATCCGGGCTCCAGCGATAGACGCGGAATTCGCGCGTGTTCTTGGCGCCGACCGGCTTCGGCCAGACCTTGCCTTCGCGCATCTGAGAGTTCTTGGGGAGAGCGAGTTCAACCATGGTCAGTTCCTCTCAGATCAGTACACGCGAGCCTTCGGCTCGATCTTGTGCGGATCGATGCCTTCGGCGATCAGGTCGGTGTGAACCGGACGATAGTCCAGCTTCACGTCGCCTGCCTCGTTGACCCAGGCAAGCGTATGCTTGCGCCAGTTTTCGTCGTCGCGGCCGGCGAACTTGCCCTCGGTATAGTCTTCGCGAGCATGCGAGCCGCGGCTTTCCTTGCGCGCCTCGGCGCCGTAGATCGTCGTGATGGCGTTGGCCATCAGATTGTGGAGTTCAAGCGTTTCGACGAGGTCGGAATTCCAGATCAGCGAACGGTCGGTGACCTTGATGTCAGACATTTCACCCCAGATTTCCGAAAGACGGCGGCAGCCGGATTCCAGCGATTCCTGGGTGCGGAACACGGCCGCATCTTCCTGCATGGCGCGCTGCATCTTTTCGCGCAATGCTGCCGTCGGCGTCGAGCCGCTGGCGTGACGCAAGCGATCGAAGCGTTCCATGATCTTGTCGCAGGCCGCGACATTGACCGGAGGAACCGGGCCGACGCGGTCGATGACCTGGCCGGCGCGGATGGCGGCGGCGCGGCCGAAGACCACAAGGTCGATCAGCGAGTTGGAGCCGAGGCGATTGGCGCCATGCACCGAAGCGCAGCCAGCTTCACCGACAGCCATCAGGCCCGGCAGCACGCGCTCGGGATTGTTGCTGTCGGCATTCAGCACTTCGCCCCAATAGTTCGTCGGAATGCCGCCCATGTTGTAGTGAACGGTCGGCAGGACGGGGATCGGGTCACGGGTCACATCAACGCCGGCGAAGATGCGGGCGCTCTCGGAAATGCCCGGGAGGCGCTCATGCAGCACGGCCGGATCGAGATGGTCGAGATGCAGGAAGATGTGATCCTTGTTCTTGCCGACGCCGCGACCCTCACGGATCTCAAGCGTCATGCAACGTGAAACGACGTCACGCGAGGCAAGGTCCTTCGCCGAAGGAGCATAGCGCTCCATGAAGCGCTCGCCCTCGGAATTGACCAGATAACCGCCTTCGCCGCGCGCGCCTTCGGTGATGAGGCAGCCCGAACCGTAGATGCCGGTCGGATGGAACTGCACGAACTCCATGTCCTGCAGCGGCAGGCCGGCGCGGGCCACCATGCCGCCGCCGTCGCCGGTGCAGGTATGGGCAGACGTTGCCGAGAAATAGGCGCGGCCGTAACCGCCGGTCGCCAGCACCACCATCTTGGCGGCGAAGCGATGGATCGTGCCGTCATCCAGGCACCAGGCGACGACGCCGGTGCAGCGGCTGCCATCGTCGGACATGATGAGGTCGAGCGCGAAATATTCGATGAAGAATTCCGCATTGTTGCGCAGCGACTGGCCATAGAGCGTGTGCAGGATGGCGTGGCCGGTACGGTCGGCGGCCGCGCAGGTGCGCTGCACCGGCGGTCCCTCGCCGAAATTCTGCATGTGGCCGCCGAACGGGCGCTGGTAGATCTTGCCTTCTTCGTTGCGCGAGAAAGGCACGCCGTAATGCTCAAGCTCGTAAACGGCCTTCGGCGCCTCCATGACCATGTACTGCATCGCGTCGACGTCGCCGAGCCAGTCGGAGCCCTTGACGGTGTCGTAGAGATGCCACTGCCAGCTGTCCGGCGTCATGTTCTGCAGCGAGGCGGCAATGCCGCCCTGGGCCGCGACGGTATGCGAGCGCGTCGGGAAGACCTTGGTGATGCAGGCGGTGCGGAAGCCCTGCTCGGCCATGCCGAGCGTGGCGCGCAGCCCGGCGCCGCCGGCGCCGACGACGATCACGTCATAGGAGTGATCGATATATTTGTAGGCTTTCCCGTTCTGGGCAGCCCCATTCTGAGCGGATGAGTTCGGTGCCATGATGCAATTATCCTACGAACGCGATCTTCAGAATGGCGAAAAGACAGAGCCCCGCCATGATGATCGCAAAGAACGTGTTGAGCATGAGAAGGACGATCTTGCCGAATTCGCCGTGGACATAGTCCTCGATGATGACCTGCATGCCGAGCTTCATGTGAATGACGCCGGAGATCACCATCAGGCCGAAGATGACGGCCACGATCGGGTTCGAGATCGCATGCACGACTTCCGCATAGGGCGCGCCGGCATGGATGATCAGGAAGATGACGAAGAAGAGAAAGAGGGGAACGTTGGCAACGGCGGTCAGGCGCTGGCGCCAGAAATGATCGGTGCCTTCCTTGGCGGAACCGAGACCGCGGACTTTGCCCAGAGGAGTGCGCATATCCATGAGAAATATCCTTTAAAGCATGATCCCGAAGGGCGCCTGAGCGCCTCCGGGAGCGATCATGCCAATCAACCCAGCCGGATGGCGATGCCGATGATCCAGACCAGCGCGGTCAGACAGATCGAGGCGATGAGCGTGGCCTTGGCCATCTTCGTCGAGACGGCGGGATCGAAACCATGTCCGAGATCCCACACGAAGTGGCGCAGGCCGCCGATCAAATGGTGCAGCAGAGCCCACGTGTAGCCGAGCAGGATGATGCGGCCGATGATCGTGCCCATGATCCAGTTGACCAGATCGAAATAGCCCTGTCCCGTCGCCGCGGCGATCAGCCACCAGGCGACCAGCACCGTGCCGAAATAGAGCGCCCCCCCGGTGATGCGGTGGAGGATCGACATGACCATGGTGGGAATGGGTTTGTAGATTTGCAGATGCGGCGACAGAGGCCGGTTTTGTGTGACGTTCGCCATCAGAACCTCGCGGCGTTACGATACGCTTAGAACCCGGTTATCCGGGGCAACGCGCGCGCAGAGACGTGCAGTGTGCGTTGCATCATTGCGACCAATAATCACAGAGACGCCCATCCACAAGCACAATTGATGCCTGCATCGAATTTAATCGATTCGGATCGGGCTGCACTTTAGCGAGCATGCAATGACGGGCTTCCCATTCCGGGTCGTTTACCATTTCGGCAACCCTGACGTGGACTTCGCGCGGCTCTTGGGGCAATCTGCCGTTAAGATTTCATTAACCGATCGAAGCGAGTCGAATCATGAAGCCGCATCTTTTCAAGGCAACAGCGCTCATCGTGGCGGCGGCAACACTTTCCTTCGCACCGGCATCGGCGGGCGACTACCGCCACTGGCATCATCACGATCACTCCGGCCTTGTGCGCCTGAACCAGATATCGAAGCCCCAAGGTCGCGAACAGCAACCTGCCCGGATCGTCATCATGGAACGGCATGACGCGGCAAACGCCGGCAGCTATGCCGGCTCGGCCGATGTCTATCGGGCCGATGGCGGCACCTATGTCATCGGCTATGGCGGCTACAATCCCTACGCACAGCCTGCCACGGTGCAGCTGAGGCCGAAGGCGAAGGTCATCGATGTCCGCTATGCCGGCAATCCCTGCTCGTATGAAGCAGGCGTCTGCGTCATCAGGCACTGACGTTTCTCAATCGGCGGCAAAACACCAGACCGTCGTCTTCTTGATCTCGCTGTCCTCCAGTGCCCGCGTCACCGGCACTTGATAGGTGGCCTGCTCTTCCAGGCGATCCTTGGGAAGATAGGCCCTGCCGGGATCGCCGACGAGAACCGTTTTCCCCCCACCCGCCAGACGCCTTAGCCAGGGAACGAGGCTCGCGGCAAAATCGCGATCATAGAAGACATCGCCGGCAAGAATGACGCCCGCATCCACGGTGCGGCCGATGACGTCATCGCCAGAGAAATCTACGGTGACGCCGTTTTCAGCAGCATTGAGCCGGATCGCCGTGCCCGCCCATGGATCGATATCGACCGCGAGCACATGAGCCGCACCCGCACGCTTCGCCGCAATCGCGACGAGCCCGGAGCCGCTGGCAAAATCCAGCACGGTTTTGCCGGCAACGATCTCCGGATGATCGAGGATATAGCGCGCGAGACCCTGCCCACCCGCCCAGGCAAAGGCCCAGAAGGGCGGCGGCAGGCCGATCTCTTCCAGCTCTTCTTCCGTCTTCAGCCACAGTTCATGCGCCTCGCTTGCCAGATGCAGCCGGACTTCCGGCACATGCGGCGGCGCCATGAGGCTGGTATTGGCAAGGATGAAGCTTTCCGGATCGGTTTTCAATGAATCTCCCACCCACCGAACAAGGCCGGATCATGCCGGTGGATTGTCCAGACCGCCCATGCGGCAGACTTCGAGCCATTCATCATCCGTCACCGGCTGCACCGAAAGCCGCATGGAGGTGACGAGCGCCATCTGCGAAAGCTTCGGATTGGCCTTAATGTCCTTGAGGGTCACCGGGTTCGGCATGTCGCGAACGGCGCGGATGTCGGCACATTCCCAGCGCGGATCGTCCTTGGCGGTCGAATCCGGATGCGCCAGCGCGCAGACCTCGACGATGCCGACGACCTCCAGCCCGTCATTGGAGTGATAAAAGAAACCCTTGTCGCCGATCTGCATGGCCCGCATGTTGTTTCGGGCGAGATAGTTGCGCACGCCGGTCCATTCGGTGCCTTTTGCGCCGGCATCTTTCTGCTGCTGCCAGGACCAGGAGGACGGCTCGGATTTATAAAGCCAATGCGCCATCTCTCATGCCTCCGGATTGTTGAAGACCCAGTTGAACGGCTTGATCTCGACGCTCTCGAACAGGCCAGCCTTCGTGTAGGGATCGGCATCGGCAATCGCCTTGGCGGCCTCGGCGCTCTCGGCCTTGACGACAACGAGACTACCGTTCGGCTTGCCGTCCGCATCCAGGAACGGACCGGCCATCTTCAACGTCCCTTCGGCATTGAGCTTGTTCAGATGCTCCAGATGCGCCGGGCGCGTCTCCATGCGAACATTCAGGTGACCGGGCTTGTCCTTGCAGACAAAGGCAAACAGCATGATTAGTCTCCTTCTAATATCCAAACTATTCCGTAGTGATCGGCCGCGTCATCAATTGCCCGATGGCTGTGGCTATGTCGAGCTTGCCGTCGATGATGGCGGACACCGCGTCGGTGATCGGCATGTCGACGCCGAGTTTGTGAGCGAGCCGCGCGGCGATGGAAGCGGCATAGGCGCCCTCGACCAGCGTGCCATGCGTTGGATCAACGGTCTCTCCCTGCCCAAGCGCGATACCGAACCTGAGATTACGGGATTGATGGCTGGTCGCCGTCAGCACGAGGTCGCCAAGGCCGGAGAGCCCGCGCACGGTTTCAGCCTTGCCCCCCTTGGCCGCGACGAAGCGCGACATCTCGGCAAGACCACGGCTGATCAGCGCCGCACGTGCGGAATCGCCGATACCCCGGCCCTCGACGATGCCGCAGGCAATCGCGAGAACATTCTTCAAGGCGCCGCCGAGCTGCACGCCGATGCGGTCGTCCGAGGCGTAGAGGCGGAACGTCGGGCCGGAAATCGCCTGTGCAAGCCTCTCGGCGACAGTCATATCGGCGGCGGCAATCGCCATGGCCGTCGGCAGTCCCTTGGCGATGTCGGCGGCAAAGCCCGGGCCTGAGAGCACGGCGATCGCATGCTGCGGCAATTCCCGCTCCAGCATATCGGTCAGCAGATCGCCGGAAACCTTGTCGATACCCTTGGCGCAGGTGACGACGACGGCATCCCTGGCAAGGTAGGGACCATAATGGCGAGCAGCATCGGCCTGCGCCTGTGAGGGCATGGCAAAAAGAACGATGCCGGCATCGGAAACAGCATCCGGTTCAGCTGAGAACAGCAACGAATCTGGCAGTGCGATTCCGTGCAGGACGGCATCATGCATGCGGTCGGCGGCAAGGTCGGTCATCAGCCCGGCGTTGCGGCCGACGAGCACCACATCGGCACGACCGGTCAATGCAATGACGGCGGCAAGCGCCGTGCCGAAAGCACCGGCGCCGATGACTGCGATCCGTTCGTTGCCGCTCATGCCTTCGCTCCTCGTTTGCCGTGGCCCAGGAGGGTTTCCGCCTTCTGATCCAGCGGCCAGCGCGAGCGCGGCTGCACATCGAGATCGTCAGGCGCTGCACCCGTCGCCATGCGCTCCAGTCCCGCCCAGGCGATCATGACGGCATTGTCCGTACACAATCTCAATGGCGGCGCGATGAAGCGGAAACCGTTGGCGTCGCAAAGTTCCTGCAAGGTGCGACGCAATTCGAGATTGGCGGCAACGCCACCTGCGACGACAAGCGACGGCTTTTCCTCAGTCTTCGGAAACTCCGTCTTGAAGCGCTGCAGGCCGCGGCCGATCCGGTCCTTCAGCGTGCGCGAGATCGCCTTCTGGAAGGAGGCGCAGATATCGGCGATATCCTGCTCGGTGACAGGCGCAATCGCCGTCGCCGCCTGTCGTACCGCCGTCTTCAAGCCGGAAAAGGAAAAATCGAGGCGCGTTTCGCCGACCAGAGGGCGTGGAAGATCGAAGCGGTCCGGATTGCCGTTTTTGGCGGCTGCCTCCACAGCCGGGCCGCCGGGATAGGGAAGTCCCAGAAGCTTGGCCGTCTTGTCGAAGGCTTCGCCAAGCGCATCGTCGATGGTCGTCCCCCAGCGCTCATATTGGCCGACGCCGCGCACCAGGATCAGCTGGGTGTGGCCGCCGGACACGAGCAGCATGAGATAGGGGAAGGCAAGACCGTCCGTCAGCCGCGCCGTCAGGGCATGGCCTTCCAGATGGTTGATGGCGTATAATGGCTTGCCGGTGGCACGCGAAATTGCCTTGCCTGTCATCAGGCCGACGAGCAACCCGCCGATAAGGCCCGGTCCGGATGTAGCGGCAATGGCATCGACGTCCGAGAGCGACACATTGGCGCGTTTCAATGCCTCGTCGATCAGCGTATCCAGCGCCTCGACGTGTGCCCGCGCAGCAATTTCCGGCACGACGCCGCCATAGGCGCTATGCTCGTCCAGCTGGCTGAGGACGACATCGGAACAAACCGTTGGCGTGCCGTCATCCCGGCGCTCGACAATGGCTGCAGCGGTTTCGTCGCAGCTTGTTTCGATGCCGAGAATACGAAGAACGGATGTCATGGAGAAAGTTCGTTGCCTACAGGTCGATTGCGATAAAGCGGAAATATGGTTACGGGAACTGTCGGTAACAACGGATCAAAGCGGATGCAAACAAAACCTTTCCGGATCGGCACGCGCGGCAGCCCGCTGGCGCTCGCCCAGGCGCGAGAAGCGCGCGACCGCCTGATGGCGGCCCATGGCCTTCCGGAGGAGATGTTCGAAATCGTCGTTCTCACCACCAAGGGCGACCGCATCACCGACCGCTCGCTCGCGGCAATCGGCGGCAAGGGTCTGTTCACGGAAGAGCTGGAAGAGAAGCTGACCTCAGGCGAACTCGACTTCGCCGTGCATTCGGCCAAGGATATGGCAACGAAGCTGCCCCAGGGCCTGGCGCTCACAGCTTATCTGCCGCGCGAGGACATTCGCGATTCCGTCATCGGCCGCACCGCGCCGAAACTGATCGAGCTGCCGCATGGCGCTACCGTCGGATCGGCGTCGCTGCGCCGCCAGGCGCTGATCCGTCGCCTGCGCCCTGATATCAACGTCATTACCTTCCGCGGTTCGGTTCAGACCCGCCTGCGCAAGCTGGAAGAGGGGCAGGCCGACGCCACCTTGCTGGCGCTTGCAGGCCTGAAGCGGCTTGGCATGGTCGAGGTCATCACCGATATTCTCGACCCGGATGAATTTCCGCCCGCGCCCGCACAAGGCGCAATCGCCATCGAAAGCCGGATCGACGATCAGCAGATGAACGAGCTGCTCGCCGCCGTCAATGATGCGCCGACTTTCGACGCGGTATCCTGCGAACGCGCTTTCCTGGCGGCACTCGACGGGTCCTGTCGCACGCCGATAGCCGGCTACGCAATTTGCGAAGGCGATCATCTGCGTTTCTTCGGCATGATCCTCACTCCGGATGGCCGCCAAGTGCACACGACCACCATCGAGGGCCACCGGCGCGATGCCGAGGCGCTGGGGATCAATGCCGGTCAGGCGATCCGCGCCGAGGCCGGCAGCACCTTCTTCGAAGACTGGACCTGACAAAGGATGCGCGTCGTCGTCACCCGCCCTCGGCATTCGGGTGAACGCACCATGCGGCGGCTGACGCAAATGGGGCATGAACCCCTGCTGCTGCCGCTGGCCGAACCCGTCCATCATGTCGAGGAGGCAAGACGAGCGCTCCTGACCACGCAGGGCGTCGTCGCCGTCACCAGCGCCGAGGCGTTCCGCGTGCTGGCGGCGCTAGGCTCCGATATCGAGCCCCATCTCGGACGACCGCTCTTTGCGGTGGGCAAGGCAACGGCTAGAGAGGCGGCGGAGCTCGGCTTCAGCAATATCGCAGTCTCCGAAGGCGCCGGCGCCGAGCTTGCCGCCCTGGTTTCACGCCATTCTGCCGGCAGGAATGCCGCGCCCCTCCTCTATCTCGCTGGCTTTCCGCGCGCGGCCGGTTTCGAAGCCGGATTGGCGGAGCTGCACCTGCCTTTCCTGACCGTCGAATGCTACCGAATGCAGGATATCATCCCCGACGACGTCACTCTTCGCCGGTTTTTTTCCGACGCTCGCGCGGATGCCGTGCTGCTTTATTCCCACGAAACCGCCAGGCGCTTTTTCAGCCTTTCTTTCGTCGGCCACTACATGGAGCTTTTTGCGGAAACGCGGTTTCTTTGTTTGAGCGAAGCCGTCGCGGGCGCGGTTCCGGAGACGCTGCAATCCCATGTCGATATCGCCGACATGCCGAATGAAGACCGACTTCTGGCGCTTCTGATCCGGGCGTAAGGCCGCAATTTTGATGTAAGGTCTTTTCATAATCGCCTTGTCTGTCTAACTTCGTTGCAGCGCATGAAAAGAGGACCTCATGGTATCGCGAAAAACGCCTAACCATTCGAAGCCCAACGACGAACCGGTCACGATCGACCTGGAAGCCGAAAAGACTGCGCAGGACGCAGCTCCCGAAGATTTGACCGAGCGCAGCCATAGCGAGCTTGGCAGCTCCTCGGCTGGTGAAGTGGAAATGCCGCTGGATGCGGAGAAGGAGCCGCTTCGCGAGGAGGCTCAGGAGTCGATCTTCGGCGCCGCACCGCAAGAGCCGCAAGGTGCATCAGCACAACAGGCCGATTCTTCACCCTCCCATGCCGAACAAGCGCCTCATACCGAACGTTCGCAGTCGCGCGAGGGTTCAACCTCGGGGCTGATCGCGGCCGGCATCGTCGGCGGCTTGATCGCCCTCATCGGTGCCGGCGCCTTGCAATATGCCGGCTTCCTGCCTGCTGGTCGCGCAGGCAAAGACAGTTCTACCCAGATCGCAACGCTGAATGCCGAGATCGACGGTCTCAAGCAGAGCATCGCCAATCTCGCCGCCGCACCAACCGCAAAGCCGGACGAAGCGCTGGCGGCCCGCGTCGCAGCGCTTGAGACGAGCGCTGCCAACGGCGCTTTGACGAATGGCTCGGGGACAAATGGCTCGGGTGGCACCGCAAACCCCGCTTCCGATCAGAAGATCGTTTCGCTCACCAGCGAGGTCGAGCAGCTGAAATCGGATCTGAGCAAGGCGACGCAGAGCCAGGCAACCTCCGATGCCGAGGTCAGCAAGCGTCTTGATGACGCCGAAAAGAAGCTGAGCGGACCAAGCCAGGAGAGCGCTGTGGCCCGCGCCATCGCGGCGGCGGCGTTGAAGGCGGCAATCGACCGCGGCGGTCCCTTCCAGCCCGAGCTCGACACCTTCGCCAATGTCGCGCCGGACGATCCGGCTGTCGCCGCCCTCAAGAATTTTGCCCAGACCGGCGTTCCCTCTCGGGCCGACCTGATCCGCCAGGTTTCGAGTGCCGCAACGGCAATCGTCGCAACGGCACAGACCGACGATCCGAACCAGAGCTGGAGCAGCCGCCTGGTATCCGGCGCCAAGTCGCTGGTGCAGGTCCGCCCCGTCGGCAATGTCCCTGGCGACAGCATCGATGCCATCGCCGCCCGCTTCGAGGACAAGGTCAGGAATGGCGACCTTCCGGGCGCCGTGACCGAGTGGAACAGCCTGCCCGATGCCGCGAAATCCGCATCGGCCGCCTTCAAGCAATCGCTGGAGGCCCGCATCCGCGTCGAGGATCTGGTAAGCGACGCCTTGTCGAAGGCGATCGCCAATACCGGGAAACAGAATTAAGGACGGAGTATAGCAATGATCAGACTGCTTATCTTCGCCATTCTCGTCCTGGCTCTCGGCTATGGTTTTTCCTGGCTCGCGGATCGTCCCGGCGATCTCTCGCTGGTCTGGGAAGGCCAGCTTTACCAGACGAAGCTGATCGTCGCCGCCGCGATCCTGATTGCAATCGTGGCCGCCGTGATGATCGTCTGGTGGTTCGTGCGGCTGATCTGGACGTCGCCGCACTCCGTCACCCGCTATTTCCGCGCCCGCAAGCGTGACCGCGGCTATCAAGCGCTCTCAACAGGCCTCATCGCCGCCGGTGCCGGCAATGCACTGCTCGCCCGCAAGATGGCGGCCCGCACCCGTGGCCTCATCCGCGCCGATCAGGAGCCGCTCATCAACCTGCTCGAAGCTCAGGCCGCCTTGATCGAAGGCAAGCATGACGAGGCCCGTCAGAAGTTCGAGCAGATGGCCAACGATCCCGAAACGCGCGAGCTCGGGCTGCGCGGCCTCTATCTCGAAGCCAAGCGTCTGGGCGCGCATGAAGCGGCGCGGCAATATGCCGAGAAGGCGGCCGACCAGGCGCCCTACCTGCCCTGGGCGGCACAGGCGACGCTGGAATATCGCAGCCAGGCCGGCCGCTGGGACGATGCCATCAAGCTGCTCGACCAGCAGAAGGTTGCCCATGTCGTCGATAAGGCAACCGCCAACCGTCAACGCGCCGTGCTCCTGACGGCGCGCGCCGACGAGAAATTGGAAAGCGATCCCGTCGGCGCACGCGACGATGCGCTGGCGGCACTGAAGCTCGTGGATGATTTCGTTCCTGCAGCGCTGATCGCCGCCAAGGCCTTGTTCCGTGAAGACAAGGTGCGCAAGGCTGCCTCCATCCTCGAGCAGGTCTGGAAAGCCCGGCCGCATCCCGAAATCGGCAAAGCCTATGTGCGGGCCCGCAGCGGCGATTCAGTTCTCGATCGCCTGAAGCGCGCCGAACGGCTGGAGGCGATCCGCCCGAACAATGTCGAAGCCCTGCTGTTGACCGCAAAGGCGGCGATGGACGCAGGTGATTTCGGCAAGGCCCGCGCCAAGGCGGAAGCTGCCGCACGGATCGATGCGCGCGAGGGCGCCTTCCTGCTTCTCGCCGATATCGAGGAAGCGGAAACTGGCGATCAGGGTCGCGTCCGCCACTGGATGGCGCAGGCACTGCGCGCCCCCCGCGATCCGGCCTGGGTCGCCGATGGTTTCGTCTCGGAAAAATGGCTGCCGCTGTCGCCGGTCACCGGCCGCCTCGACGCCTTCGAATGGAAGGCGCCCTTCGGCCAGATCGAAGGTCCGGTCGAAGAGGGTTCCGCGGTTTCTGTCGATGCGGCGCTGAAATCGCTGCCGCCCGTGCGCGAGGCGGCTGGCGCAACCGCAGCGGAGGCGACAAATTCACCAAAAGTTGCATCGCCTGCCAGCAATGCCTATGTCATGGAATTGGAGCCCGCCGTGGCAAAGTCCGCGCCGAGCGTGTCCGAGGCAGCGCCCAAACCGGTGCCGCAGGATGCGGAGCCCCGGCCCTTCTTCGGTGGCGCGCCTGATGATCCGGGCGTCAAAGATCATAAACTTGAACCGGAACCCAAGACGCGGCTCAAGTTGTTCTAGAGCAATTCCGGCAACAGCGCGCAGCGGCTTTGCCTCTGGAATTCCGGAAGAAAAAAATGGAGCATGGTGCCCCAAGAACCCTGCTCTGCCCGTTTTGAGAATGGAGACGCATGTTCGAACGCTTTCAGGAATTTCTTCACAACCTGACACAAGACCATCCCCGATCCGGTTTCGCACCCGACGACCCGCGTGTCGCCGTGGCAGCTCTCTGCATCCAGGTGATGGAGGCGGACGGCAAGATCGAGAACAGCGAGAAGAAGCGGCTGCGCAAGCTCTTGAAGGAGCAGTATGGTCTTGATGGCCGCAAGCTCGATCAGCTGATCGCGGCCGGCGAGGAAGCGGAAAGCGAAGCCGTCGACTATTATCGCTTCACCTCGGACCTGAAGCGCCATCTCGACAGCTCGCAGCGGCTCGAACTGCTCGGCATCCTCTGGGATATCGTCTATGCCGACGGCGAGCGCAGCGAGATGGAAGATCATGCCATCTGGCGGATCGCCGACCTCATGGGCATTTCCGATCGCGAGCGCATCATGAAACGCCAGGAAGCTGCCGCACGCGCGCCCGGTTTCAGGGTGGAGACAGGCAATGATGATTGAAGCGCCGAAGAGCGCCGGCCGCCCGATATTGATCGTCCTGCATCAGGAACGCTCCAGCCCCGGACGCGTGGGCCAGATGCTTCTGGAAAAGGGCTTCGATCTCGATATCCGGCGGCCGGTTCTCGGCGACCCTCTGCCCTCGACACTGGAGGCTCATGCCGGCGCCGTGGTCTTCGGTGGCCCGATGAGCGCCAACGACCCCGACGACTTCATCAAGGCCGAGACCGACTGGCTGAAGGTGCCGCTTAAGGAAAACCGCCCCTATCTTGGCATCTGCCTCGGCGCGCAGCTGCTCGCCCGCCATCTCGGCGCCAAGGTGAAGGCGCGCGATGACGGCAAGACCGAGATCGGCTGGTATCCGTTGCAGCCGACGGAAAAGGGTCGCCTGCTGATGCGCTGGCCGCAGATGGTCTACCATTTCCATCGCGAAGGCTTCGAGCTGCCGCACGGCGCCGATCTTCTGGCAACGGCGGAGACCTACCCCAATCAGGCTTATCGCTACGGCACTAACGCCTGGGGCCTGCAATTCCATGCCGAGCTCACCCGCGCCATGATGCAGCGTTGGGTCGTGCATGGCGAACATCGCTTCGGCATGCCGAACGCCCAGCAGGGCCGCGAGCATCTGGAAGGCCGCATGATCTTCGACGCGGCGCTCAAGGCTTGGCTGTCGGAATTCCTCAATCTCGTCTTCGAAGGCAAGCAGGCGATGGCGGCCTAGAGCAGTTCCAGCAAAAGTGCGAAGCGGTTTTGCGTCCGGAACTGCGTAAAGACAAAAAGATAGAGCGTTTTCGCGATTCGAAGAAAAGCGAAAGTGCTCTAAAGGTCTTCGCCTGACGAAAGCGCGCGGTAGAATTCATCGATCGCCCCACGGATGGCAGACGCATATTGCTTGAGCTTCTCCGCATCGGCCGTGAGGGCATCTCTGACGCCTCTCGGAATCTCAAGCTGCACCCCAACCTGCCGCTGGCCGCGATTGCAGATATTGCCGGCTGAAGCTCCCGCGAGCGCCTCCCCCTTCTTTCTCGCAACGGCAGCAAATCCATCGCGACGAAGCGCCTCTACGATCAGGTTACGCAGCGATGTGTCGAGCCCGCCGATCCAGCTTGACTCCGGATCCTCCCGGTCCGCTCGACCATGAACGGCGATGACGATCGCTGAATTGGCAACCAGATCGTTTGCAATCGGCTCATCGAAATTTTCGGAAGTGACGTGCAGCTCATGATGGAGCCGCGCAGGATCGAGCCCTTCGAAGCGGTAAAGCGAGAACCTCCCATTTGCGATCGCCAGCGCTATCTCGGATGTGGCAGGTTCGATGAAGCCGGCATGCGGAGCGATAACAGCGACGGGTGATGATCGGCTCTCCGCGCGGACGCGATAATCGACGCCTTCGGTCTCACGTTCGCGAAGCGCCGAAAACGAATTGTATCGATCCGGCAACCTCGCCATTACGCACTCCTCAAACCGCCTGCGGCTCGCCGTTGCGATCCGGTGCATTGAGACTGTCGATTCGGCGCAGCTGCGGGAAACCGGTGGCCCAGAGGAGGGCGACCGTCAGCGTGCCCAAGCCTCCGACGACGACGGCGGGGATCGCGCCGAAATAATGCGCCATGGTGCCGGCGCGGAACTCGCCAAGCTCATTCGACGCGCCAACGAAAACCATGTTGACGGCATTGACGCGGCCGCGCACGTGATCCGGCGTCCAGAGCGTAATCAGAGTTTCTCGGACATAGACCGAGATCAAGTCGGAGGCACCCATGACGGCGAGAGCCACTATCGACAACCACGGCGTATGCGAGATGCCGAAGACAAGTGTGCCCACGCCGAACATGGCAACCCCGGCAAACATGCAGATGCCGGCGCGATTCCGGATAGGATAAGTCGCCAGAAACAGGCCCATGGCGATTGCGCCGAAGCTTGGCGCAGCGCGCAGCATGCCGAGGCCCCAGGGCCCAAGCGTCAGGATATCGCGCGCATAGATGGGCATCAGCGCGACCGCGCCGCCGAGCAGCACGGCGAAAAGATCGAGCGAGACCGCGCCGAGCACCACTTTTTCCGACCAGATGAAACGGAAGCCGGCGAGCATCTCGTTGAGGCTACGCCGCTCATGCGCGGTGCGCTGCTGCGGCTTGGGGATCAGGAAGGTCAGCACCGAACCGGCCGCGAAGAAAAACACGGCCACGGAATAGGCGACATTGGCCCCGACGCCGTAAAGCAGGCCACCGGCCACGGGGCCAAGGATGGCGGCGGCATCCCATGACATCGAGTTCCAGGTGATGGCGTTCGTCAGGTCCTCGGGCGGGATCAGGTTGGGCGCCAGCGATTGCATGGCCGGCGTCATGAAAGCGCGCTCGATGCCGAAAACGGTGAGGATCAGAAATACCGGCAGCGGCGCGAAAGTGCCAGATACGGTCAGGAACAGCAGGGCAGCCGCACAAAGGGTGCCGACGAAAATGCAGATCGCGGAAATCAGGCGCCTGTTGTAACGGTCCGCAGCCGTGCCCGTCACCAGGATGAGCAGCAGCGACGGCAGGAACTGCACGAGGCCGATCAGACCGAGATAGAGCGGCTGGCCGGTGTGCTCATACATCTGCCAGCCGACGGAGACGCTGACGACCTGCGTGGCAAAGGCCGTCAAAAACCGCGCGAAGAAGAAATAGGTATAGGCAACGTGCCTGAAGGCGGCAAACCGGTCTCCGCTGACGGCGAACAACATGGGACGAGACTTTCCGATGCGGCCGCTGGCGCAAAGGCCGGCCTTTTAAACATGATTCAACATGCTTCGGAGCATGGGACTTGCCCGTTTAGTCGCCAATGTCTACATGTCTGTCAACCGCGAATTGGAGACGGACATGCTCGCCTTATTTCAAACCATTGATCTGGCTTTGAATCTTTATACCTGGATATTGATCGCCAGCGCCATCTTTTCCTGGCTTTATGCTTTCAACGTCATCAATTCGAGCAATCAATTCGTCAGCTCCGTCGGCAACTTCCTTTATGCGGTCACGGAACCTGCCCTGCGGCCGATCCGCCGCATCCTGCCGGATCTCGGCGGCATCGACATTTCGCCGGTCATCCTGCTCTTGATCATCTTCTTCATCCGCTCGCTGATGTGGAATTCGATCGTCCCCATGTTCCTGCGGTGAACAAGGCCTGGCAGGCCTTTCCGGATCACGTCAGGCTTTCCGTACGGCTCACGCCCAATGGCGGGCGTGACGCGATCGATGGGCTCGAAACCGTAAGCGACGGCGAATGCTATCTGAAGGCGCGCGTTTCAGTGGCGCCGGAAAAGGGCAAGGCCAATAAGGCCCTGATTGCCTTGCTTTCAAAGAGCCTCGGCCTTCCCAAATCCACGCTTAGCATTATCAGCGGCGACACAGCGCGCAAAAAAATCCTCCGGATCGAGGGCGAGCCGGAGGATTTGATGGAGAAATTGAACCTTATTACGAAGGGCTGATCAGGCCTTTTCCTTCTTGGCGCGGGCGATGGCTTCGATGATCAGTTCGCCGGCTTCCTTGGAACCGCCCCAGCCAAAGATCTTCACCCACTTGCCGGGCTCGAGATCCTTGTAGTGCTCGAAGAAGTGCTCGATCTGCTTCAGCGTGATCTCCGGCAGGTCGGTATATTCCTTGACCTTTTCGTAGCGCAGCGTCAGCTTCGGCGAGGGCACGGCAATGATCTTCTCGTCCTTGCCGGAATTGTCTTCCATCTTCAGCACGCCGATCGGACGAACATTGATGACGCAGCCCGGGACCAGCGGACGGGTGCTGGCGATCAGAACGTCGATCGGGTCGCCGTCTTCGGAGAGCGTGTGCGGGACAAAGCCGTAATTGCCCGGATAGGTCATCGGCGTGTAGAGGAAACGGTCGACGACCAGCGTGCCGGCCTCCTTGTCCATTTCGTACTTGATCGGATGACCGCCGACCGGCACTTCAACGATGACGTTGACGTCTTCGGGCGGGTTCTTGCCAATGGAAATCGCGTCGATACGCATGCTTGTCCCCTAGATAAGGATGGTTGCCGCCAGCCAAATAATAGGATTCATCCCGCAACGCAACAACGCATCGGGAAACAGGCGGATTTACTGCATGATTCCTGAAATCGGAAATCGATTTAGGGATAAAATCATACAGCAGATTTAGAGCGCCACAGCGCCGCTCAGGGCCAGACGAAGCCGATCTTGCGCAGCTGCCTGTGATCGAAGGTTTCGATGCCCTCGCAGAAATCCGCACCGCCCTGCCCGCGATAGAAGCGGTAGGCGTTCTCGTTTTCCTCGAGGCACCAGACGACCAGCCCCTTGCAGCCGAGCGACTTCAACAGCCGACGCGCCTCGCCGAACAGCATGCGCCCGAGGCCGAGGCCCTGATATTGCGGGCGCAGATAGAGTTCGTAAATCTCGCCCTCCTGCGGCAGCGCGCGGGCGCGGTTGAGGCCGAGCGTAGCATAGCCTGCGATCTCGCCGGCGACATCCAGAACCAGCAGCGTTGCCGGACCACTGGTCGCCTTGCGCCACCAGGCTTCGCCGCGACGCTCGATCATCTGGCCGAGAGCACGATGCGGAATGATGCCGGCATAGGTGTACTGCCAGGATTGGCGGTGCACCTCCGAAATGGCTCGGGCATCATCGGGTTCTGCCCGCCGAACATCAATCGACAACGTCTTCATAACGTCTACTCTGATCTTACCAACGCGAATTAACCATCCTCATTCATAAAGATGGCGGACTTGCCCACAGGCTTTATCCGTGGATCATTAACAAAAATTAACGACTTTTTAACCTTTTGGACAAGGGCTCAAAAACCGAACATGCAATTAAAAACCCCGGCACGAAGGCCGGGGTCGAATGCATCGCTCGGTTAGGATGATCAGGCCAGACGGGCCTTCTCGTAGCGCTTGCGCTCGTTCGGATCGAGATACATCTTGCGGAGGCGGATCGACTTCGGCGTCACTTCCACCAGCTCGTCGTCCTGAATCCAGGAAAGCGCACGGTCGAGCGTCATGCGGATCGGCGGGGTCAGCTTCACGGCTTCATCCTTGCCTGCGGCGCGGATGTTGGTGAGCTTCTTGCCCTTCAGCACGTTGACTTCGAGATCGTTGTCGCGCGAGTGGATGCCGATGATCATGCCGGCATAGACCTTCTCGCCGGCGTCGATGATCATCGGGCCGCGGTCTTCGAGGTTGAACAGGGCGTAAGCCACGGCTTCGCCGGCTTCGTTGGCGAGCAGCACGCCGTTCACCCGGCCGCCGATTTCGCCCTTGTAAGGCTGGTAGTCATGGAACAGACGGTTCATGACGGCCGTGCCGCGCGTATCGGTCAGAAGTTCCGACTGATAGCCGATGAGGCCGCGGGTCGGCGCCCAGAAGACCAGACGGACGCGGTTGCCGCCCGAAGGACGCAGCTCGACCATTTCAGCCTTACGCTCGGACATCTTCTGCACGACGATGCCGGAATGCTCTTCATCGACGTCGATGACGACTTCTTCGATCGGCTCGAGAAGCTGACCGCTCTCATCCTTGTGCATGACGACGCGCGGACGCGACACGGCAAGCTCGAAGCCTTCGCGGCGCATGGTTTCGATCAGAACTGCGAGCTGCAATTCGCCGCGACCGGAGACGTAGAACGAATCCTTGCCTTCCGCTTCTTCGATCTTCAGCGCGACGTTGCCTTCGGCTTCCTTGAAGAGGCGGTCGCGGATGACGCGCGAGGTGACCTTGTCGCCTTCGGTGCCTGCATAGGGGCTGTCGTTGACGATGAAGGACATGGTGACGGTCGGCGGGTCGATCGGCTGCGCGATCAGCGGCTCGGAGACCTGCGGGTCGCAGAAGGTATCGGCGACAGTGCCCTTGGAAAGGCCGGCGATGGCGACGATGTCGCCTGCCTGCGCTTCTTCGATCGGCTGACGCTCGATGCCGCGGAAGGCGAGGATCTTCGAGATACGGCCGGTTTCGATGAGGTTGCCGTCGGCACCGAGAACCTTGACGGCCTGGTTCGGCTTGATCGAACCGGAATGGATACGGCCGGTGATGATGCGGCCGAGGAAGGGGTTTGCTTCCAGGATCGTGCCGATCATGCGGAACGGGCCTTCGCCGACGGTCGGCTCCGGAACGTGCTTGACGACGAGATCGAGAAGCGGGCCGAGACCTTCGTCCTTCGGACCCTCAGGCGAATAGTTCATCCAGCCGTTACGGCCGGAACCGTAGAGGATCGGGAAGTCGAGCTGCTCGTCGGTGGCGTCGAGATTGGCGAAGAGGTCGAACACTTCGTTGATGACTTCTTCGTGCCGAGCGTCCGGACGGTCGATCTTGTTGATCGCAACGATCGGGCGCAGGCCGACCTTCAGCGCCTTGCCGACGACGAACTTGGTCTGCGGCATCGGGCCTTCGGCAGCGTCGACGAGAACGATCGCGCCATCCACCATCGAGAGAATACGCTCGACTTCACCGCCGAAGTCGGCGTGGCCGGGGGTGTCGACGATGTTGATGCGCGTATCCTTCCAGACGACCGAGGTCGCCTTGGCGAGAATGGTGATGCCGCGCTCCTTTTCCAGATCGTTGGAATCCATGACGCGTTCGGCAACGCGCTGGTTCTCGCGGAACGAGCCGGACTGCTTCAGGAGCTCGTCGACGAGGGTGGTTTTCCCATGGTCAACGTGCGCGATGATCGCGATGTTGCGAAGTGCCATATGTCTTAATCTCTGAGGCTGGGGCGCAGTGTTTGGTAAACACGCCAATTGCATTTGGCGCGCTCATACCCTTTTTTTCGCGAATGCGAAAGGGGGGAGGCAAGAAAGGAGCTGAATGCCGGCTTTTCGTGCCTCACGCCTCGGTCTTTCATGCCTGGACAGCCGAGCTCTCTTCTGGCGCGTCGCCAATTCAGATGCACATGATCGCCTCAATCGGAATTTGCGTAAGCTCCGTCAAGCAGCATGCTTCAGTAAGAACGCGTCATGATTGACCAGGAAAGCTTTGAGGCGCTCCGGATAGTCGTGCGTCACCGCGTCTCGCACGCTTTGCCGCGACGCCAACTCCGTGCGCCATGCCTTGACACGCGGGAGCCCGTCGAAAACGCCCGTCGATGTGATGGTGTCGAACACATCGAAGTAACGGAAGATCGGCGCAAAAACTGCATCGACCAGGCTGAACGCCTCTCCGGCAAAAAAGGGACCGTTTCTCAATTCCGCCTCGACCCGAGTAAATTTTTCGATCAGCGCTTTGCGCTTGGCCCCATAGGTTCCTTCGTCCTTGGCGGTCTCGAATCCCCACAAGTCCGAAAGGATGGAAGAACCGAACTCCATCCAGCCGCGATGGCGGGCGCGCGCCAGCGGATCGGCCGGGTGGAGCCGAGCACCGGATTGGGTTTCCTCGAGATATTCGCAGATCACGGCGCTCTCGAACAAAACCGTTTCCACTCCATCGTCCTGCCGCACGATCAGGAGAGGCACTTTGCCAAGCGGAGAAATCGCAAGAAACCAGTCGGGCTTTGCCGATAGATCGACATAGCGGACCTCAAATGGCACGGCCTTTTCAGCAAGCGTGATGGCGGCTCGCTGGACGTAGGGGCAAAGGTAATGGCTGACAAGCACCAGTTTTGCGTCGGACATGATCAAATCTCCTGGGTCTTCGTTTAAGATAGATGTAATTGCATCTATATCCAGACTTGCAAGCTCGGTCAACATAGATGTAATTGCATCCATGTCCGATTGTTCAGATGCCGCCGCTTCAAAGCCCTCCGCCGCCATCACGCGAGCATGGGTGCGCCTCATGCGCACGCAACAAATCGTCCTCGCGGCGATCGAGCAGGATTTGAAGGCAGCTGGCCTGCCGCCACTCGGTTGGTACGACGTACTATGGGAGCTGACGCAGGCCACAGAAGGGAAGTTGCGGCCCTATGAGATCGAGGAGCGCACGCTCCTCGCCCAGCATAATCTGTCGCGCCTGCTCGACCGGATGGAAAAAGCCGGTCTTGTTCATCGTGAAATATTTTCCGAGGACGGCCGAGGCCGCTGGGTCGTTATCACCGAGGCAGGAAGTGCGATGCGCATCCGCATGTGGGCAGTCTATGCCTCGGCACTTCAATGCCATGTGGGCGATAAGCTGGACGATGCACAGGCAGGCCAACTGGCTGAGCTGTTGGCTTTGCTTTCGCGGAAATCCTGATTGCCAAGCAAAGATCAGCTCAGCCGCCAAAGCTTACTTTTGGCGACTGACTTTTGCTGCGTACCGACGCAAGATCAGGCCGCCAGCCCCTTCTTCTTCAGCATCGCATCCGGGCTCGGCAGCTTGCCGCGGAAAGCCTTATAAGCATCTTCCGGATCGATCGAGCCGCCAACGGAATAGATGTTGGCCTTCAATTTTCCGGCCATATCCGGATTGAAGGCATCGCCGGTTTCCTCGAAGGCGGCGAAGGCATCGGCATCGAGGACTTCCGACCACATGTAGGAATAGTAGCCGGCCGAATAGCCGTCGCCTGAGAAGACATGCTGGAAGTGCGGCGTCGCATGGCGCATGACGATGGATTTCGGCATGCCGATCTCGGCCAGCACCTCCGCCTGCACGGCCATCGGATCCTCAACCGCGCCGCGGGTATGGAAGGCCATGTCGACCAGAGCCGAGGAGGTGAATTCGACCGTATTGAAGCCGGCATTGAAGGTGCGCGCCGCTAGAACCTTGTCAAGCAGCGCCTGCGGGATCGGAGCGCCGGTCTCATAATGCACGGCATATTCCTTGAGGATGGCAGGAACCGTCAGCCAGTGCTCGTAAAGCTGCGACGGCAGTTCGACGAAATCGCGGGAAACGCCGGTGCCCGAAACCGAGGGATAGGTGACGTTGGACAGCATGCCGTGCAGCGCATGGCCAAATTCGTGGAACAGTGTGCGGGCATCGTCGAGTGAGAGCAGCGCCGGGCGGCCTTCTGCCGGCTTGGCGAAGTTGCAGACGTTGTAGATGATCGGCAGCTCGCCGATCTTGCCGTTCTTCAGCGGCAGCTTGTGCTGCGACTGGAACGAGCTCATCCAGGCGCCGGAACGCTTGGAGCTGCGGGCGAAGTAATCGCCGAGAAACAAAGCGACGAGCTTGTCGGAACGGTCGCGGATCTCGAAGACGCGCACATCGGGATGATAGGCAGGAATGCCCTTCCGCTCGATGGCTTTGATGCCAAACAGGCGGCCGGCGACCTCGAAGCAGGCAGCGATGATCTTTTCGAGCTGCAGATAGGGCTTCAATTCGGTTTCGGAGAAATCGAACTTCCGCGTCCGGATCTTCTCGGCATAGTGCCGCCAGTCCCAGGGCATGACCTCGTGGTTGCGGCCCTCCTCGGCGATCAGTGCCGCAATATCCCTTTCTTCCTCTGCCGCGCGTGCTGCCGCCTTGCCCCACACGGTCATCAGGAGATCGTTCACCGCATCAGGCGTCTTCGCCATGGTATTATCAAGCTTGAGTTCGGCGAAATTGGCATAGCCAAGCAGCTTCGCCTTCTCTGCTCTCAGTGCCAGAGTCTCGCGAATGATCTCACGATTGTCGGTTTTGCCACCATTGGCGCCACGCGCCACCCAGGCGTTGAAGGCCTGCTCGCGCAGATCACGGCGCTCGGAAGAGGTGAGGAACGGTTCGATGATCGAGCGCGACAGGGTGACGGCATATTTGCCCTCCTCGCCGCGTTCGCGCGCAGCCGCCGCCATCGCCTCGCGCAGATAGTCGGGAAGGCCGGCAAGATCGGCCTCCTCCGACAAGAGCAGCGCCCAGCTCTTTTCATCCGCCAATACGTTCTGTCCGAATTGCGCCCCGAGGCCGGCAAGCTTCTCGTTGATGGCAGAAAGCCGCTCCTGCTCCGCCTTCGGCAGCTTGGCGCCCGACTTGACGAAGCCCTTCCAGTGCCGTTCCAGCACGCGGGTTTCCTCGAGCGTCAGCCCAAGGGCGTCGCGGCCCTCCCAAAGCGCATCGAGGCGGGCAAAGAGTGCCGCATTGGTGCCGATCTTCGAATAATGCCGCGCCATCTTTGGTGCGATCTCGCGCTCCAGCGCCTGGATGGTCTCGTTGGTATGAGCGCCGGCCTTGTTCCAGAACAGCGCCGAAATGCGCGAGAGTTCATCGCCGGCGATCTCCAGCGCCGTCACCGTATTGGCAAAGGTGGGTTCCTCGCGATTGCCAGCAATCGCATCGATCTCGGCTTCATGCGATGCAAGCGCCGCATCGAAGGCGGGTGCAAAATCCGTATCCTTCACCGCATCGAAACGCGGCAGCCCCTGATGTCCGGTCCATTCGGTGAGCGCAGGATTGACGGCGGTTTGGGAAGACATGCGGGGCATCCTTTCGACAGACATCTGATCGAAGCACGATATAAGGCTGCTCCCGCCGAATTGGTATGGCGGGGGAGCGAACAAATTGAACGAGGACGGTCAGGCTTTGCGCCAGCCGAGCAGACCGGGCGTGGCATGCCAGAGCGCCTGCGCCGCAAAGCCCATGAAGAGGACGCCGGAGCAGCGCACGATCAACCGCTCATGCGCGCGATAAAAGCGCCGAACAGCGCCTGCTCCGATGATGCTGATAAGAATAATGTCGGCCGTTATGAAACCCGCAAAGGAAACGGTCAGCAGCAGCGGCAGGGCACTGAAGGTCAGCGCGCCGGCAGAGCCCGCAACAAGCGCCGTGAAGGTCGCCAGTGCAACGGGATATCCCTTCGGATTGGTGACGCCGAAAATCAGTCCACGGCGGAAGGGCCGCTCGACGTTGACGAGCGATTTGCCGTCGTCCTTCGGCTTGGCGGTCACGGCGCTCCAGCCGATCCAGGCAAGGTAGAAACCGCATAGCAATCCCAGCAGATCGAAGACGAAGGTGCCGATGGTCTTTGCACCGACGATGGCGACCAATGCAAACGTGGACCAGACGAGATCACCAAACAGATGGCCGCTGACGAAAAATGCACCCGCCTTGCGCCCCTGTCCTGCACCGATGCCGAGCAGCGCCAGGAATGCAGGACCGGGAATGAGCACATAGAAAAGCGCGGCCAGAAAAGCGCCAACAACAAGCGATTGCGTCATGATGGATGGTTCCCGCTGTTAATCGCGCGAGAGTAGCAATCTGCTGAACCCGGTCAAGCAGCAGCGCGTTTTCGGACAGAAGTCGTTGTGTTCACAGGACGAAGTCAATAAGAACGTTGTGGGGCCTAAAAATTAAAGAGCGTAGGTAGGGAAGCGCTTATGAGCAGCAGGATTAATACGGATTCACTTGCCTTTCTTGTGACCGACTGCGCCCGACTGATCAGGGCGGCCTTCGAGCGACGTATTCTTGTCGCCGGGCTCGGACTGACGGCGGGCGAAGCGCGGACGCTGATGCAGGTGGCTGCCATCAACGGCAGTCGCCAGCTTGACATCGCCTCCCGGATGGGGCTGGAGCCGATGACGGTCAGCGCCTTTCTGGACAAGCTGCAGGCGCGCGGCTTGATCGAACGCCAACCTGACCCGCTCGATCGTCGCGCCAAGCGGATCGTGCTTTCGGAATCCGCCGACGCCAAGCTGAAGCAGATCGACAGGGAAATCTGCGAAGTCGAGCGTAACGCGACGCAAGGCTTCGACAATGACCTTCAAGTTCAGCTGCATGACGCACTCTGCGCCTTCCGCGGCAATCTGCAGAAGGCCGAAGCACCTGCCGAAGTCGAACGTGAATTGAGGCCGGTCGATTAACTCCGGCCACCACTTTCCACATAAGAAAGCCCGCCTCCGGCGACCGGAAGCGGGCCTTTCAGCATCTCGAAATGTCGATTATTTCGACAGGTTGCGCTTGGCGAGCGTGCGCAGGCGCAGCGCGTTCAACTTGATGAAGCCAGCCGCATCCTTCTGGTCGTATGCGCCCTGGTCGTCCTCGAAAGTCACGAGCTTGTCGGAATAGAGCGACTTCGGGCTTTCGCGGCCGATGACCATGATATTGCCCTTGTAGAGCTTCAGTGTCACTTCGCCTTCGACATGCTCCTGGCTCTTGTCGATGAGAGCCTGCAGCATTTCGCGCTCTGGCGAGAACCAGAAGCCGTAATAGATCAACTCGGCATAGCGTGGCATCAGCTCGTCCTTGAGGTGCGCAGCACCGCGGTCGAGCGTGATGGATTCGATGGCGCGGTGGGCTGCGAGCAGGATCGTGCCGCCGGGGGTCTCGTAGACGCCGCGCGACTTCATTCCAACGAAACGGTTCTCGACCAGATCGAGACGGCCGATGCCGTTGTCGCGGCCGTACTCGTTCAGCTTCGCAAGCAAGCTCGCCGGGCTCAGGCGTTCGCCATTGATCGAAACGGCATCGCCCTTCTCGAAGCCGACCTTGATGATCGTCGCCTTGTCGGGAGCGGCTTCCGGCGAGATCGTACGCATATGCACATATTCGGGCGCTTCCTGGGCCGGATCTTCCAGAACCTTGCCTTCGGAAGAGGAGTGCAGCAGGTTGGCATCGACGGAGAAAGGCGCCTCGCCCTTCTTGTCCTTGGCGACCGGGATCTGGTGCTTCTCGGCGAATTCGAGGAGATCGGTGCGGCTCTTGAACGACCAGTCGCGCCAGGGAGCGATGATCTTGATGTCCGGGTTCAGCGCATAGGCCGAAAGCTCGAAACGAACCTGGTCGTTGCCCTTGCCAGTCGCGCCATGCGCGATAGCATCGGCGCCGGTCTTCCTGGCGATCTCGATCAGATGCTTGGAGATCAGCGGACGGGCGATCGAGGTGCCGAGCAGGTAGACGCCTTCATAGACGGCATTGGCGCGGAACATCGGGAAGACGAAATCGCGCACGAATTCCTCGCGCACGTCCTCGATATAGATTTCCTTGATGCCGAGCATTTCGGCCTTCTTGCGCGCCGGCTCCAGCTCTTCGCCCTGGCCGAGATCGGCGGTGAAGGTGACGACTTCGGCGCCAAGCTCCGTCTGCAGCCACTTCAGGATAATCGAGGTGTCGAGACCGCCGGAATAGGCGAGAACGACTTTCTTCACGTCTTTATGTGATGCCATGATAAGTTCCGTTTCGAGGCGGACCAGGGGAAAGGCCCGCAAAGCTGTATCGCGGAACTTTTAGCGAGATTATCGTGCGGCGCAAGGGGAAGCGCTGCAACGGCGGCTCAAGCGGTTTGACAGGTTTCCTGAAAGCACCATATTCGGCGGCGAGCAAGCAATACAGGAGGGCGCCGCTCGTGACCGATATTCAAGACATTTTCAAGAAATCCAATGTTGCCGTCATCACCGGCGGCGCTTCCGGCATCGGTTTTGCCGCAGCGAAATATTTCGCTTCGCTCGGCATGAGCGTCGTTATCGCCGATCTCGGCGGCGACCGCCTGGCCGAGGCGAGCGCTGAACTCAAGACGATCGCAGGCGAAGAGCATGTCATGGCCATCGAGACCGATGTCGCCAGCAAAGACGCGCTGGAAGCGCTGGAACGCGCAGTCCTGCAGCGTTTCGGCCGCGTGCATGTCTTGATGAACAATGCCGGCATCGGCCCGGAGACCTCGATCTTCAGCGCCCAGGCCGGCTGGGATGCCATCCTTGGTGTCAACCTGCTCGGCGTCATCAACGGCACGCGCGCCTTCGGACCCGGCATGCTGGCCCATGGTGAACCCGGCCTCATCATCAACACCGGTTCGAAGCAGGGCATCACCACGCCTCCCGGCAACCCCGCCTACAATGTCTCGAAGGCCGGCGTGAAAGTCTTCACCGAGGCGCTGCAGCACGAGCTGCGCAATACGGAAGGCGCGAAGATATCGGCCCACCTCCTCATTCCGGGCTTCGTCTTCACCGGCCTTACCAAGGGCGAGCGCAGGGAAAAACCCGCCGGCGCCTGGACGCCGGAGCAGACTATCGATTTCATGGTGGAAAGCCTGAAACGCGGCGATTTCTATATTCTTTGTCCCGATAACGATGTTGCCCGCCCCGTCGATGAGTGCCGCATGCTCTGGGCCGCCGGCGATATCGTCGAGAACCGCCCGCCGCTGTCGCGCTGGCATCCCGACTATGCCGATCAATTCAAGACCTTCCTCGAAAAAAAGGATTGATTTGCAATCCCTTGAAAGCCGGATAAGAAAACGCTGAGCACCATCATCCGGCTTTCGGAGCGACTTTCATGGATTTCATACCAAGCCTGCCGACCCTCCTCGCCTTTGCGGCAGCGAGCCTGTTGTTGGCCATGACGCCCGGCCCCGACATGACATTGTCGATCAGCCGCGCGCTCGCACAGGGCAAGAAGCCGGCGCTCTTCGTCGTGCTCGGCACCAGCCTCGGCGTCATCGTCCACACCTGCCTCGTGGCCTTCGGTATTTCGGCGCTGATAACGGCCTCTCCGCTCGCCTTCACCATGCTCAAAACCGGCGGTGCCGCCTATCTGCTCTGGCTGGCGATTCAGGCAATCCGCTTCGGCTCCAGCCTGGCGGTCAAAAAGGTGGATGCCATCAAGGGCACGCCGTTTGCCAATATTTCAACCGGCTTCTGGGTCAATCTGCTGAACCCGAAGGTCATCATCTTCTTCATGACCTTCCTGCCGCAGTTCGTCACGGCGGGCGATCCGGCCGTCACCCACAAGCTGCTGTTCCTGGGTTTCTTTTTTATTGTCATCGGCATGCCGGTGAACGCGCTCGTCGTTCTCGCCGCCGACAAGCTGTCGTCATGGCTGCAGAACAATCGCCGCGTCCTGCGCGGGCTTGATTATACCTTCGCCGGCGTCTTTTCGATCTTCGCGGCGAAGATCTTCCTCACTCAGGCTCGTTGAGACCGGACCATTGCCCTGCAAACCGACCGGCGATCCACCAATAGACGGTGGCGCTGGCCGCTCCGAGAAAAGCGAAGCAGACGAAAATGGTGATCAGGTTGAGAGTTTGCGGCCGTTCCATACCGCCCGAAATCAGGACGGACGCGACCGCCGACAAGGTCGCGCCGAAAATTGCATAGCCATACCACCGACGCATGCCGCGCCATTCGAGAATGGGAATGACCACCAAGGACGGCAGAATGCTGACGATCATCGCGACCTTGGTCAGAGCAATGGTCAGGACGAAAAGCTCCGGCGCGGCAGTCTCCGGCACGGTCCATGCAGCAACGCAGGCCAGCACGAAGCCCATCAGAGCGCAAGCGGCGACATAGCCCCAAAGGAGGCGTATGGGCTTGCGCAGTCCAAGGAGCATCGATCTCAATCCTCGCCGTGATTGGCGATCATCATGGCCTCGAAGGCGAGCCGCTCGGTCTTGCGCATGCGCTCGGATTCCGATTTCAGCTGACCGCAGGCGGCAAGAATGTCCCGCCCACGCGGCGTACGGATCGGAGAGGCGTAGCCGGCCGAATTGATGAAATCGGCGAACTTTTCGATCTGCTCCCAATCGGAACACTGATAATTCGTGCCCGGCCACGGGTTGAAAGGGATCAAATTGATCTTGGCCGGAATGCCCTTCAGGAGCTGGATCAGCCCCTTGGCATCCTCGAGGCTGTCGTTGACGCCCTTCAGCATCACATATTCGAAGGTGATGCGCCGCGCATTGGAAAGGCCCGGATAGGCACGGCAGGCGTCCATCAGCTCCTTCAGCGGATATTTCTTGTTGATCGGCACCAGCATGTCGCGCAGGTCATCGCGTACGGCATGCAGAGAGATCGCCAGCATGACGCCGATCTCGTCGCCGGTGCGATAGATTTCCGGCACGACACCCGAGGTCGAAAGCGTGATGCGGCGTTTCGAGAGCGACAGGCCATCGCCGTCAGAGGCAATCAGCAGTGCCGTTTTGACGCTGTCAAAATTATAGAGCGGCTCGCCCATGCCCATCATGACGATATTGCTGACCTTGCGACCCTCGGCCGGCATGATCGTGCCTTGCGGCGCTTCGCGGTCCGGGAAATCGCCGAGACGATCGCGCGCCAGCAGCAGTTGCGACAGGATCTCTTCCGCCGTCAGGTTGCGCACCAGGCGCTGCGTTCCGGTATGACAGAAGGAACAGGTGAGCGAACAGCCGACCTGGCTGGAAATGCAGAGGGTACCGCGACCTTCTTCGGGAATGTAGACGGCCTCGATCTCGACGGGACGCCCTGCCCCGCGCGGCGGAAAGCGCAGCAGCCACTTGCGGGTGCCGTCGTTGGAGACCTGCTCCTCGACGATTTCGGGACGGGCGATGGTGAAATGCGTCTTCAGCATTTCGCGCATGTCCTTCGACACGTTGGCCATGGCATCGAAATCGGAGACGCCGCGCACATAGATCCAGTTCCAGAGCTGGCTGACGCGCATCTTGATCTGCTTGTCGGCGACACCCTTTTCCTTGAGCGCCGCGCCCATCTCTTCACGCGTCATGCCGATCAGCGACGGCTTCGGCGCAAGCTCGACCGGTTGCGACACGGGCATCGGCTTGAGTCTGGAAGGGGTTATGACATCGGTTGCGGACATAGGATCATTCCAACGGTTCACATCGGCGATGCCGCAAAAGCTGACGCAAGCTGCGGATGCGGGCAAGGCACGGAAATCTGAAGATTCATGCGGTGGCGGGGCAATCAATCTGCCGCACACCTATCGTTGGCGCGGCCTTTAGCATTAATTTCCGCCCGCGTCATCCCTTTACCTCGAAAGCATGAGACCAGCCTTCAAAAGCAAAAGGCCGGTCAGTAATGGCCGGCCTCATCCTTACCGTCACGGCGACGGGAAGATCACATTCGCGTGATCTCTCGCCCTTCGAACTATTTGCAGTTTTCGATCTGCTTCAGCGCAGCGCTGACACCCTTCAGCGAATAGGTGTAGGAGGTCGCGGTGCCCTTCTTCGAGGTCGCGGAAACCTTCAGCGAGTGTCCGGACTTCAGTGCGGCAACCAATGCCGGCTCCTGCGCGGCGTTTTCAACCCACGCGGCCTTCTCCTTGGTGAACATGACGAAGGTCTTGTTGTCGATGGTGACATTGACCTTGGAGTTGTCCTTGAGGGGGTACCCCATCATCGCTTGCGGCTCATACGAGATGTTCTGGCCCGGACGCTGCGACACGATGAAGAAATTGTCACCATGATCGATGCCGGTTGCCGGCGCCTTGGCTGTTGGCACGGAAAGAACGTAGCAAACCTTGCCGCCGGCGGACTGGTAAGAGTAAGCGCCCCAGGCGTCGAACTGCTGAATGCGCGTGGGAGCTGCCGGCGATGCTGCTGCCGCCGCTGGCGCCTGCTGCTGCGTCTGCGTCTGCTTCTGCTTCTTGGCCTGCGCGGACGCGATGCCGGTTCCGGCCAGAACGAGCGAGAGGGCGATTGCGAAGCTTTTTACAAACATGGTTTCCTGCCGATTTCTTGCGGTCCAGAGCTCATGGCGAATCGTTTGACGCACGCCTATGCTCGTGAGCTGCCCTATTTTGACTTTATTCAGGTTACCAAACCGTCAACGGAGAGCCGCCCGCCAGTGGCTCCGTGTCATTTCAACCCAGGTATCGCACGAAGCTTGAAAGGCACAAGAAGGAATTGGAAAACCCGGATGGTGGAATACCACCCAACGGATTCGATTTAAGACAGAAAGATTCAGGCAAGAATTTGACCTCGCTAAAATCAGGTCATCCTCATAAAGCTCTGGAAAGCCGAGAAGATTCGAACCGATCGGGAAAAGCGGCCATCAGGCCGTCTTCACGGCCTCGGGCTCGCTCTGCAGAGCCCGGTCGGCGGCATCGTAATGCTCCTGGCGGATATGCCCCCTGATCATGCTGAACGCGAGCGTCAGCACCGCAACATCATCGGAAAAGCCGATGACGGCGAAGAAATCGGGGATGATATCGACCGGCATGACGAAATAGCCGAGTGCCGCCAGCAATATGCCGCGAACACGGGTCGGCGTCTGCGGGTCGAGCGCACAATAGAAGGCGGCCACGACGTCACGCGAGAACGGGATATGGCGAGCTGCCTTCCGCAAGGTCGGCCAGAATTTTCTGCGCACCGACTTCTCCTGCTCTTTTTGGGTCTCTTCGTCACCAGGCATCAGGATTTCCCCGTACTTGATGTCATCCATTCCATTCACCTCAATCGAGGCCCGTCGGCCGGGCCGTGTAAACATATGGTGATCGCCTGGCGTGATTCAATCGATCCGGCGCGCGGCCGCCTTCTCCATCGCCTTCGCCAGCTTGACGTCATGATCGGTCAGGCCGCCGACGTCATGCGTCGTCAGTCTCACCTCGACTCGGGAATAAACGTTGAACCATTCCGGATGGTGGTTGAATTTTTCGGCAGCGAGGGCGGCTTCCGTCATGAAGCCGAAGGCTTCGACGAAATCGCGAAACTTGAAGGTCTTCGAAATGGAAAGCCCGTCTGCGGCAAGCGCCCAGCCGGAGAGCTCCGCAAGATTTTCATCGATTGCCGCACGGTCCAGTCTGTCGTATTTCATGGCGAGTCACTCCTTTCTAAAGCAATTCTAGGAATACTGCGTAGCGGTTTCCCTGGAATTGCGTAAAAGCTCTGGCGGTTGAACGATAGCATGGATCATCACAGCGTTCTTTTCGTCTGCGCGGGCAATATCTGCCGCTCGCCCCTCGCCGAAGGCATATTCAGGCATCTGGTGAGCAAGGCCAGCCGTAGCGGCGAGTTCGAGATTGATTCGGCCGGCACCGGCGGCTGGCATCAGGGAGAACGCCCGGATCGCCGCTCGGTTGCGGTTGCCGCCGACCACGGAATCGATATTTCAGGCCAGCGCGCCCGTCGCATTGAGCCGGCCGATTTCAGCCGGTTCGATCTTATCCTGGCAATGGATCAAGACAATTTGAAGAACTTGCGCAAGACGGCACCTACCGAATTCCTCGGCAAGCTGCATCTCTTCAATACCCTTGCGCTTGGCAGCAACAAGGACATTCCCGATCCCTATTATGGCGACCGCGAGGATTTCGAAGCTGTCTATACCATGCTCTTGGCCGGTTGCAGCGCGCTGTTGCCCAAAGTTGGGAACGCGCTGCGGGGCTCGTGAAGCGGGAATATCTCTTCGGTGAGATAAGGACCGCCGCCGACAGATTCGCGCGAGGACAGAAGCACGAAGCGCCCGACCGTGAAGGGCTGGGTGTAGAAATTGCCGCGGCCGGAGAGATAGTGCACGACATCGTCGACCCGCGAGGACTTCAGCCTGGCGAGCGTCACATGCGGCGTGAACTTGCGTGGATCCGGCTGCAGGCCGATCCTCTGGCAGATGCGCTCGATCTCGCCTTGCAGCGCGAACATATCCGGTGTCTGCGAGACCCCCGCCCAAACCGAATGCGGTTTCTTGGAGCCGAAGGAACCGATGCCCTCCAGCCGAAGCTGGAATTCCGGTCGATCTATCCGGTCCAGCCGGTCGACGATCTCATCCGCCGTGCGGCCATCGACATCGCCGATGAAGCGCAAGGTAATATGATAATTTTCAACGTCGATCCACCTGGCTCCCGGGAGACCACCGCGCAACAATGACAGGCTCATGGCCGCATTGCGCGGAATTTCGAGGGCGGTAAAAAGTCTCGGCATGACGAGCACTCCCCGAATCTCTTGCAGGTACAGGTAGGGAATCACGCATTTGCAGTCGGTGCAAGCATCTATTTCGCACCTGCATCAATCATCCCTACAAAACTCATAACATCAGGCAACATATGCTCGACCATCACATCGACCCCCTTAGGGTTCGGATGCATCCCGTCCGACAGCTGCAGATCCGCATGGGTGGCAACGCCATCGAGGAAGAACGGATAGAGCGAAAGCTGGTATTTGTCGGCCAGCCGCTTGTAGATCGGGTTGAATTTATCGGCGTAGTCACCACCCATGTTCGGCGGCGCCAGCATGCCGACCAAGAAGATCGGGATCTTCCTGCCCTTCAATCGCTCGATCATCGTCTCGAGGTTCTTTTCGGTCTGCTCCGGCGGGATGCCGCGCAGCGCGTCGTTGGCGCCAAGCTCCAGAATGACGCCATCAGTGCCATCAGGCACCGACCAGTCGATGCGCGAGAGGCCGCCTGAAGTCGTATCGCCCGAAACACCGGCATCGGCGACGGCGATATCGAGTCCCTTGGCCTTCAGCGCCGCCTCAAGCTTCGCGGGAAATCCGTCGCCCGGCGGCAGCTGATAGCCCGCCATCAGGCTGTCACCGAAGCCGACCAGCTGGATCGTCCGTGCATTGACAGAGTGAACCGCGCCAAACAAAAGACCGAAAGTGATGACAGCGAATTGAAGCGCGGCAACTTTAAAACCCATGATCCATTCCCTAAATTCGCTGCTCGGGCCAGTCGCGCCCGCCATTGTCTCTGATGTTCTCTGATATATAGGGCGTTCGCATTGGCAAAAACCATCATCGAGCTGAAGAAGGCGGATTTGACGCTCGGCAATGCCGCCGCATCAGTCCATGTGCTGAAGGGCATTGACCTCACCATCATGGAGGGTGAATCGGTGGGCATCGTCGGCCCCTCCGGTTCCGGCAAGTCCACTCTGCTGATGGTGCTGGCCGGCCTCGAAAAGCTCGACAGCGGCGAACTTCTGATCCGCGACACGCCGCTGCATAGCCTGAGTGAAGATCGCATCGCCGATTTCCGCGGCCGCAACATCGGCATCGTTTTCCAATCCTTCCACCTGATCGCCAACATGACGGCGCTCGAAAATGTCGCAGTGCCGCTGGAACTTGCGAACGTCCGCGATGCCTTCGATATCGCCAGGCGGGAGCTGGAAGCAGTGGGGCTGGGCGAGAGGCTCACGCACTATCCCGGCCAGCTCTCCGGCGGCGAGCAACAGCGCGTCGCCATCGCCCGCGCGCTGGCGCCTTCGCCCGCCGTCCTGATTGCCGACGAACCGACGGGCAATCTCGATACCGATACCGGCCGGCAGATCGCCGATCTGCTCTTCGCCCAGCAGGCCGAGCGCGGCACGACCATGCTGCTCGTCACCCACGATCCCGCTCTTGCCGCCCGTTGCTCTCGGCAGATCCGCGTCCGTTCCGGCGAAATCGAGAGCGACAGCATGCGCACGCGCACCAACCAGGCAGCCATTGCATGAGCGCGGCGGGACTGCGCCTGCCCCTCGCCTTCCGCCTCGCCCTGCGCGAATTGCGCGGCGGCCTTGGCGGCTTCTACATCTTCCTTGCCTGCATCGCGCTCGGCACCGGCGCGATCGCCGCCGTCAATTCCGTTTCCCGTTCGATCACCGACGCGATTTCGACGCAGGGACAATCGCTGCTATCAGGCGATGCCCGTTTCGAACTGCGCAATCGCGAGGCGACGCCGGAAGAATTCGCCTATCTCCAAAGCTTAGGCAAAGTTTCCCGCTCCACCGGCCTGCGTTCCATGGCACGTCTGCCCGATGGCTCGGACCAGGCGCTGGTCGAGGTGAAGGCCGTCGACGACGCCTATCCGCTCTACGGCACCTTTGAGGCCAACCCTAATCAGCCGCTCTCGACGTTACTGGCCGCGAAAGATGGCGCCTATGGCGCCGTCGTAGCGCCGCTGCTGTTGGAACGCCTGAACCTCAAGGTCGGCGGCGATCTGCTGCTGGGCAATACGAAGCTGCGCATATCGGGCACTATCCAAAGCGAGCCGGACGCCGTCTCCGAAGGCTTCGGCTTCGCGCCGCGCCTGCTCACCAGCAGCGACGCCCTGATTGCTTCCGGCCTGATCACCACGGGCAGTCTGGTCGAGCAATCCTACAAGATCCGCATGGACAACCCCGCAGCCGGCATCCGCAATCTCACTGACCGCGCCAATGCCGCCTTCCCGCAAGCCGGCTGGTCGATCCGCAGCAGTGATCGCGCGGCACCCCAGCTCGCCGACAACGTCACCCGCTTCTCGCAGTTCCTGACGCTGGTCGGCCTGGCGGCGCTCATCGTCGGCGGCGTCGGCGTTGCCAATGCCGTCCGCGCCTTCCTCGATTCCAAGCGCACGACCATCGCCACCTTCAAATGCCTGGGCGCGCCGGCCTTCGTCGTTGTGCTGATCTATCTCATCCAGATCGCCGTCATTGCGCTTGCCGGCATAGTAATTGGCCTCGTCCTCGGCGCCATTGCGCCGATGATTGCGTCGCAATTCATGGCGGAATTCCTGCCGATTTCCACCGCCCCGCGGCTTTATCCCGGTGCATTGACGCTCGCCGCCCTGTTCGGCCTGCTGACGACGCTGGCCTTTGCCATCCCGCCGCTCGGCCATGCCCGCGAAGTGCCGGCAACGGCGCTGTTTCGCGAACAGGGTTTCGAAGCGCGACGCCTTCCCGGCTGGCCCTATCTGCTCGCCGCCGGCGTGCTGATGGCAGCCCTTGCGGCTCTGGCGATCGTCACCGCCTATGATCGCTTCATCGCGATCGTCTTCGTCGTTTCGATTGCCGCCGCCTTCGTCGTGCTGCGCGCCGTTGCGGCCGTGCTTTCCTGGCTTGCCCGCCGCAGCCCGCGTGTGCGCTCGCCCGCCCTGCGCCTGGCGATCGGCAATATTCATCGGCCCGGCGCGCTCACCTCGTCCGTCGTGCTGTCGCTCGGCCTCGGGCTGGCGCTGTTGGTGACCCTGACGTTGATCGACGGCAACATGCGCCGCGAACTGATGGGCCGCATGAGCGAACAGGCGCCGAATTTCTTCTTCGTCGATATTCAGGGGCCGGAGCTGGAAGGCTTCCGCAAGATCGTGCTCGACATCGACCCCAAGGGCAAGCTCGTCGAGGCGCCGATGCTGCGCGGCCGCATCGTCGCCTTCAATGGCGAGGATGTTACCAAGATGAAGGTGCCGGCCGCCGGTCAATGGGTCCTGCGCGGCGACCGCGGCATCACCTATGCCGATACGGTGCCGGAAAATGCCTCGGTCACGGAAGGCAAATGGTGGGACAAGGATTATAGCGGCGAGCCGCTGGTCTCCTTCTCCGAAGAGGAAGGCAAGGCGCTCGGCCTGAAGCTCGGCGATAAAGTCACCGTCAACGTGCTCGGCCGCAACATCACCGCCAAGATCGCCAGCTTCCGCAAGGTTCAATGGCAGTCGCTGTCGATCAATTTCGTGATGATCTTCTCGCCCAATACCTTCAAGGGCGCCCCGCATGCCTGGCTCGCCACCCTGACCGACACATCAGCCACCCCGGAACAGGAAGCGGCCATTCTCAGGAAGGTCACGAATACCTACCCGACCATAACAAGCGTCCGCGTCAAGGATGCTCTCGATGTCGTCAACACGCTTGTGGGACAGCTTGCCACTGCCATCCGCTCCGCCGCCTCTGTCGCACTCATTGCCTCGGTGCTGGTGCTGGCCGGCGCGCTCGCGGCCGGCAATCGCGCGCGCGCGCACGACGCCGTCATCCTTAAGACGCTTGGCGCGACGCGGGCGACACTGATCCGCGCCTTCAGCTACGAATATCTGATCCTGGGTGGGGCAACCGCCGTCTTTGCCTTGATCGCCGGTGCCGCATCCGCCTGGTATATCGTCAGCCGCATCATGCACCTGCCCTCGGCCTTCCTGCCCGATGTCGCCGTATCGACGCTCGTCATCGCCCTGGTGCTGACGGTCGGTATTGGCCTCATCGGCACCTGGCGCATCCTCGGCCAGAAGGCCGCCCCCGTTCTGCGTGAACTCTAACCGCTCCGCCGACGGTGCAGAGCCGCCAAAACAGCCCGATGTTACATCGATTTAACATCGGGCCGGCTGCTTGACCCTTGTGCATGCGGCTCGAAAGCCTCATATTCTGTGCAGGCATGCTGGAGCTCCGCAGCGGCGCCTGGGTTCTGAAGGACCCGACACCGTACTCACATCGGAGCTTGAAAGAGGAAAACATGGCTGACTTTCGCAATTACCAAAACCGGGCGCAGAGCGGTGCGCAATCCGGTGCGATGATAGACGAGGGCCTTCGAGCCTATATGCTCAAGGTCTATAACCTGATGGCGCTGGGTCTGGCGATCACGGGTGTTGCCGCCTATCTCTCCTTCTCGCTCGCTTTCGCAAACGGACAGATCACGGCCTTCGGCCAGGCGATCTATCTGAGCCCGCTGAAGTGGGTGGTCATTCTCGCCCCGCTGGCAATGGTCTTCTTCCTGAGCTTCAGGATCAACCGCATGAGCGTGGCCGCCGCGACGACGACCTTCTGGGTCTACGCCGCGCTGGTGGGCCTGTCGCTGTCGTCGATCTTCATCATCTACACAGGTCAGAGCGTCGTGCAGACCTTCTTCGTGACCGCCGCCTCCTTCGGCGCGTTGTCGCTCTACGGCTACACGACCAAGCGTGATCTCTCCGCGATGGGCTCGTTCCTGATGATGGGTCTCTTCGGCCTGATCATCGCGACACTCGTCAACATCTTCCTGGCTTCGTCCGCCCTACAGTTCGCCATCTCCGTGATCGGCGTCCTGATCTTCGCAGGCCTCACCGCCTACGATACGCAGCGGATCAAGGAAATGTACTATGATGCCGACGATGCGACCGTAGCAGGCCGCAAGGCAATCATGGGCGCCCTGTCGCTCTACCTGGACTTCATCAACCTGTTCATGTTCCTGCTGCAATTTATGGGCAACCGCCGTTAATCGCAGCGTGAAATGAGATACGAAAAGGCGGCTTCAGCCGCCTTTTTTGTTTGCTTGGGCACACGCCCTGCGATTTGATAGCTGCCGTCACAAATCCGCAGATCAGGCAATAGAAGCAATGTCCGTCAGCCTCCGCAGTGCAACCTCAGACGACCTTCCCCATATCACCGCCATCTACAGAGATTCCGTCCTGAACGGCACGGCAAGCTACGAAATCACGCCACCGAACCAGGAAGAAATGACGGTCAGGTTCGAGGCGATCCGTGACAAGGGTTATCCCTATCTCGTCGCCGAAGACGAGACCGGCGCATTCCTCGGCTATGCTTATGCCTCATCCTTCCGCACGCGGCCGGCCTATCGCTGGATGGTGGAGGACTCGATCTATCTGGCGCCGGAGGCTCGAGGGCGCGGCATCGGCCGGTTGCTGCTCGATGCGCTCGTCGAAAGCTGCCAGACGCTTGGCTTCCGCCAGATGATCGCCGTCATCGGCGGCGCCCATCCCGCCTCCGTCGCCGTACACCGCGCCGCAGGCTTCACCGAAACCGGCCTGTTGAAAGGCACCGGCTACAAGCATGGCCGGTGGCTGGATACGATGCTGATGCAGAAGGCGCTCGGACACGGCGCGGAAACCGATCCGGATCCTTCGGTTTATCCGGGGACATTGTTTGGGGGATAGTATCTGACCCGCCAGTCTGCAGAGCCGCCTAGCCCGCTGCGGAAACGCGCAGAAACTACTTCTCCACCAGCTTCAGCTGCTTGTCGAAAACCTTCAGCACTTGATTCAGGTCATGACCACGTTTCAGGATCATGCCGCTGGTATTGACGACGGAAAAGGCACCCTGCTTGGCCGATAGCTTCGGATTCTTTTCGATGCGGAAAAGCGGCATCTCGCCGGAGCGCTTGAAGACGGAGAAAACCGCTTTGTCCTTCAAATGGTCGATGGCGTAGTCGCGCCACTCGCCTTCGCCGACCATGCGACCATAGATCCAGAGAATCGCATCCAGCTCCCGGCGATGAAACGTCACCGGCAGCGGGTCCTTGCTCTGTTTGTATTCTCTGAGATCAACGACGACGGATGAATTGGTATCGACGGAACGGCTTTTACCGTGTCTCAAATCCGGCTGATCAGTCATCAATCCCCCAGGGGCTATCTCATGACAGGAGAATGACAGTTTGCCTCAGCCACATCAAATTGCAAGACGGCTGGCGGCTCACAATTTCTTTCCCAGCTGTGAAAGCACCTCGTCAGCGCCGCATTTCAGCCAAAACGACGCCCAATTTACAGGAAGTATAGGGAACCGTTTGGCGCCGCCGCGTCAAACGGCCCGGCCGGGGCGTATCGATTAAACCCCAGCCCCGAATGCGTCCTCGCCGGGCACCTCCCCTTTTCGGCGCCAGCCGAAATAGGAACCCTTTTTGGCGTCACGCAAAATAGGGATCTTTCGACCGTCAGCCCGAATAGGAGCCTTTTGGGCCCAAGCCGAATGAAGGGGCTCCAGAAAAGCCGCTCAGCCGTCCGAGCCCACAGTCAAAACAGTCGCCCCGAAAATGGCGGCCGGATCGCCCGCAGGCGTCGACGCCTGCAGCAGAATCGCGAGGCCTCGCCGGCCGGCTTTATCGAGCACGGTAGAGGGCAATACGAGGCTCATGGCCTTGCCGTCCCACATGCCCACCGTCTCGACATCGGAGACGGCATGCATATAGGCAATCTGCTGGCCGGTATTTTCGCCGCCCTTCGGCGCCACCATCTGCTCCTTGTCGAAATAGACGGCAACCACATTGGCCCTGCCCTGCCCGGCTCCGATCTTGATCTCCAGCTCGTCACCCTTCATGGCGGCACTGACCGGAACCATCAGACCCTCGCCAAGGCGCTCAAACTCGTCGAGCTTGACGTTGATGCCACTGAGATCGGCACCGTTCATATGGTCCCTGCCATTGACGATCGCCTGTGGCGTATAAACTCCGCTGCGGCCCATCGTCCGGGCATAGGCATACTGGCGCGCCGTATTGTCCTTGGACGCCATGGTGTCGTTCCAGCCGAGATAGTTCCAATAGTCGACATGGTAGGCAAGCGCCACGACATTGCCCTGGCGGATCAGCTTGCGAAAGGCCGCATCGGCGGGAGGACAGGACGCGCAGCCCTGCGAAGTGAAGAGTTCGACGACGCCCTTGATCTTCGGAGCCTCCTGCGCATGCAGCGAACTTGCGAGCCCAATGCCTGCCAAAAGTGGAACCAAAAATCGAAGGCGCATTTCTATCTCTACCTCTGCATCCAATCGCGAGCGCCATCTGCCTATACGGGCTCTGCAATATCAGCGCTTCTTGGGGCGACCAAGCCACATCAAGCCCGAAAAATCTGAAACAAGAGATAATAGTTTAACGCGATGACGCAAAGTCACGATGGGGTGAGGCTGGAGTGAGCGGAAGTCTCGCCGTACACATCACCGTGAAAAACAAGAGGCCGCCGGAAGCGTTTTCCGGCGGCCTCCCATAACAGTGCTGAATGCCTATCAGGCAGCGAGATCGCGCAGAACCGTCTGCAGGATGCCGCCATTGTTGACGTAGACGACCTCATCCAGCGTATCGATGCGGCAGATGATCGGAACATCCTTCACGGAGCCGTCGCCATAGGTGATCTTGGCGATCTTGCGCTCGCGCGGCTTGATGTTTTCCAGGCCTTCGATCGTGACCAGTTCGTCGCCCTTCAGGCCGAGGCTTGCCCAGGTGGTGCCTTCCTCGAAGACGAAGGGGATGACGCCCATGCCAACCAGGTTCGAGCGGTGGATGCGCTCGAAGGACTGGGCGATCACGGCACGCACGCCGAGCAGATTCGTGCCCTTGGCAGCCCAGTCGCGCGACGAGCCGTTGCCGTATTCGACACCGGCGAAGATGACGAGCGGAACGCCCTCGGCCTTGTACTGCATGGCCGCATCGTAGATCGACGTCTCTTCCTTGGACGGATAGTGGATGGTGTAGCCACCTTCCTTGCCGTTCGGGCCGAGCATGTGGTTGCGAATGCGGATGTTGGCGAAGGTGCCGCGCATCATGACTTCATGGTTGCCGCGGCGCGTGCCGTATTGGTTGAAGTCGGCAACGCCGACGCCATGACCGATGAGGTAGGAACCGGCCGGCGAGGCAGCCTTGATCGAACCGGCCGGGGAAATATGGTCGGTGGTGATCTTGTCGCCGAAGAGGCCAAGAACGCGGGCGCCCTTGATGTCGGAAACGCCGGCGCCCTTCTTGCCCATGCCTACGAAGTAAGGCGGGTTCTGCACGTAGGTCGAGTTGTCGTCCCACGCATAGGTCTGACCCGGAGGAACCTGCACGGCCTGCCAGTTGGCATCGCCCTTGAAGACGTCGGCATACTTGCTCTCATAGAGCTCGCGGGTGACGTACTTCTGAATGAACTCCTGAACCTCGTGCGAGGTGGGCCAGATGTCCTTCAGGTAAACAGGTTTGCCGTTCTGGTCTTCGCCGATCGGCTCCTTCGTCAGGTCGAGCTGCACCGAGCCGGCGAGCGCGTAGGCGACGACGAGCGGCGGCGAAGCCAGATAGTTCGCCTGGACGTCAGGCGAGATGCGGCCTTCGAAGTTGCGGTTGCCGGAGAGGACGCCGGATACGATCAGGCCCTTGTCATTGATCGTCTTGGAGATTGGCGCCGGCAGCGGGCCGGAGTTGCCGATGCAGGTGGTGCAGCCGAAGCCGACCAGGTTGAAGCCGAGCTTGTCGAGATCGGCCTGCAGGCCGGACTTGGCAAGATATTCGCCGACGACCTGAGATCCCGGTGCCAGCGAGGTCTTGACCCACGGCTTGGTCTTCAGGCCCTTGGCAACGGCGTTGCGGGCGAGAAGGCCGGCCGCGATCAGCACCGACGGGTTGGAGGTGTTGGTGCAGGAGGTGATGGCAGCGATGGCAACGTCGCCATGGCCGATGTCGAAATCCGTGCCTTCGACCGCATAGCGGTTGGAGAGCTGGCCGGGCTTCTTGTATTCGGTTTCGAGCGAGGTGGCGAAGCCGGAAGCAATGTTTTCCAGCGCGATACGGCCTTCCGGACGCTTCGGGCCAGCCATCGACGGCACGACGTCGTTAAGGTCGAGTTCCAGCGTGTCGGTGAAGACGAGGTCGGATCCGTCATTGTCGCGCCACATCCCTTGAGCCTTGGAATAGGCTTCGACGAGCGCGATACGGTCCTTGGCGCGGCCGGACATGTTGAGATAGTTCAGCGTTTCCTTGTCGACCGGGAAGAAGCCGCAGGTCGCGCCATATTCCGGACCCATGTTGCCGATGGTGGCACGGTCGGCGAGCGGCATGTTGTCGAGGCCAGGGCCGAAGAATTCGACGAACTTGGAAACGACGCCCTTCTTGCGCAGCATCTGCACGACGGTCAGAACGAGGTCGGTCGCCGTGACGCCTTCCTTGAGCTTGCCGGTGAGCTTGAAGCCGATGACCTCAGGCAGCAGCATGGAGACCGGCTGGCCGAGCATGGCGGCTTCAGCCTCGATACCGCCAACACCCCAGCCGAGAACGCCGAGGCCGTTGATCATGGTCGTGTGCGAATCGGTGCCGACGCAGGTGTCGGGGTAGGCGATCGTTTCGCCGTCCTCTTCCTTCGTCCAGACGGTCTGGCCGAGATATTCGAGATTCACCTGGTGACAGATGCCGGTGCCGGGAGGGACGACGCGGAAATTCTTGAATGCCTGCTGGCCCCACTTCAGGAAGCGGTAGCGCTCGCCGTTGCGCTGGTATTCCAGCTCGACGTTCTTGGCAAACGCCTGCGGCGTGCCGAATTCGTCAACGATGACGGAGTGGTCGATGACGAGGTCGACGGGAACGAGCGGGTTGATCTTTTCCGGATCGCCGCCAAGAGAAACCATGGCGTCGCGCATGGCGGCAAGGTCGACGACGGCCGGAACGCCGGTGAAGTCCTGCATCAGCACGCGTGCCGGGCGATAGGCGATTTCGTTCTCGACGGTGCCCTTATTGGTCAGCCATTCGGCGACGGCAAGGATATGCTCCTTCGTGACCGACTGCCCGTCTTCAAAACGCAGCAGGTTTTCCAAAAGCACCTTCATGGAGTAAGGCAGCTTGGAAACACCGGGCAGACCATTGGCCTCAGCCTTGGGCAGGCTGAAATAGACATAGTCTTTCCCGCCCACGGTCAGCGTGGAACGACAATTGAAACTGTCAAGAGATTTAGACACGAGATACCCCGTTTCTGATAGCCAACACAGTCGTGCGAACGCCTATGCACTTTATGCACATCAGGATGCGGGTACGGCCATTTCCGCTGTCCGCACGTAAGGCAGAAAACCTTATGTTCGGCGCAAGGATGAAATTCACGCCGACCGCTGGCGTGGTTGCAGGTCTTATAGATAATTTCGTAAAGACTTGCCAGAGTGACAAAGCGCAAATTTCGACAATTTTTTGCGCGCTGCGGTAAAGAAAATAGGGAAAACCTGAGCGAATGCATCTAAGCGCTGAAAATCTGGCTGCAAGGCGGGGCGAAGACCTGATTTTCTTGAATGTTTCCTTCGACTTGGCGGGTGGAGACGCACTCGTTTTGACCGGCCGCAACGGATCGGGAAAATCGACGCTGCTGCGCGTTGTGGCAGGCCTTCTCAGGCCGGAAAAGGGTCGTGTCGCATTCACCGGAAAGGACGGCGAATTGGACCGGCCGGCCGGCGAAGCCAGCCACTATCTCGGCCACCGCAATGCGATGAAATCCGAGCTGACCGTCGCGGAAAACCTGACCTTCTGGAAAACCTTTTTCGGCGACATGCCGGGCGGCTCCGGCCTCGATATCAATGAAGCTGTCGATGCCGTCGGTCTTGCCGACATCACGCATCTGCCCTTCGGCTATCTCTCCGCCGGCCAGCAGCGGCGAATCGCTTTCGCCAAACTTCTGGTCGCCCACCGCCCTATCTGGATCCTGGACGAACCGACGGCAGCGCTCGACAGCTCCGCCGACCGGCTTTTCGCGGAGCTAATCACCGCCCATCAGAAGAAGGGCGGCATTGTGCTTGCTGCGACGCACCAGCCGCTGGGGTTGGAGAACGCGCAGGAGATGCGGATGACGGGGTTTGTCGGGGCGAGTGAGGGGGTTTGGGGATGAATTCGAGAATGCCGAGCCTGCGATGCCACCCTCTGTCCTTTCGGAAAAACTCATCGCTGCGCGACGAGTTACCCCCCTCTGTCACTATCGTGACATCTCCCCCACAAGGGGGGAGATCGTCGGCGGCAGCTACATGCCCTAAGCAACTTCGACAGGATCTGCCAGTACAGAAAGATATTGCGTGGCACCGAGTGAGCGGCAGGCTACCGATCTCCCCCCTTGTGGGGGAGATGCCCCGAAGGGGCAGAGGGGGGTGGCGAGAAGCAACAGCTTCTTGCGCCTTGAGCCAGGCGAAAGGCAATCTCCCCATACAGTTTGAAAGTCACCATCCATGACCGCCCTCCTCCTCCGCGACCTCAGACTTTCGGTGCGCGCCGGCGGCGGGGCGTTGATCGGCATTCTCTTCTTCCTGACCGTCGTCGCCATCATCCCCTTCGCCGTCGGCCCCGACCTCAAACTTCTCTCGCGCATCGGCCCTGCCATCGTCTGGATCGGCGCGTTGCTCGCAAGCCTCCTCGGCCTCGACCGGCTGTTCCAGGCCGAACGCGATGATGGCTCGCTCGATCTGCTCGTCATGCAGGAAACCCCGCTGGTGCTCACGGTCTTCATCAAATGCGCGGCACATTGGGTGGCGACCGGCCTGCCGCTTGTCATCGCCTCGCCGCTGCTCGGCCTCTTCATGAATATGAACGAGACCGCGATCGCGGCGACGGCCCTGACCCTGCTCGTTGGCTCGCCGGCACTCACCTTCATCGGCGCGGTCGGTGCCGCCGTCGCCGTGGCGCTGCCGCGCGGCGGGCTGCTGGTCTCCATTCTGGTGCTGCCGCTCACCATTCCCGTGCTGATCTTCGGCGTCAGCGCCACATACGCCGCCGTCGAGGGACCGCAGCCCTTCCTGCCGCCGTTCCTGATCCTGATCGCGCTGACCCTGTTCTTCGCAGTCCTCGGGCCGGCTGCTGCCGCCCTTGCCTTGCGAAACACGACTGATTGATCAGAGCAATTCCAGGAAAAGTGCGAAGCGGTTCTCCGTCCGGAATTGCGTAATAACAAAAGGGTAGAGCGTTTTCGCGTTTCGAAGAAAAGCGGAAGGGCTCTAACGGAGATACTGTTTCGCCCATCTGAGGCAATGCGGTCGATTGCCGGAAAAGCCATATCGGGTTAAACAAGCCGCATGAGCGATATCACTGCGATCAGCCGATTTTCCGACCTCGCCAACCCCACGCGGTTCCTGGCGTTTTCTGCGCGTCTCATTCCCTGGCTGGCGGCGATTACAACCATACTTTTTGCGATCGGCCTCTATTTATCCTTTACGACCGAGGGCGACTACCAGCAGGGCGATACCGTCCGCATCATGTATATTCACGTTCCTGCCGCCTGGCTGTCGATGATGTGCTACACGATCATGAGCATGTCGGCGATCGGAACGTTGGTCTGGCGCCATCCGCTGGCCGATGTCGCCGGCAAGACGGCAGCCCCGCTCGGCGCCGCCTTCACGCTGATCGCGCTGGTGACGGGCTCGCTCTGGGGCAAGCCGATGTGGGGCACCTATTGGGTCTGGGATGCGCGTCTGACCTCGGTCTTCATCCTGTTCCTCATGTACCTCGGCCTGATCGCGCTCAACCGCGCCATGGACGATCCGTCGAAGGCGGCCCGCGTCGCCTCCATTCTGACGCTGGTCGGCTTCATCAATATCCCGATCATCAAGTTCTCCGTGGACTGGTGGAACACGCTGCATCAGTCGGAAAGCATCATGCGCCTCGACGGCCCCGCCATCGACGCGGAATTCCTCTGGCCGCTCTTCACCATGGCGCTCGCCTTCACGCTGCTGTTCTTCACGCTGCACCTGATGGCGATCCGCAACGAGATCTGGCGCCGCCGCATCGCCACGCAGCGCCGTATGGCCGCGCGTATGGCAAGCCGGGAGGACTAGAATGTCGCACCCCTTCTATGTCTTCGGCTCCTATGGCTTTGCCGCCTTCATGATCCTCGCCATCATCGCCTGGATCTGGAACGATGGACGCCTGCGCCGCCGCGAACTTGCCGCATTGGAAGCCTCCGGCATCCGCCGCCGCTCGCAGCGCCCATCGGAAAACGAGACGAAATGACTGCCGATGCCGACAATAAGAATGGCGTAAAATCGAGCGGCACCGCGCGCTATCTGCTGGCGCTGGTCCCACTGATCGTCTTTGCCTGCATCGCCCTTGCCGTCGGCAAGGTCATGTATGACCAGGAAGTTCACGGCACCGATATATCGGCCATTCCCTCCGCGCTGATCGGCACCAGGGCGCCGAAGCTCGCGCTGGCACCGCTCGAAGGCTCCAACCTACCGGCACTGACCGATGACGCCATCAAGGGCAAGCTGACGCTCGTCAATATCTTCGCCTCCTGGTGCATCCCCTGCCGCGATGAGCATCCCGTGCTGAAGGAACTCGCCAAGGACGGCCGGCTCAACATCGTCGCGATCAATTACAAGGATACGAACGAGAACGCCCTTCGCTTCCTCGGCGAGCTCGGCAATCCCTACAACGCCATCGGCATCGACCCGAACGGCTCGGCCGCCATCGACTGGGGCGTCTACGGCATCCCGGAATCCTACCTCGTCTCCCCCGACGGCACGATCCTCTACAAACAGGTCGGTCCGTTTACGGCCACAAGCCTGAAGGAAGGACTCTATCCGGCCATTGAGAAGGCGCGGGGGAAATCGGCGTCTTGATCCCTTCTCCCCTCGGGGAGAAGGTGCCCGAAGGGCGGATGAGGGGGCCGAGAGGCGAAGCAACGACAGGCCTGAGGGACAAGCAAAAGGCATTTTCCCGATAACGCCCGCTCACCCGGCGCTACCGCGCCACCCTCTCCCGATGGGGCGAGGGTAAAAACTACAACCCACCCTGCCACGTCTTGATCGCCTCGACCGGCCAGACCAGCATCAGCACGTTGAGCGTGAGGTTATCGCGGATCAAATAGCCGGTGAGCAGCTCGAAGAAGATGGCGATGACGACCGTCACCAGCACCGGTGCGCGCCAGGCAAACAGGAATCCGACCACCATGAACACGGCATCCATCGACGAGTTGAGAATGCTGTCGCCGACGTAGTCGAGCGAGATCGTCGCGGCGCGGTAGCGGTTGATGATGATCGGGGAATTTTCAAGGATTTCCCAGCCGGATTCGATCAGCATGGCAACGAAGAGCCGCATCGACAGCGGCTTGCCGCGCATGATCAGATGCGTGAGCCCGAAGAAGAGGAAGCCGTGGATGATGTGCGACGGGGTGTACCAGTCGGCGATATGCTGCGAATTGCCGCTGGATTTTACAACCGGCTCGAAGAGCTTCACGTAGCCGCAGGTGCAGATCGGCACGCGGCCCATCATATATTCCGCGACGATCTGCACGAGAAGAACGGCGGCGCAGGCGATGAACCAGAAACTTTGCTGCCGGTATCGGCTTTGGGCGTCGATGGCTTCGCTCATTTACCGTTTTCCGCCGGTTGTTCGATCGTGTGCTTCATGATCAGCGGCATCTGCGACAGGGTGAAGAGGATCGTGATCGGCATCGTTCCCCAGACCTTGAAGTTCACCCAGAGACTATCTGCGGCCTTGGTGTCTGGAAGATAAAGCCAGTTCGAGCCGCGCCAGACGACTTCGTTGAGCACGGCCAGAACGAAGAAGAAAATGCCCCAGCGCAGCGTCAGCTTGCGCCAGCCCTCGGCATCCAGCTGAAAGGCGGCATTGAAGACATAGCCGAGCAGCGACTTGCCGAAGGCAAGGCCGCCAAGCAGCGCCACGCCGAACAGCGCATTGACGATGGTCGGCTTCATCTTGATGAAGGTTTCGTTCTGCAGGTAGATGCCGAGCGCGCCGAAGATCAGCACGACGATGCCGGAGACGAAAGGCATGAGCGGCAGATGACCGAGCATGACCTTCGAAACGATGAGCGAAATCACCGTCGCCGCCATGAACAGGCCGGTGGCGACGAAAAGCGGGCCGCCGAGCGCTGCCAGCTGCGGGAAATGCTGCACAAGCCAGTCGCCGCGCAGATTGCCGAAGAAGAACACCAGCAACGGCCCGAGTTCCAGCACCAGCTTCAGCATGGGGTGGTGTTTGTCGGCAGCACTTGGGGTGAGATCGCTGTCGCTGGTCGTCATTGCGGCACTTTCCCTGTCATCGAACTTGTTATCGAATTCGTTCTTGTCATTCATTGGCTGCTTACAGCCCCCGTACCGGCGATGGCATGGGCAAAATCCTCGGCCTCGAACGGCTCGAGATCATCTACACCTTCGCCGACGCCGATGAAATACACCGGCAGCTTGTGCTTGGCGGAGATGGCGACGAGAATGCCGCCGCGCGCCGTGCCGTCGAGCTTGGTCATGATCAACCCGTTGACGCCGGCGACGTTGCGGAAGATCTCCACCTGGTTCAGCGCGTTCTGGCCCGTGGTCGCATCCAGCGTCTGCAGCACGGTATGCGGCGCATCCGGATCGAGCTTGCCGAGCACGCGCACGATCTTTTCGAGCTCGGCCATCAGCTCCGCCTTGTTCTGCAGGCGGCCGGCCGTATCGATGATCAACACATCGCTCTTGTTGGCCTTGGCCTGCTGGAAGGCATCGAAGGCAAGGCCTGCAGCATCCGCGCCAAGCTTGGTGCCGATGAATTCCGACTTGGTACGGTCCGCCCAGATCTTCAATTGCTCGATGGCAGCCGCGCGGAACGTATCGCCGGCGGCGACCATGACTTTCAGCCCTGCGCCGGAGAGCTTTGCCGCCAGCTTGCCGATCGTCGTCGTCTTGCCGGTGCCGTTGACGCCGACAACGAGAATGACATGCGGCTTGTGGCTGAGGTCTAGCTGCAGCGGCTTTGCCACAGGCTTCAGCACCTTGGCGATTTCCTGCGCCATGATGCGGCCGACATCTTCGCCGGTCACATCCTTGCCGTAGCGCTCGGAGGCCAGCGTATCGGTGACGCGCATCGCCGTCTCAACGCCGAGATCGGCCTGGATCAGCAGATCCTCCAGATCCTGCAGCGTCTGATCGTCGAGCTTGCGCTTGGTGAAGAGTGCCGCGATCTGGCCGCTTAGCTGCGACGAGGTGCGCGCCAGCCCGGCGCGCAGGCGCTGGAACCAGGAGAGTTTCTGTTTTGGCGCTTCGGGGATGGGCTCGGGCGCGGAGGTGGAGAAACCCTTGGGGAGGTTGGGGGCGGTGTCGCTGTCTTTCGACGTTAAGTCCGTATCTGCCGCACCTTCGTCACCCCCCTCTGTCCCGTCGGACATCTCCCCCACAAGGGGGGAGATCGGTTCGACGGTGGTTTCTTCCGAGGTCACATCAGCTTCAGTGCCGGAAATTGGCTCCGGTAGAGCATCAACATCATTGTCTGCAGCTAGCTCGGAAGCCTCAACCTCGTGCGAAACAACGACTTCTTCTTGCTCAGCCGGTTGCTGGTCCTTCTGAACAGGCGCGGCATCCTCCAAACGCTCTCCCCCCTTGTGGGGGAGATGTCCCGAAGGGACAGAGGGGGGTGACGCAGGCTCGACAAACTCGGAAGCCGGCGAAACTTCCGCCTCCTGCTCGACAACAGGCGCCTCAACCCGAGCCAAATCCTCCGCAGGCGCCTGCTCCTCGGCCGGCCTTTCGCGGCCGAAGGTGAAGACTTTTTTGATGAAACCGAGCGCCATGAAGTGTCCGTTGAAGCATTAGGCCGCGTCGGCGGCCAGAAGTTGCATGTCGAGATGCTTGCCATTGTGGCCGGTGATTGCGACCTGCACAAGGTCGCGCGGCCGAAGGCCAGGGGCGGCGACAAGCGTGAAGTTTTCGGTATGCGCCAGTCCGCCATTCTCTACAAGCAGCCATTGTCGCGTGCCGACCATCTTGTCGAGATGCGCCTGGTGCAATCTCTGTCCAGCCTCGCGCAGACGGGCGGCGCGTTCCTTGATCAGGCCGCGATCGAGCTGCGGCATGCGGGCAGCCGGCGTGCCCGGGCGTGGGCTATAGGGGAAGACATGCAGATGCGCGATGCCGGCCTCTTCAACCAGGCCGACGGCATTGGCGAACATCTCTTCCGTCTCAGTCGGGAAACCGGCGATCATATCGGCGCCGAAGCTCGTCTCCGGGCGGAGCCGACGCACGTCCTCGATGAAGCCGATAGCGTCAGCGCGCGAGTGCCGCCGCTTCATGCGCTTGAGAATCATGTCATCGCCATGCTGCAGCGAGAGATGCAGATGCGGCATGAAGCGCGGCTCATCGGCGATCAGATCCATCAGATGCTGATCGGCCTCGATGCTGTCGATCGAGGAGAGCCGCAGCCGGCGGATCTCAGGGATCTGCTTCAACAGCGTCTTGGCTAGCAAACCGAGCGTCGGCGCACCCGGCAGATCGGCGCCATAACTCGTGGCATCGACGCCGGTCAGTACGATCTCGCGATAACCACTCTCGACCAAGTTACGCGCCTGGTCGACAACGGCGCCCATCGGCACCGAGCGCGAATTGCCGCGGCCATAGGGGATGATGCAGAAGGTGCAGCGATGGTCGCAGCCATTCTGCACCTGGATGAAAGCGCGCACATGGCCATCGATATGGCGTATCATCTGCGGTGCTGTCGCCCGCACGCTCATGATGTCGTTGACGCGCAGCTTTTCTTCGGCCGAAACGCCGAAATCCGGCAGAGAGCGGTAGGAAGCGCTTTTCAGCTTCTCCTCGTTGCCGAGAACGGCATCCACCTCAGTCATTTCGGCAAAGGTCTGCTTCTCGGTCTGCGCCGCGCAGCCTGTCACAATGATGCGCGCATGCGGATTGTCGCGCCGCGCCCGGCGGATCGCCTGCCGCGCCTGCCGCACGGCCTCGCCGGTTACGGCGCAGGTATTGACCAAAATAGCGTTGTTGAGCCCGGCTTTCTCTGCCTCGGCCCTCATCACTTCGGATTCATAGGTATTGAGACGACAGCCGAAGGTAATGACCTCGACCCCGCTCACCGCGCCTGAGCCCCCTGCTCTTCATCGCGCGAGAAGCTGCCGGTGACCGGATCGACGGTACCGGACCATTCCCATTCGGCAGGCCCGGTCATGACGACATGGTCGTTACTGTCTAGCCATTCGATGGTGAGCTTGCCCGGCGCAGGCGCCGAGGCGACGTCGATTGTCACCTTGCGGCCGGTGCGGCCGGTGCGCGCGGCACTGACGGCGGCGGCACAGGCGGCCGAACCGCAGGCAAGCGTCAAGCCGGCGCCGCGCTCCCAGGTGCGGGTGCGCACAAGCGTCGGCGAAAGCACCTGCGCCAGCGTGATATTGGCGCGCTCGGGAAACATCGGGTGGTTTTCGAGCAGCGGACCGAAGCGATCGAGATCGAAGGACATCGGGTCCTTGTCGATCCAGAAGATCGCATGCGGATTACCCATCGACATCACGGAAGGCGAATGCAGGACGGGATTGTCGATCGGCCCGATCTGCAGCTCGATGCGGCTGGTATCGGCAAATTCCTCGGCAAGCGGGATCTTGTCCCAAGCAAAGACGGGCGCGCCCATATCGACCGAAATCGTACCGTCCTCATGCTCCCGAGCATTGAGGATGCCGGCGACGGTCTGAAAAGTGAAAACTTTCTTGCCGGTTTCGGCTGCCAGGGCCTGCACGACGCAGCGCGTGCCGTTGCCGCAAGCCTGCGCCTTCGTGCCGTCGCAGTTGAGAATATCGATCCAGGCGTCGGTGCCCTGCAGCTTCGGATCGTGGATCGCCATGATCTGGTCGAACTGGGTGGCAGGATCGGCATTGAGCGCAATCGCCGCCGCTGGCGTCACCACATCCTTGCGGCCGCGCATGTCGACGACCAGGATCTTGTTGCCAAGCCCGTTCATCCTCGCGAATTCGACCGTATTGCTCATGATGTCATGTCCATCCGTGTTTCGAGCTGTATATGGCGGAAATGCGGGGGAATTACCAGTGGGGTGATAATCCTTCGGCTTGCGACGCCAGCCTTGATGATAACAAGGAGAGGAAGGCGAACCGCTAACCTCAATCGTCTCGGCGAAATGTGCTTGCGAAAACGCCGTAGCTGGTGCCGTGGCCTTCGACTACGATGTGCATACCAGGCCTGAGACTTTTCCTGATCTCATCGGGGACACCACATAATCTGTCGAAGGTAAATAGCAACCCTTGAAGTTCCAACGGCGAATTGCAGTGACGCTCATTAGGCCTATTAGCGCGTGCTATTGTATAAGGCAGCTCCACGTGATGCCCTGCCACCAAAGCCAAGACCATCGGTCCAGCGACGAGCGCCGCATTCCTCCCCAAAACAAAACCGAACAGAGGGGAGAATAAAACGACTCCGGCTTTCTTGATATCGCCTCCTGGTATTAGATCTTGCCGGACCAGGGAGAGTCCGCACATCAATATCCCCAGCGCCAAACCCGTGAAATTGCCAAAGGTACTGGTCTTCGAAGCCCATTCGGCCGATGGAAGGAAACGATAGCCCAATACCATACCGCCCATGGCGACGGGAAAAGGTAGAATGCCGAGCAACAGCCAAGTCCCGAAAAGGATCCTCATTGGTTTGCCAAGCGGACGCCCTGCATTTCCGCTTATTGACTCATTCATCCAGCAATCACTCGTCAAACTACCGTCAGTGCCTATATGGTATGCTTTCGGTTGCTGTTTCAATACGCTAGAAGCGATTGAAGTCAGCCTTCGAGGCCATCGCTATATAGCCGGTTTTGCCCGATAACCGACTACCTCAAAAAATTTCACTCTGCATGTCGGATCACCGTAACCCCCGCACGTCCTAGGCTCGTCCACTCCGTCAAACCACAGGGATTATGACCATGCCGAATACCATAAGCCTGCACCGCGTCCTCGCTACCAGCCCGGAAAAGGTCTATCGCGCATTCATCGAAGCGGATGCGCTGGCCAAGTGGCTGCCGCCGAACGGCTTTGCCTGCAGCGTGCATCACTTCGAAGGAAAAGTCGGCGGCACCTTCAAGATGTCGTTCCGCAATTTTACGACCAGCGAAGTCCACGCTTTCGGCGGTGAATATATCGAGCTCGTTCCCGGCGAACTGGTGCGTTACACAGACAGGTTCGACGACCCCAACCTGCCTGGCCAAATGGAAGTGACGGTGACGTTGAAAAAGGTGCTGGTGGGAACCGAGGTCAACATCACCCAGGCCGGCATCCCCGATGTCATCCCGCCGGAAGCCTGCTATCTCGGCTGGCAGGAATCGCTGATCAATCTGGCGAAACTGGTTGAGCCTGAGATTACGCAGTAAGGCACATCGATGCTGAAAAGCCCTTCTCCCCTCGGGGAGAAGGTGGCCCGAAGGGTCGGATGAGGGGGATTGGCTGATTTGAATTCATGGATTTTCGTGCTTTTGGCAAACACCCCCTCATCCGCCTGACGGCACATTTTCCACGAGGGGAGAAGGAACTTTCGGCCCAAGCGCCAACGCTCAGCCAACAGGCACATCGAAAACCTCGCCTGCCCTGAGCGGGCGAAACCGATCCGGCTCCACGCCCTCGGCCTTCAGCGCGGCATCCAGCGCATGAACGGGCGCATCGATGCCCTCATCCGTCAGCTGGAAGGTCGCGAAGTGATGGCCGGCGACATAGGCTGAGTTGCAGAGCTTCATGCCCTTGACCGCCTCTTCCGGATTCTGGTGCTGGCCCTTCATGAACCAACGCGGCTCATAGGCGCCGAAGGGCAGGATCGCGAGGCGAAAGCCGCCATGTTTTTGCCGGGCAGCCTCGTAATTGATACCATCGTGAAAGCCGGTATCGCCGACATGATAGATCTTGCCTGCTGGCATGGTCAGCACGAATGCCGCCCAGAGCGCCATGCGCCGGTCGCCCATGCCACGCGCCGACCAATGATGGCAAGGCTCGGCATCGATCGTCACGCCACCTCTGACCTCCACGCGATCGCCCCAGTCGACAACGGTGATGTCGGCATCGGGAACGGCGCGACGGATGATCGTGTCATTGCCGAGCGGCGTAACGATCTTTGGCCGATGCGCCTGCTGCAGGCGGGCAAGGGTCAGGAGATCGAGGTGGTCGTAATGATTATGCGTCACCAGCACGAGGTCGATATGGGGCAGATCCTCGAAGCGGATGCCAGGCGGCACCACGCGCTTCGGCCCGACGGAGCGGAAGGGGCTGACCCGCTCCGACCAGACCGGATCGGTCAGGATATTCAGCCCGGCGATCTGCACCAGCATCGAGGCGTGTCCGATCATCGTCACCCGCATCTGCTCGCCGAAGACATGCCGGTCCGGCTTGGCCGGCGGAAAGGCGCTGATGACACGATTGGGCCAGCGCACCCGGCCGCCGCCAAGCTGCCAGCGCAAAAGGTCAAGCGGTCCGCCCGGCTCGACACCGCCGGGATTGAAGAAGCGCCGACCATCGAAATGGTCGGAAACCGGACCTTGATAATAGGGATTCTTCCTGGCAGAGCCGGAGGAGCTTGTCATGGCTTGTCCGCTCCTTGGGTACCTGCCGCCTCGCCGGCTGGAAAGCCGGTTTTGGCAAACCATTCTTCGGCCTCGGAAGGCGTCAGCGTCTCCTCCAGCACGACATCCGCCGGCATGGCAAAAAGCTGCGGCGTGAAGAAGCTGGTATCCCACAACGCCGCGCCTTCGACCGGAGGTGAAAGCACAATGATCTGCCGGCCATCGATGCGGAAAATCGTCTGGACGGATTGCTCGCCGGAAATATCGGCAAGGCCTGGCTCATCCGGCCGCACCGTCTGGTAGCGCCACCACGGCTCGTCATTCCCCTCTTCGGCCACGGTCACGCAGCGCGCCATATCGACAATGAACCGGTTGGGCGCACGGCCACCTGGAAGCCGCTCGCTGAAGGCCGCCTGAATGAGCGTGAAAAGATGAAAACAGTTGACGATATTCTCATACCGCAGGCGAAAACCCTGGCGGCTCGGCAGGTGCAGCACCAGCAGATCATCGCTGCGGCTCAGAAGCACTTGACGAACCCAAGCCGCCCCCGGCGTGTAATCCTGCAATTCCGCAAGCTGCGCCATCAGCGCCTTGTTGCCAGCTGCGAGCGCACGCTCCTGCGGCATGCCGGAAAGATGCGAAACTGCCGATTGGCCGAGCAGCTGAAAAGCGTCGAGCAGCTGCCTTTGCCGTGGGCTCAGCTCCTTGCGGCCGGCAAAGCCGCGATGGATCTGCGGCAGCCACGCCAGATAGAGCTCCCACACGGCCGGACCGCTGCGCTCCACCGCACCGCCCTTTTCGACGATGGTGCCGAGCATGTTGGCAAGAACGGCGGCTCCAGGTGGCGGCAGGCGGCTAAGCTCACGCGCCGCCCGCGCCACGATCTTTGGCTGAACATTGGCGCCCGCGTAGAAGGCTTGCGCCGCCGCGTTGAAACGGGCATCGACCCGCCCGCCGGCGTAAGCGCGACAGGCGGCGAGAAGATCGGTCAGGGCTGCATCATTCATTCGGAACGGTCTCGGGGAATCACTTGACGGCTGGGATCGATACAACAATTGGAAGACGGTGGTATGGTCAAATCGAGATAGATATCGCGATCTCACCCGCGCATTTCAGGCATTTCGGCCGTCTTGGGTTGACTTTGCCGGCCTTTTCCTGTTTATCGCCCGCAATCTGCGACGAGCACAAGCCTCCGAGCCACCGACCGGGACCCATAAGGTATAAAGAGATCCCGGAGGTCAACACCCGACAGCGCGATGCGCCCTCGGGTGCTTTTTGGCTTTGCGTCTTGTTTTCGTCATGGAAAAGCACGACGTTTTCGGGCGAGGAACCGCGCAAAGTTGCGCCAAGTCCAATCCCAAGCGATCGATAAGGAAGAACCGATGTTTGAAAACCTCCAGGACCGTCTTGGTTCCATTCTGAATGGACTGACAGGCCGCGGCGCGCTTTCGGAAGCCGATGTTTCCGCAGCACTGCGCGAGGTTCGCCGCGCGCTGCTCGAAGCCGACGTGGCGCTGGATGTCGTTCGCTCCTTTACCGATCGCGTCCGCGAGAAGGCCGTTGGCGCCGAAATCCTGAAGTCGATCAAGCCCGGCCAGATGGTCGTCAAGATCGTCCATGACGAGCTGATCGAGATGCTCGGCGGCGAAGGCGTTGGCATCGACCTCAATGCGCCTGCCCCAGTCGTCGTTATGATGGTCGGTCTGCAGGGCTCGGGTAAGACCACGACCACGGCCAAGATCGCCAACCGCCTGACGAGCCGCGACCGCAAGAAGGTCCTGATGGCCTCGCTCGACACGCGCCGTCCGGCCGCGCAGGAGCAACTGCGCCAGCTCGGCGTGCAGACGGGCATCGACACGCTTCCAGTCATATCAGGCCAGTCGCCGACCGATATTGCCGCACGCGCCGTACAGGCCGCCAAGCTCGGCGGTCATGACGTCGTCATCCTCGACACCGCCGGCCGTACGCATATCGACGAGCCGCTCATGGTCGAGATGGCGGATATCAAGAAGAAGTCCAATCCGCACGAAATCCTGCTGGTCGCCGATAGCTTGACCGGTCAGGACGCCGTCAATCTCGCCCGCAATTTCGACGAGCGCGTCGGGATCACCGGCCTCGTGCTGACCCGTATGGACGGCGACGGCCGCGGCGGTGCGGCCCTTTCGATGCGCGCCGTGACAGGCAAGCCGATCAAGTTGATCGGTGTCGGCGAAAAGATGGGCGAGCTGGAAGAATTCCATCCCCGCCGCATCGCCGACCGCATCCTCGGCATGGGCGACATTGTCTCGCTCGTCGAGAAGGCAGCCGAGAATATCGACGCCGAAAAGGCGGCCGCCATGGCCGCCAAGATGGCCAAGGGCAAGTTCGACCTGAACGATCTCGCCGATCAGCTCGGCCAGATGCAGAAAATGGGCGGCATGGGTGGCATCATGGGCCTGATGCCTGGCATGTCGGGCATGAAGGACAAGATGGCCGCTGCCGGCCTCGACGACCGCCTGTTCAAGCGCCAGCTCGCCATCATCTCCTCGATGACCAAGGCCGAGCGCGCCAATCCGGACCTCCTCAAGCATTCCCGCAAGAAGCGCATCGCGGCCGGCTCCGGCACCGACGCCTCCGACATCAACAAGCTTCTGAAGATGCACCGCCAGATGGCGGACATGATGAAGATGATGGGCGGCAAGGGCAAAGGCGGCATGATGAAGCAGCTGATGGGCGGCCTTGCCGGCAAGATGGGCCTTGGCGGTGGTATGGGCGGCATGCCCGACCTGTCGAACATGGACCCCAAGCAGCTCGAAGCCCTGCAGAAGCAGGCCGAAGCCGCCGGCCTCGGTCGTCCCGGCGGACTGCCGGGTGGTTTGCCGGGCCTCGGTGGCGGTGGTGGATTGCCCGGTCTCGGTGGCGCCAAGCTGCCCGGCCTCGGCGGTGGTTTCCCAGGGCTCCCCGGTTTGCCGAAGAAGAAGTGAGAAGGATCGTTGACCCCCATGATTGATCCAGACATCAAGGCCCAACTGGGCAACTACCGCCAGTCGATCGACAATATCGATGCCGCACTGGTGCATATGCTGGCCGAGCGCTTCCGCTGCACGAAGGAAGTGGGCGTGCTGAAGGCCAAATACGACCTGCCGCCGGCTGACCCGGCGCGCGAAGAATTTCAGATCGAGCGCCTGCGCCGCCTGGCAAAGGACGCAAATCTGGACCCGGATTTCGCCGAGAAGTTCCTGAACTTCGTCATCAAGGAAGTCATCCGGCATCATGAACAGATCGCTGCGGATTTCAAAGGGTAATCCCTGGCCGCGTGACCCAGAAGACGCGGGACGTTTTCGACGGGGATTACACGGCACGAAAAAAGCAGCGCGACGTAACCATACCGCACAACGAAGCGGTCACGAAAAGCCTAAGGAGAATTAACATGGCATTGAAAATTCGTCTCGCCCGCGGTGGCTCCAAGAAGCGCCCGTACTACCACGTTGTCGTAGCCGACGCTCGCTCGCCGCGCGACGGCCGTTTCCTGGAGACCCTCGGCTCCTGGAACCCGATGCTTGCCAAGGACGACGCCAAGCGCGTTGAACTCAAGGCCGAGCGTATCAAGCACTGGCTTGACCACGGCGCCCAGCCGACCGACCGCGTTCTGCGCTTCCTCAACGAAGCCGGCATCGCGACGCGCGAAGCCAAGAACAACCCGGAAAAGGCAAAGCCGGGCAAGAAGGCTCAGGAGCGCGCTGCCGAAAAGGCTCAGAAGGCTGCTGACGCCGCTGCTGCTTCCGAGTAATCGGACCTGGCATTGATTGAAAGCGGGTGGCATGGCGACATGCCGCCCGTTTTTTGTTTCCCATCGGCAAATGTTCAGCCTATGAGAGAACCAACGACAGCGCCGCGCGTCACGCGCAAAGGTCGCTGGAACAATTTGGATCTGCTGCATGATCCCGGTAATCGGCGAAGAGACCATGACGAAACTGCAAAACCCGGTATTGATGGCCACCATCGGCGCGGCGCAAGGCTTGAGAGGCGAGGTGCGCGCCCGCGCCTATACGTCGGATCCGACCGCGCTCGGCGATTACGGCCACCTCCACAGCATGGACGGCCGCAGCTTCGAGGTGTTGGAAATCCGCGAGGCCAAGAATGTGGTCGTGGTGCGCTTTCGCGGCGTCAACGACCGCAATGCCGCCGAGGCGCTGAACGGCCTGGAACTCTATATCGAGCGCGACAACCTGCCTGATGATGAACTCGACGACGACGAATTCTTCTACGCCGATCTCGAAGGGCTGGAAGCCGTCGACGACCAGGGCACCGGCTACGGCACGGTCAGCGGCGTCTATGATTTCGGCGCCGGCGATCTTCTGGAGCTGAAAGGGCCGGGCAAGCGCCCGGTGCTGATCCCCTTTTCCGAGGCCGCGGTGCTTGAAATCGACCTCGAGGGCGGCAAGATCCTGATCGACCCGCTGGCCGCTGGCCTGATCGACAGCCCCGACGACCTGATCGGCAAACCAGAAAAGCCGGAAACACCCGAGAAGCCGCAGAGCAAGCCGAAGAAGAAGTGATCCTCATTGGGAAGTGACCTCATTAGGAAGTGATTGCGCCATGAGTTTCCGGGCGACCATATTGACGCTTTATCCCGAGATGTTTCCGGGCCATCTCGGCGCGTCGCTCGCCGGCAAGGCGATGGAACGCGGGCAATGGGCGCTCGACACCGTGCAGATCCGCGATTTTGCCACCGACAAGCACCGCACCGTCGACGACACGCCGGCCGGCGGCGGCGCCGGCATGGTGCTGAAACCGGATGTGCTTGCCCGCGCCATCGACCACGCGAGCGAAAATGACAGCCGTCCGCGTCTGCTGATGAGCCCGCGCGGCAAGCCGCTGACGCAGAAACGCGTGCGCGAGCTTGCAAACGGCGAAGGCGTCATCATCGTCTGCGGCCGCTTCGAAGGCGTCGACCAGCGCGTCATCGACGGCCGCGGCCTCGAGGAAATTTCGATCGGCGACTATATCCTCTCGGGCGGCGAGCCGGCTGCGCTGATCCTGCTCGACTCCATCATCCGCATCCTGCCCGGCGTCATGGGCAACGACCTCTCCGGCCTGCACGAAAGCTTCGAAGGCGGCCTGCTGGAGCATCCGCATTATACGCGCCCGCAGATCTGGGAAGGCCGCGAGATTCCGGCCATCCTGACCTCGGGCAACCACGCGGCAATCGCCAAATGGCAGAAAGAGCAGGCCGAGCAACTGACGAAGGAGCGTCGGCCGGATTTGTTGGACAAGCAATCGAAGACATAATGGCGTCAGGTCGGTGCGATGCGGGACCAGGTGAAATTGCACCGAACTTGAGGAAGCTGATTAAGCCCATATCGTGATGGTTCGGGAGTCTCTGCTTCCCGGCACGCGTCAGCCGTCAATGGATGCGCCCTTGCAGGCAGGCCTTTTTCAAGTGCAAATGGCTGCATGAACATAATCTCATCGAGCGGAACTAGTATGCCTGACCGATTCGGAAAAAGCTTTCTCGAATTCCATGATCTGCCCGCGGACACCATCCTTTCCCTCCTCAAGCGCGCCGGCATACTGGCGGCAGCCTTCACCGAGCGCCGCATGCCGCAGAGCTTGCAGGGCAAACGTATCGCGCTGACCGCCGACGACAGCGGATGGAGAAACACGACGGCATTTAATCTCGGCATCCAGTCCATGGGCGGCATCTGCGTGCCAGCGCCGATCGGCTTCAATGCACGCGAAGAAACTGTGGATCTTGCCGGCTATCTCGAAAACTGGTTCGACATTCTGGTTGTCCGAACCAAGCTTCTCTCCGCTCTTCATACACTGGCCGCCAGCACGCAAATGCCGGTTGTCAATGCTCGCACGAAAGCGAACCATCCCTGCGAAACCTTAGGCGACCTTGCCTATATCAGAAGCCGGAGAGGTCGCGTGGATGACCTCCGCATCGCTGTCGTCGCACCGGAGGCCAACATACTATGTTCATGGGTGGAAGCTTCTATCGCACTGCCGATCAAAGTGATGCAAGTCTATCCGGAACAATGGCATTTCAGGAATTCCGATCTTCTAAACGCTAATTTCAGCGTCGATACCGATATGAGGGCATTGCTCGAGGCTGATGTGATCATCACCGATTCTTGGCCTACCGAGGCGTCGCCAGCAGAATTGTCGGATTACCGAATTTCCGACGCCTTCCTCGATCGATGCCGCCCAGACGCGATCTTTCTGCCATGCCCGCCGGTGGCCCGAGGGCAGGAGGTGACGGCCGATGCAATGACTCATCCGCTGTGTCAAAGTAAGACTGCCAAGGCTTTTCTGCTGCACGCGCAAAATGCACTGCTGGAATGGATCGTCACGTGAGCGCGGATGCTGCCGAAATTACGGCAGCGAAGCGTTTGGCCTCTACATGGGCATAAGGGGATACCGCCGAGTGCGCAGAAAAGCACCTCTGACGCTGGAATTTCCCACCGCAAGGGGTGACAAACGCGTGACAATAGGGTATGTGCGCGCCCGGCATGGGAAATTTCCCATCAACCAGCAAAGAAGAGCAGACGTATTCGCTCCTGCCTGAACGGGCATATATCCGAGGCGTGATCTCAGGGTCCGACCAAAGATAGAATGATGAGCGCTCTGGCTGTTGAAGCAACAACGAGGTTGATACTATGAACATCATTCAGCAGTTGGAAGCCGAACAGGCAGCCAAGATCGAAGCCAAGCGCACCCTTCCCGCATTTTCCGCTGGCGACACCGTTCGCGTCAACGTGAAGGTCACGGAAGGCAACCGCACCCGCGTTCAGGCCTATGAAGGCGTTTGCATCGCTCGCTCCGGCGGCGGCCTGCAGGAAAACTTCACGGTTCGCAAGATCTCCTACGGCGAAGGCGTCGAGCGCGTATTCCCGGTTTACTCGCCGATGATCGAAAGCGTCGAAGTCGTTCGCCGCGGTAAGGTCCGTCGCGCCAAGCTCTACTACCTGCGCGACCTGCGCGGCAAGGCTGCCCGTATCGTCGAGAACACCGGCACCCGCGCCCGCAAGCTCAACGACGCCGAGCGCCAGGCTCTGGCTGAAGAGAAGGCACGCATCGAAGCCGAGAAGGTTGCAGCCGCTCAGGCGCTCGCAGCCGAGAAGGCAGCAGCCGAAGCCGCAGAAGCAAAGGCAGCTGCAGAAGCTGCTGCAGCCGCAGCAGCCGAGCCGGCAGCGGAATAAGTTTCGATCTTTAAAGATCGGGAAATTCGAAGGCGGCCCTCGGGTCGCCTTTTTGCTGTCCGGCTCACGCCCACGGGAAAGAAATTTTCTCCACCAGCTCCCCGCTTAGAGTTGCTTTTCCATTTTTATGATCGCAGCCATGGCAATGGCCTTGCCATTCGCTTTCCAAATATGACAGTTTTCGGCCACGCTGGTGTCGGATGATTTCAGGTCGAATCGACCTGAAATCTGAATCCGCGCCAGAATCAAATAGGGAGAGCATGATGTCGTCCGAAAACCGCGGGCACTTTTCGGCATCATGCTCTAATCGGGGAGATTTCCATGGCATTCCGTCGTTCGTTCCTTCTGGGCCTCAGCGCCCTCGTGCTTGCACCTTTCGCCGCCTTCGCCGCCGACCTGCCGAACCTGAACGGCAAGACGGTCGTCGTCGTTACCGAGAATGCCTATCCGCCCCTGCAGTTCATCGATCCAAAGACGAACAAGGCAATCGGCTGGGAATACGACGCGATGAACGAGATCGCCAAGCGCCTGAACTTCAAGGTCGAGTACCAGAACACCAGCTGGGATGCGATGATCCAGGCCGTCTCGGAAGGTCAGTACAACATCGGCATGACCGGTATTACCATCAAGGACGACCGCAAGCAGAAGGTCGATTTCTCCGACCCCTATATGCGTTCCGAACAGTTTATGCTCGTGCGCGGCGACGAGAAGCGTTTCACGGACGCCAAGAGCTTCGCCGCCTTCAAGGACGGCCTGATCGGCGCGCAGCCGGGCACGACACCCTTCTACACCGCCGTCTATTCAGTCCTCGACGGCAATGAGCAGAATCCACGCATCAAGACCTTCGAAACCTTCGGCGCCACGGTACAGGCACTGAAGACCGGCGACGTCGATACGGTGCTGACCGACGGCACCGCCGGCAAGGGCTATGTCGATGCCTCCAATGGCGGCCTGAAGCTCGTCGGCGGTCCGCTCGGCACCGAGGATTTCGGCTTTATCTTCCAGAAGGGCTCCGATCTCGTCGCCCCGATCAATGCCGCCATCGCCAGCCTCAAGGCCGACGGCACGCTCGACGCGCTGAACAAGAAGTGGTTCCTCGACTACAAGATGGGCCAATGAATTCTGAAGATCGATATATTGGAAGCCCGCTCTGATGGCGCCTTTGGCAGGCCCGGGCGGGCACCGCGGCAAGGAAGACTTTCCCTGGTGGCTGGTCGCCCTCGCTATCCTCGGCATCGTCGCCTCGTTCGCAATTGCGGCGAACGGCCTCTATGCCCAGATTTTCTCTCTTCTGCTGAATGGCATCGGCGTCACGGTCTTCGTGACGCTGGTGGCTTTTACGCTGGCCGTGCTGCTCGGCCTCGGGCTGGCGCTACTCGGCCTGTCGGATTTCCTCGTGCTGCGACAGGTGGCGCGCTTCTATATCGAGATCGTGCGCGGCATCCCGATACTGGTGCTGCTTTCCTACATCGCATTCGTCGGCACGCCGGCCTTTGTCGCCGTCTATAACGTCGTCGTCTCGCCATTGATCTCCGCCGGCTGGGCAAGCCCGCTCGCCACCCGCGACGTGCCCTTCGTTTGGCGCACGATCATCGCGCTGACCATCGCCTATTCGTCCTTCATCGCCGAGATCTTCCGCGCCGGCATCCAGGCGGTGGACCAGGGCCAGATCGAAGCGGCAAAGGCGCTCGGCCTCAGTCGCTTCCAGCGCTTTCGCCTGGTCGTCTTTCCCCAGGCGATCCGCGTCATCCTGCCGCCGCTGTCGAACGATTTCATCGCCATGGTGAAGGACAGTTCACTGGTTTCGGTCCTCGGAGTTGCCGATATCAGCCAGCTCGCCAAGCTCTACTATTCGGCCAATTTCCGCTATTTCGAAACGCTGTCGATCCTTGCCTTCATCTACCTGCTGTTGACGATCGGCCTCTCGCTGCTGCTCAGGCAGCTCGAAGCCTGGATGCGCCGCCGCTCCGGCAGCGACCGCTCCGCCTTCCCCCGCCTGGCCGCGGGCCAGCCGCCGGGAGCGCAGGTGTGATCGGTGCGGCTGGATGACGGCCGCTTCGATACAGCCTGTCGTCGCCATTGCCGAAAGTTTTGAAAATTGATATGAGCAACGCCATGAGTAAGATCATGAGCAAAGACGGACGTTACGTCACGGCTTTCGTGCTGCAGGACCACAAGCGCCTGCCGGCACGCTTCTTTGCGATGATTTCGGGCGCGCTCAACAGCCGACTTCGCTGATCACACCCGAGGCCGGCGGTCCTGATCCGTCAATCCCTTTTTCGACAATGCCAATATGGATCTGTAGCCATGAGCGCTCCACGCACACTTTACGATAAAATCTGGGATGACCACTTGGTTGACGCGCAGGACGACGGCACCTGTCTTCTCTATATCGACCGTCATCTCGTTCACGAGGTGACGTCGCCGCAGGCATTCGAAGGCCTGCGCATGACCGGTCGCAAGGTTCACGCGCCGCAGAAGACGCTGGCTGTCGTCGACCACAACGTCCCGACCTCGCCGGATCGCCACCTCGGCATCAAGAACGAAGAAAGCCGCATTCAGGTCGAGCAGCTCGCCAAGAACGCCGCCGAATTCGGCGTGGAGTACTACTCCGAAAACGACAAGCGCCAGGGCATCGTTCACATCATCGGCCCCGAGCAGGGCTTCACCCTGCCCGGCATGACCATCGTCTGCGGCGACAGCCACACCTCGACCCACGGCGCCTTCGGCTCGCTCGCCCATGGTATCGGCACCTCCGAGGTCGAGCATGTGCTCGCCACGCAGACGCTGATCCAGAAGAAGGCCAAGAACATGCTGGTGCAGGTCGATGGCCAGCTGCCGCCTGGTGTCACCGCCAAGGATATCATCCTCGCCATCATCGGCGAGATCGGCACAGCCGGCGGCACCGGCTACGTCATCGAGTATGCGGGCGAAGCCATTCGCTCGCTGTCGATGGAAGGCCGCATGACCATCTGCAACATGTCGATCGAAGGCGGCGCCCGTGCCGGCCTGATCGCGCCGGATGAAATCACCTTCGAATATATCAAGGGCAAGCCGCGCGCGCCGAAGGGCGAAGCGCTCGAGCAGGCGATCGCCTACTGGAAGACGCTGAAGTCCGACGAAGGCGCGCATTACGACCGCATCGTCAAGCTCGATGCCGCAAGCCTGCCGCCGATCGTCTCCTGGGGCTCCTCCCCGGAAGACGTCATCTCCGTTCAGGGCATCGTCCCGAACCCCGACGAAATCCAGGACGAGACCAAGCGTACCTCCAAGTGGCGTGCGCTCGACTATATGGGCCTGAAGCCGGGCACGCCGATAACCGAGATCAACGTCGATCGCGTCTTCATCGGCTCCTGCACCAACGGCCGTATCGAAGACCTGCGCGCAGTCGCCAAGGTCGTCGAAGGCAAGACGGTGGCTTCCACGGTCAACGCCATGATCGTTCCTGGCTCCGGCCTGGTGAAGGAGCAGGCTGAGGCCGAAGGCCTCGACAAGATCTTCATGGCTGCCGGCTTCGACTGGCGCGAGCCTGGCTGTTCCATGTGCCTCGCCATGAACGACGACCGCCTGAAGCCGGGCGAACGCTGCGCTTCGACCTCGAACCGCAACTTCGAAGGCCGCCAGGGCTTCAAGGGCCGCACGCATCTGGTCTCGCCGGCCATGGCCGCAGCCGCCGCGATCGCCGGCCATTTCGTCGATATCCGCGAGTGGAAGTGATCGGCCTGAAGGCATGAATGACAAAGGGCGGCCTGATGGCCGCCCTTTTCGTTTGTCGGGGGGAAATTCGCCGGCTGCTCTATTGCTTCGATGTGACGGCTTGTCTCCCGCTGAGCATGGGATTTCCTGCCATCGGACCCTGCTGCGCACGCTGGCTCAGCCAGACGCTGGCGAGCACGATGACGATGCCGAACATCTGCATCGGGCTCAGCTGCTGGCCGAGCACGGCCCACCCCAGGATTACCGCCGTCGTCGGGCTGAGGAAGCCGAGCGGCGAGACCATCGAGGGTTCGAGCCGTGACAGACCCCGAAACCAGAGAATATAGGTAAGTGCTGCGCCGATCAGCCCGAGATAGGCGAAGCCGAGAATGTTGGCGCCGGTCAGATGCGGCAGCGGCGGCTCAAGCAGCAGGGCCACCGGCAGCAAAAGCACGCCGCCTGCCGTCAGCTGCCATGCTGTAAAGGTCAGCGGCGAGACATCGGGCCGCCAACGGCGGCTGAGCACGGTTCCGGCTGCCATGGAGAAGGCCCCGCCGATGCCCGCAATAATGCCGATCGGATCGAGCGTCGCATTCGGCGTCAGGATCAGCAGCGCGACACCACCGATGCCGGCAATCGCCGCAACAATCGAAAGGCTGCGGATCGGCGATCCCAGCAGCAAGCGCGCCAGCACGATGACGATCAGCGGCTGGACGGCACCGACAGTCGCCGCCACGCCACCGGGGAGCCGATAGGCCGAAATGAACAGCAGCCACCAGAAGACGGAGAAATTCAGCGCTGCAAGCACCAGCGACTTCAGCCACCAGACTCCATGCGGCAGCCGCCGCACGATGAGGAGCAGCAGCAGGCCGGCGGGCAGTGCGCGCAACATCGCGACGGTCAATGGATAGCCGGCCGGCAAAAGCTGCGTCGTCACCAAATACGTGCTGCCCCAGATCGCCGGCGCGATGGCGGTGAGCAACAGGTCGAAATTGCGGTTCACGGTCTTGGCCTCGAAATTTACCTTGACCTCAAGATAATCTGAAATACCTTGACGTCAAGATAAATTCATGGCGAGATCTCGTTATGGATCGCATCGACAAAATTCTCGCCCAGTGGCGCCGTGAACGGCCGGACCTCGACACTACGGCGATGGGCCTGTTCGGGCGCCTGCGCAATCTCGCGCTCCATCTCTCGCGCGAGATGGAGAAGACCTTCGGCCGCTTCGGCCTGAACGCGGCGAACTTCGACATGCTGGCGACCCTGCGCCGCTCGGGCGAGCCCTATACGCTCTCCCCCAGCGACCTGATGGAAACGATGATGGTCTCGTCGGGGACGATGACCAATCGCATCGATCAGCTGGAAAGGGCCGGCCTCGTCGCTCGCAGCCAGAACCCGGATGATGGCCGCAGCTTCCTGATATCCCTGACACCCAAAGGCTTCGAGCTTATCGATGCGGCGGTGACGGCACATGTCGAAACGCAGAAACGCCTGATCTCCACCCTTTCTGAAGGCGAACGAAAGGCTTTTGACCGGTTGCTGCGCAATTATTTAGCCGACTTCGAATCTGGTTGATCGCCCCGAACGCGATCCAGCGCAGACGTCGCGAATGCAGCCCCTCAGCCAGCGGTGCGCCGGATCCGCATCCATCCGTGGATGCCAGAGCAGCGAGATCGTCACATCGGATGTCGGCACCGGCAGCGCGAAACTATGCATGCCGACGCGCAGATTGCCGGTATAGCGCTCCGGTACGCTGACGATCAGGTCGGAGGCGCGCGCCAAGGCCAGCGCAGCCGAGAAGCTGCCGACAATCGTTGCGATCTGTCGCTTCAGGCCCAACTCTTCCAACACCTCGTCGATCTGCCCTTTCTGAAGGCCGCGCCGTGATACCAGAAGATGTTGCCCGGCCGCGTAACGTTCCGGGCTCACCTCTCCTTCACACAACGGATGTCCACTTCGGACCACGCCGATGAAACGATCGCGGAACAGCGCCTGCGTTCGCAATTCCGGACCGGTATCGTCACCGACAACACCGGTTTCGAAGTCGATCGTCCCATCGCGCAAAGGCGAGCTGTCCTTGTCCAGCTTCTGCGTGAAGTAGAGCCGAACGCCAGGCGCCTGCTCGGCAATGCGCGCGATCAGTTCGGCGCCGAAATTCTCCGCGAAACCTTCGCGGGTGCGCAGCGTGAAAATTCGAGCAAGCTGCTTCAGATCCAAGCTTTCGGCGGGCCGCAAGGCCGCTTCCGCCTCCTGCACAAGCTGACCGACACGCGCGCGCAGCTCCAGCGCCCGCGGCGTCGGCACGAGCCCCCGCCCCGCCCGAACCAGCAGCGGATCCCCTGTCGTCTCACGCAGTCGCGCAAGCTGCCGGCTCATGGCGGATGGGCTGAGCCGCAATCGCCGGGCGGCCCGCGCGACACTGCCTTCGGCAAGCAGGATATTCAGGGTGACGAGCAGGTTGAGATCGGGCGTGGACATGGCGTGAGCATAGCACGGTTTGTTTAATATATAGCGTTAAACGCACGAATGAAGTGCAAATGCTGCGCGTTCCGCCATATCGCGTCGAGAGCTACCTTTCTGCCGGAAGTTTTATTACGTCGCTAGAAATGGAGCTCATGTTGCCGCCAATCATTGAAGATCCTCGCCATACAAAATCAGCCCCCTCGACCCGCTGGGCGCTCGCCAGCCTCTCGCTTTCCATGCTGATGCCTTCGCTCGGCACCAGCATTGCCAATATCGCTCTGCCGACACTTGCCCAGGCATTCGGCGCCTCCTTCCAGCAGGCGCAGTGGATCGTGCTTGCCTATCTCCTCGCCATCACCACACTGATCGTCAGCGTCGGAAAGTTAGGCGACATTTTCGGCCGGCGGCGCCTGCTGCTGATCGGCATAAGCCTCTTCACGCTCGCCTCGCTCTTCTGCGGCGTCGCTCCCACCCTCTGGCTATTGTTCGCCGCCAGAGGTCTGCAAGGCCTCGGTGCCGCCATGATGATGGCGCTCGCTGTCGCGATGGTCGGCGAAATAGTGCCGAAAGAGCGGACCGGCAGCGCCATGGGCCTGCTCGGCACGATGTCTGCGATCGGCACTACGCTCGGCCCGTCGCTCGGTGGCATCTTGATCGCCAGCTTCGGCTGGGAGACCATCTTCCTGATCAACGTGCCGCTCGGCATTGCGAACGCCCTGCTCGCCGCCCGCTTCCTGCCAGCGGATCATCCGAATGCAAAAGCCACGCAGAGAGGGCCGGATACGATCGGCACCCTGCTGCTGGCGCTGACGCTTGCCGCCTATGCGCTGGCAATGACCATGGGGCGCGGCAGCTTCGGCAGGGTGAATATCGCCCTGCTGCTCGCCACGGCATTGGGAACGGCACTGTTCATGCTTGCACAAACAAAAGTGAAATCGCCGCTGCTTCGTCTTTCCATGTTTCGCGATTCGACGCTGACGGCAGGCCTCGCCATGAGCGCATTGGTTTCGACCGTGATGATGGCGACGCTGGTGGTCGGCCCCTTCTATCTCTCTTCCGCACTCGGTTTCGACGCGGCTGAAGTCGGCGCCATCATGTCGGCGGGTCCACTGGTGGCGGCATTGATGGGCGTGCCGGCAGGCCGTATCGTCGACCGTTTTGGCACTCACCGCATGACGATCACAGGCCTCGTCGGCATGATAGCCGGCCTCGTCCTGCTCTCGGCAATGCAAGGCAGGTTCGGAATGGCCGGCTATATCGGGCCGATCGCCGTCGTCACGGCAAACTACGCGGTGTTTCAGGCGGCCAATAACACCATGATCATGGCGGACATACAGCCCGAGCAGCGCGGCGTCATATCGGGCATGCTGAACCTATCGCGAAATCTCGGCCTGATCACCGGCGCGTCCGTCATGGGTGCGATCTTCACGCTGGGGTCGGGAACGAGCGATATTATCACGGCAAGCCCGCAAGCCATTGCAACAGGCATGCAGATCACCTTCGCAGTTGGCGCCCTGCTCATCGTCGGAGCACTCGCCGTAGCTATCACAGGCATGGCGCGTTCAAGGCGTGATACCCTTGCGCAAGAGGTTTCGTGAGAACGAGCCGAGAGGATGGCGGGGGATAATCCCGCCCTCCGGTCACACCGGTCCGTGGCCGCCGAATTCCGCCGAAACGAAGTCGAGAAAGCTACGGAGCTTCGGCGTGATGCGGCGATCCGGCGCGTAGAGAACCTGCAGCGGGCGCGTCGGCACGCTATATCCGGGCAAAAGCGGCACCAGCGCTCCCGCTTCCAAGCTCGATTGGATGAGTTCGGAAGACTGTAGGATAATGCCGAGCCCTGCCAGCGCGGCTTTCAGCAACGCCTCACCATTGTCGATCATCAGCCGGCCGGAGATCGGAACGCTCACATTCCCCTCCGGTCCTTCAAAATCCCAATGAGTCCTGAGCATTGTATGCGAGAAGATCAGGCACTCATGATTTCGAAGATCATCTGGCGTGGAGGGGGTGCCCTGGGCGCGCAGATAGCTCGGTGCAGCACAGATCACCAGACGATAGGGACCGAGACGACGGGCGATCAACCCGCTGTCGGCAAGCTCACCGACGCGAAAGACTGCGTCATGGCCCTCATCGATCAGATCCACCATGCGGTTCGTTAGCGATAGATCGATCGAAACCTCCGGATGCGCATTCAGATATTTGGGAAGCGCTGGCGCGAGCGCATGGATACCGAAGGTGACGGGGGCGTTGACCCTCAGCTTCCCGCGTGGCACGGCCCGAGTTTCCGCCGCCAGCGCCTCCGCAGCCTCGACTTCTGCCAGAATATTGCGCGAGCGCTCGTAAAACTGGCTGCCGACTTCCGTCAGATGCTGACGACGCGTGGTGCGGTTCAAAAGCCGAACACCAAGATGCTGTTCGAGAAATTGCACATGTTTGCCGACGAGCTGCGGCGACATGTTCAATGCCTCTCCCGCGGCACTGAAGGAGCCGAGCTCGACTGCCTTGACGAAAACGTTCATGCCGGAGAAGCGATCCATTAGAAACAATCCGTTTCAAGTATTGAGTTATTTAGACCATTTATCCGGATATGGCGATAATTTTATATATTTGTCAGTCACAACAAGGAGCTGATAAATATGAAAATCGCTGTCATTGGTGTCGGAAATATGGGGGCGGGGCTGGCGCGTCTGCTGACCGGAGCAGGGTTTGACGTGATCATCGGCCATCGCGATCCCGCAAAGGCAGCAGCCTTTGCAGCCGAACTGGGCGCTGGCATCGAAGCGGGCGGAGTTGCCGCCGCCGTCAAGCTTGCAGATATCGTCATACTGGCGCTGCCTTATGGCGCTATCGCGGAAACGCTGAAGGAAGCCGGAAATCTCAAGGGAAAGGTGCTGGTCGATGTCAGCAACCCCGCAACAGCGGACTTCCGTGGTCTCGTCATCGGACACTCGAGCTCGGCGGCCGAAGAAATTCAGGCGCTAGCGCCCGAGGCCACGGTGGTGAAGGCGTTCAATACGATTTTCGCACCGTTGCTGCCCGCCGAGGGACGTAACGGCAAGGTGCTGCAGGTCTTCATTGCCGGAGACGACGAGAAGGCAAAACATGCCGTATCCGACCTTGTCAAATCCATCGGCTTCGAGCCGGTCAACGCTGGTCCGCTCAGCAATGCCCGTTTCATCGAGCCGATCGGCGAGATGAACATCCACTTCGGCTTCTTTCTCGGCAAAGGTCCGACGGTGGCACCGGCCTGGGTTCAGCTCTGACGACACTCAGGACTCCAGGATGACAAAAGCGGCTCGGAGTCTTCACTCCGAGCCTCTTTGCATAAACTGATGGCAACCTGCGATCAAAAGCTCGCCGTCAGCGGGTCCGGGCCGATGCGACCGCTGGCCGAATCGAGCTTGGCCATCTCGGCCAGGTCTTCGCTGTCGAGCTTGAAATCGAAAACGTTGAGGTTTTCCTCGATGCGGCTCGGCGTCACCGATTTCGGGATGACGATCAGGCCGTTGTCGATGTGCCAGCGGATGATGATCTGTGCGGGGGTGCGGCCATGCTTGGCGGCGACCTTGCCGATCACAGCATTGCCGAGAAGCTTGCCCTGGCCGAGCGGGCTCCAGGATTCGGTCTTGATGCCGAGTTTGTCGTGAACGGCACGCAGTTCCTTCTGCTGGAAGGTGGGATGCAGCTCGATCTGGTTCAGCACGGGCGTCACGCCGGTCTCGCCGATGATACGTTCGAGATGCGCGGCGGCAAAATTGGAGACGCCGATCGAACGAGCGCGGCCTTCTTCCTTGAGACGGACGAAAGCCTTCCAGGTGTCGAGGTAGCGGTTGCGATGCGGCGACGGCCAGTGGATGAGGTAGAGGTCGATATAGTCGGTGCCGAGCCGTTTCAGGCTTTCGTCGAAGGCCTTCAGCGTGGAATCGAAGCCCTGTGCCTCATTCCAGAGCTTGGTTGTGAGATAGATGTCCTTGCGGGCAACGCCGGACTGGCGCACGCCTTCGCCAACGCCATCTTCGTTGGCATAGATGGCTGCGGTATCGATATGGCGATAGCCGGCTTTCAAAGCCGTGCTGACGGCCATCGGCGCGACGTTTTCCGGTGTCTGCCAGACACCGAGGCCGACCTGCGGAATGGAATTGCCGTCATTGAACGTGATTGTCGGTTGCGTGGTCACGATAAGTCTCCAAAGGATGAGAGGCGGGTCGAGTGAAGGCGAGATTTAAATTCTAAAAGAAAAGGGGTGGACCAGAATCCGCGCAGGCGCGCCGGTCGAAAACCCATATAGTGGAGAATGTTGGGATTTTAACCCTGATCACCCGCTCAGACAACCCGGATGGTGGTTCCCTTACGCAGCAACGGCAGGATGCGGCGCATGTGACCGAGGCTGACCGCGACACACCCGGCCGTCGGCTCGTATCCAGGCCTGATCAGGTGAAAAAAGATCGCCGAACCTCGCTGGCGCCGGCGCGAACTCACATTCCAGTCCAGCACCAGGCAGATATCGTAAAGGCCATCCTCCCGCTGCAATTGCTCGTGGCTCGGCTTGAAGGGCGCCTTCACTGGCCTGTTGTAATTGGCATCGTCGGGTTGATCGCACCAGAGCATATCCTTCCGGATGTGCCGCATCGGCAGGGCCGTCCGCAGGAAGCGGACCCGATCGCCGCGCCTGAAGCCATAGAGTAGCTTCATGCCCGCAATCGGCGTTGCGCCGTCCCCCTCCCGCTTCAAGATGCTGCGCCCGGACCAGCCGATTGCCGCCGGCACCGTGATGCCCCCCACCTGCACCAATGCCCGGGTTTTCTTACCCGGCGCAGGCCGCACGACGATCGTCGATGCGGTCCGCGCCACCTCCGCCCTTATCTTTTGCATTTCCCTCACATGTTTTTGCTTTGCGTGTGATTTCGTTTGAAATCATAGCAGTTTCAACCAAACGACCAAGCCTGAGCGGCCTCGCGACTTGCCAAAAGTGCAATTTGGCGTAGGACTTAGGAGGAATGAGAACAAGGACCCGAACGGCATGACGGCACGCACCATTCTCCTGGTGGATGATGACAACGACCTGCGTGAGATGTTGGTCGAGCAATTATCGCTTTACGAGGAATTCAACGTCCTGCAGGAAGTGACTGCCGGAAAGGGCGTGCAGACGGCGCGCACCGTGCCCGTCGATCTCCTGATCATGGATGTCGGCCTGCCTGATATGGACGGCCGCGAAGCCGTAAAGCTGCTGCGCAAGAATGGCTTCAAGCCGCCGATCATCATGCTGACGGGCCACGACACCGATTCCGACACCATTCTGGGCCTTGAAGCCGGCGCCAACGATTATGTGACGAAGCCTTTCCGCTTCGCCGTCCTCCTCGCCCGCATCCGCGCGCAATTGCGCCAGCACGAGCAGAGCGAGGATGCGACCTTTACTGTGGGACGCTATCTCTTCAAGCCGAGCCAGAAGCTACTGACCACCGAAGACGGACAGAAGATCCGCCTCACGGAAAAGGAAGCCGCCATCATCCGCTATCTCTATCGCGCCGACCAGAAGGTCGTGACCCGCGATATCCTTCTCGAAGAGGTCTGGGGTTACAATTCCGGCGTGACCACCCATACGCTCGAGACCCACGTCTACCGCCTTCGCCAGAAGATCGAACGCGATCCCTCCAACGCCGAAATCCTGGTCACGGAAAACGGCGGCTACAAGATCATTCCATAGGCGATCGATGGCGCTGAACGACGATATTCGACTGCTGTCGCAACTGCCGCTGTTTCATGGTATGGGCGATGAACCGTTGCGGCTGATCGCCTTCGGTGCCGATCGCCGCCACGTGAACGAAGGCCAGACGCTGTTCCGGGAAAAATCGCCCGCCGAATGCGCCTATGTCATCACGCGCGGCAGTTTCGAGCTCAGCACCATCGATGCGAACGGCCAGATACAGGTGGAAGCGATAGTCCAGGCCGGCACCATGCTTTCGGAGCTGGCGATGGTGACCTTGGTGGAACGGAAATATACGGCTGTCGCCGCCGAAGAGTCCGACGTGATCCGCATCACGCGCGCCCTCTTTCACCGCTTGATCGAGGAATATCCTGACGCCGGTCTGCTGATCCAGAACCGTATCCGCGAAAACTTCGCCGCTCTGGCCAGGCAAGCGGCAGCAATGCTCGGCCGCTTTTCCTGAAGCAACGCCAGGAAAGTGCGAAGCGTTTTCCGTCCGGAATTGCGTAAATACAAAAGGATAGAGCGTTTTCGCGATTCAAAGAAAAGCGCAAACGCTCTGATATCCTCAATCCCTTTTAGAGATTGAAATGCGCAACGACCGGCACGTGGTCGGACGGGCGGTCCCAGCCGCGCGCCGCTTTCAGGATCTCGATGCGCTGCAGATGCGGGCCGAGATCGGAGGATGACCAGATATGGTCGAGACGGCGGCCGCGGTCAGCGGCCTCCCAATCCTTGGCGCGATAGCTCCACCACGTATAGAGCTTTTCGTTTTCCGGCACCTGCTGGCGCATCAGGTCGAGCCAGGCGCCGCGTTTCATCACCTCGAGCAGGCCTTCGGTCTCCACCGGCGTATGGCTGACGATCTTCAAGAGCTGCTTGTGCGACCAGACGTCGTGCTCCAGCGGCGCGATATTGAGATCACCGACGAGGATGGCCGAGGTGTTCTGCTCCGCATTGGCATGCAGCTTCTTCATCTCCTCGATGAAATCGAGCTTGTGGCCGAATTTCGGATTGATCGTGCGATCCGGTTCGTCGCCGCCGGCCGGCACATAGAAGTTATGCAGGCGAATGCGGCGGCCGCCGCGCTCGAAGATCGCCGAGATATGCCTGCTGTCGCCGACATTGCAATAATCCTGGCGATGATCCTCGGTCAGCGGGAAACGCGAGGCAATGGCGACGCCATGATAACCCTTCTGGCCATGGATGATGATGTGCTCATAGCCAAGCGCCCGAAGCGGCGCGTGGGGGAAAAGCTCGTTCGGAACCTTGGTTTCCTGCAGGCAGAGAATATCCGGCCTGGCCTGCATGACGAACTGCCCGACGATGGGCATGCGCAGCCGCACCGAATTGATATTCCAGGTCGCAATCGAAAATCCCATGCCCGAACCTTTTCCCTAAAGCAATTCGAGGAAAAGTGCGCAGCGGTTTTCCGTCCGGAATTGCGTCAAAACAGACAGCCGGAGCGACTCGGCGATTCGATGAATCGCTGGTTCCCCCGGTCAGCCTAAGGCTTTAGACCGGCTGTGGCGGAAAGAAAAGCGCCATTCGTCGCTTACTATGGCTCGGGATGGAGACGACACTCAGCGCGTATAATCGATGCGGAAAACGCTGTCGTCGAAGGCGACATTCGTCTTCACGTTGTTGATGATCACATCGGTCGTCTTGCCCTGCGGATCGATGACGGTCCATTGGCGCAAATCATAGGACTTCGAATCGAAGATCATCGTGATGGTGGAATCGCCGAAGACCGTGCGGTTGCCGAGCGTGATCTTGGTCAGATCCGGCTGCGAATCGACATTGCGCACCATGTCGGCGGAAAGGTCGATCTTGTTGGCGAGCAGCAGACTCAGCGGCGTCTTCGACAGCTGATACATGTTCCTCGTCTGCGTCTGGTCGTTGATGACCTGCACGTTGTTCCCATCGCAGATCACGCGCATGCGCGACGGCGGATCATAGTTGAAGCGCATCTTGCCGGGCCGCTGGATGAAGAAGGCGCCGCTCATCTGATCGCCGCGCGGACCGATCTGCAGAAAACCGCCCTTCATCGACTTGATGGACGAGAAGTGGTCGGCAATAGCCTGGGCGATGCCGGGATTGAGGGTAGCTGCGGCTGCCTGTGTCTGCGCCTGGGCCTGCGCGAAAGCCGAAACCGGCAGCGCGCCTGCCGCACCGACCGCAACCACGGCGCCAAGGAAATGCCGGCGGGTCAGGGAAAGTCGGCTGGACGGCTGCGCATCAAACTTTGTCATCAAATTCTCCTTCATGCTTCGTCCATGGCGCGCAAAATCGGCGTCTTCATGGCGCAACGGCCCAGGGCCGGTAAGGGCTGCGATCAAATTTCTCTGAACATAGGCTGGATACGCAATACCGGAAGACGGATCGCCTCAGCGATCCAGAATGTCGGCTTCGGTCGGAACGAGAATTTCGCGCTTGCCGGCATGGTTGGCCGGGCCGATCAGTCCCTCCTGCTCCATGCGCTCGATCAGCGACGCGGCACGATTGTAGCCGATGCCGAGACGGCGCTGGATATAGGAGGTCGAGGCCTTGCCGTCACGCAGCACGATCGCAACCGCCTGATCATAGGGATCCTCCGAATCGGAAAGATTGGAGGTACCGACCGGACCATGGCCGTCATCGTCCTCGTCGTCATCGGCGGTGATCGCATCGAGATATTGCGGCGCGCCCTGCGTCTTCAGATAAGCGACGATATCCTCCACTTCGCCATCGGAGACGAAGGGGCCGTGCACGCGCTGGATGCGCCCGCCGCCGGCCATATAGAGCATGTCGCCCATGCCGAGGAGTTGTTCGGCCCCCTGCTCGCCGAGGATCGTGCGGCTGTCGATCTTCGAGGTCACCTGGAAGGAGATGCGGGTCGGGAAGTTCGCCTTGATCGTGCCGGTGATGACATCGACCGAGGGGCGCTGTGTTGCCATGATGACATGGATACCGGCCGCACGCGCCATCTGCGCCAGACGCTGCACGGCACCCTCGATATCCTTGCCGGCGACCATCATCAGGTCGGCCATTTCGTCGATGATGACGACGATATAGGGCATGGGCTTTAGGTCGAATTCTTCCGTCTCATAGATCGCCTCGCCGGTCTGCCGATCGAAGCCGGTCTGCACCGTGCGGCTGATCGCCTCGCCCTTGGCGACGGCCTGCTCGACCCGGCTGTTGAAGCCGTCGATGTTGCGCACGCCGATCTTCGACATCTTCTTGTAGCGCTCTTCCATCTCGCGGACGGTCCATTTGAGCGCGACGACGGCCTTCTTCGGATCGGTGACGACAGGCGAGAGCAGATGCGGAATGCCATCATAGACGGAGAGTTCGAGCATCTTCGGATCGATCATGATCAGGCGGCATTGCTCGGGCGTCATGCGATAGAGCAGCGACAGGATCATCGTGTTGATCGCAACGGATTTACCCGAACCGGTGGTGCCTGCCACGAGCAGATGCGGCATCTTGGCGAGATCGGCAATCACCGGCTCGCCGCCGATCGTCTTGCCGAGCGACATGGCAAGCTTCGCCTTGGAGGTCTCGAAATCGCGGCTGGCGATGAGCTCACGCAGATAGACCGTTTCGCGCGTCGAGTTTGGCAGCTCGATGCCGATCGCATTGCGGCCGGGAACGACGGCGACGCGGGCGGCGATCGCGCTCATCGAACGGGCAATATCGTCGGCAAGGCCGATGACGCGGGACGACTTAATGCCTGGCGCCGGCTCCAGCTCATAGAGCGTGACGACCGGACCAGGGCGGACGTGAATGATTTCGCCCTTGACGCCGAAATCCTCCAGCACGCCTTCGAGCATGCGGGCATTCTGCTCCAGCGCATCGGCAGAGAGCGTCGCATCGCGGGCGACGGCCTTCGGCTCGGCAAGCAAATGGACAGCGGGGAGTTGGAAGCCATAGGGACGGATGAAGGAGGTCTGCGCTTCGCGCTCAGCTCGCGCGCCAGGCTTCGGGCGTGGCGCGGCTGGGGTGACGCGATGCCCGGCGGCGGCTCCCTTCGATGCAGCCGGAGCCAACGGCCAATCTTCATCCTCATCGTCAGGCAGGATATCGGCAGGACGCCGCGGATCGCGATCATAAAGGGAATCCTCGTCCTCATCCTCGTCATCGCCGAGGCTGATCGAGGGCGCGGAAACGACGCGCCGGGCGGCGGGGCCATCCATGGACGGATCGAGACGGTCACCACGCACCATCGGCGCCTTGGCGCGCACGGGCTCGTTCAGCGTGCCGAATTCGTCATCATTGAAATCGTAAGGCGCGTCGAAGGCATGGTCGCGGCGCTTGCGTGGACCCATGCCGAACAGCCGGCGCAGGCGGGCCTGCGTGTTGTACCAGGCATGCATGACAGCGCCGAAGGCCATGAAATTGCCAAGGAAGCTGCCGCGGTCGTCATCCTCGTCCACGTCGCCCACCCGACGGGCGCGGCTGCGGGTTTCTTCGTAATCGTCCTCATCCTCCTCGTCTTCGACGAGATTTTCGCCGATGATACCGGAGGCAAAGAGCATGAGCCAAATGGCCGGGACGGCGAGAACCGAACCGATGATGATGGCGACGACACCGCTCGGATAGGTGCCGATGAAAAGGGCCGGGAGGCGTAGCAGAAGATCGCCGACGACACCGCCGATGCCGTTGGGGATCGGCCAGGTCGGCGGGGCGGGAAAGCAGGCGATCGAGCCGGCCGCGACGATGCAGCCGCCGAACCAGGCGCCGAGGCGGGAGGGTACCCGATGAAGCTTGCGATTGGTGATCAAAGCAAAGGCCCAGGCGACGACGGGCAGCATGGCCAGAACCGAAGTGAGGCCGAGCGACTGCATCATGATGTCGGCGAAAGCGGCGCCGGGAAAGCCGAGCAGGTTGGTCGGCGCATTGGCAGTTGCGTAGGAGTAGCTGGGGTCCATGACGTTCCAGGTCGCCAGCGCCGCAACGGCGAGCGCCAGCAGGAACAATATTGCAAAGCCCGAAAGCCCCTTGATCTGACGCCAAACCACGCTCGAAAGCGATAAACGGTCGGGGCGACCGCTCAACGCCGCCGAATTGCTTCTGCCCATGATATCAAGCCCCGTTCCAGTCCAAAGCGCAAGCGAATCGGTCTATGCCCACTCGCCGGCAGGTTAGCCATACCTAATCAGAGGAGGGTTAATGGCATGTTAACCATGCATGCCGAGCCGGGAGATTACGGGGCTTTCGCAGGTGGATGTGATCGCACCAAAGAAAAGGGCCCGAACCGAGGTCCGGGCCAAGTGCGGCCTATTTACGATGAAACAGGACGCGACGGGATGTTCAGCGAAACCGGAAACTTTGCTCCGGTTTCGCAAGCTCCGATCAGGAATTGTGGTAGGCGGCTTCGCCGTGCGAGGCGAGGTCGAGACCTTCGCGCTCGGCTTCCGGAGCGACGCGCAGACCGATGATGACATCGACGACCTTGTAGAGGATCGCCGAGCCGATGCCGCACCACAGGATTGTCGTGACGACGGCGGTCAGCTGGACGACGACCTGGCTGCTCATGGTGACGCCTTCGGCATAGCCGACGCCGCCGAGCGAGGCGCTGGCGAAGATACCGGTTGCGATGGCGCCGAAGATGCCGCCGACGCAGTGCACGCCGAAGACGTCAGCCGTATCGTCATAGCCGAACTTGTTCTTCACGACCGAGACGAAGAAGTAGCAGAGCGGCGAGACGATAAGGCCCATGACGATCGCGCCCATCGGACCGGCGATGCCGGCTGCAGGCGTGATGGCGACGAGGCCGGCAACCATGCCCGAAGCGCCGCCGAGCATGGAGGCCTTGCCGCGGGTGAAGGTTTCGACCAGCGACCAGGAGATGATGGCGGCCGCGGTTGCGATGAAGGTGTTGACGGTTGCGAGCATTGCGCCGCCGGATGCTTCAAGGTTGGAGCCGGCATTGAAGCCGAACCAGCCGACCCAGAGCATGGATGCGCCGACCATGGTCAGCGTCATGGAATGCGGGGCCATCATGTCCTTGCCGAAGCCGACGCGCTTGCCGACGAGGATGGCGCCGACGATGCCCGCGATACCGGCATTGATGTGAACGACGGTGCCGCCTGCGAAGTCGAGCGCGCCCATCTTGAAGAGCATGCCGTTGGAATCCCACACCATGTGAGCGATCGGGAAGTAGACGAAGGTCGCCCACAGCGCGCAGAAGAGCACGGCCGCGCCGAACTTGATGCGCTCGGCGAAGGCACCGATGATCAGGGCCGGCGTGATGGCGGCAAAGGTCATCTGGAACAGCATGAAGATGAACTCAGGAATGACGACGCCCTTGGAGAAGGTTGCAGCCGTCGTCGAGGTCGAAACGCCCGACAGGAACATCTTGGCCGTGCCGCCCCAATAGGGGCTGGTGCCGCCACCGAAGGCGAAGGAATAGCCGTAGAGAACCCAGATGATCATCACGACGGCGCCGATCATCGTGCACTGCATCAGGACCGAGAGCATGTTCTTGGCGCGGACAAGACCGCCATAGAACAGCGCAAGGCCCGGAACGAGCATGAAGAGCACGAGAATGGTGGAGATGAACATGAAGGCGGTGTCGCCCTTGTCCGGAACCGGAGTGGCGGCGGTCGCAGCCGCAGCAGCCGGGGCGGCCTCCTGCGCAAAGGCGATCGCCGGCGCAAGCAAGGCCGCAGAAAGCGCGCCCACCCGTGTCAGGGCGGAGGAAAGCTTGGAAAATGACATGCAAATAACTCCCTGGTCCGCCGTGTCTTACAGCGCTTCTGAATCGGTTTCGCCCGTACGGATGCGCACGGCATGGTCAATGGAATAGACAAAGATCTTGCCGTCGCCGATCTGGCCGGTCTTGGCGGCCGACGCGATGGCCTCGACGGCCTTGTCGACGGTTTCGGATGCGACTGCGACTTCGATCTTCAGCTTCGGCAGGAAGCTCACGGCATATTCGGTGCCGCGATAGATCTCGGTATGCCCCTTCTGGCGCCCGTAGCCCTTCACTTCGGTCACAGTCAGGCCCTGGATGCCGACAGCCGTGAGGGCCTCACGGACCTCATCGAGCTTGAACGGCTTGATAATGGCCATCACAATTTTCATCTGGTTTCCCATCCTTTGTTAGCCTCGGCGCGGAGCCGACTCTCCTTGCCGCCGACGAGTGTTTCTGCAGCGACTGGCCATACACATTCAAAGGGCGTGCCAGATTCGTGACACATTTATAACGTATTGAAATAAAACAGATTTATTGAGCAGAACCAATAAAGCGGCATTTCTCGCCAAAAGAGCAGCACAAATAACGTGCAATTTTATAAAATTGCACTTTATTTAATCATTTGCCTTTTTACGAATCAGGCCTTCCTGCGCTACCGACGCAATCAGGATACCGGATCGCGTAAACAGGCTGCCGCGCGTAAATCCGCGCGCACCGGAGGCGCTGGGGCTTTCCTGGCTGTAGAGCAGCCAGTCGTCGAGCTTGAACGGTCGATGGAACCACATGGCGTGGTCGAGGCTCGCTACCTGGACGGTCGGGTCCAGGACCGATGTCCCATGCGCATTCAGGGAAACATCGAGCAGCGTCATGTCGGAGAGATAGGCGAGCACCGCATTCTGGTAGAGCCGGTCATCCGGCACCGGTCCCGTCACCCGAACCCAGATATTCTGCCGCTGGCTCGGCTGTGCGCGGGAGAAATAGCTCTCGATCGACACCGGCCTGATTTCGATCGCCCGCTTGCGCTCCCAGTAGCGGCGAACATTCTCCGGCGCATGGGCGAGGTAGCGTTGTTTGACCTGCTCCTCGTCCATCAATTCCTCCGGCATCGGCACATCGGGCATATCGCCCTGATGATCGAAGCCGGGTTCGTCGACCTGGAAGGATGCGGTCAGCGCGAAGATCGCCTTGCCATGCTGGATGGCCAGCACACGCCGCGTATTGAAGCTGGAGCCGTCACGCAGGCGGTCGACCTGATAGAGGATGGGCACCGAAGGATCGCCCGGCAGCATGAAATAGGCGTGCAGCGAATGCGCGAAGCGATCGCCAGTCACCGTTCTCTGCGCCGCCATCAGCGCCTGGCCGATGACCTGCCCGCCGAAGACGCGCTGCCAGCCGACCTGCGGGCTGTTGCCGCGAAACAGGTTCATCTCGATCGTTTCGAGATCGAGCGTCGCCAGCACGGTTTCCATCGGGGTGAGCCTCTCGGCCTCTCGCGACATTTTGCTTGAACTCCCATGGTAGGAACCGTGAACAGGATGCTCTATATAGAGCAGGACGTGACAGTAAGACACAGGGAAGCGCTATGTTGGACATGCTGGTAGTGGGTGGCGGATATGTGGGTCTTGCCGCAGCAGTCGCAGTCAAGCAGGCCGCACCTCACCTCGACGTCATGATCGTGGAAGCCGCTCCCGAAACCGCCTGGAAGAAGGACATGCGGGCTTCGGCGATCATCGCTGCCGCCTCGAAGATGCTCGATGTTCTCGGTGTCTGGAACGAAATCGCGCCTGAGGCCGAACCGATCACCCGCATGATCGTCACCGATTCGCGCACCGGCGACCCCGTCCGCCCGGTCTTCCTCACTTTCGACGGCGAAGTCGCCGAGGGCCAGCCTTTCGCCCACATGGTTTCGAATATGACCATGGTCGGGGCGCTTCGCGGCGCCTGCGAACGCTTGGGCATCCCGATCAAGCATGGCCTCAGCGCCACGGATTTCGTCACCGACGACAACAAGACCACCCTCACCCTTTCGGATGGCAGCACCCTGGAAACGCGGCTTCTGGTCGCTTGCGACGGCGTTCGTTCGAAGCTGCGCGACATGGCCGGTATCAAGACCGTCAATTGGGATTACGGCCAGTCCGGCATCGTCGTCACCGTCGAGCATGAGCGCCCGCATGGCGGCTGCGCCGAGGAGCATTTCCTGCCCTCCGGTCCCTTCGCCATCCTGCCCTTGAAAAACAACCGCTCCTCGCTCGTCTGGACGGAACGCACCCCCGACGCCGAACGGCTTGTGGCTTCCGACGATCTCTTGTTCGAAGCGGAGCTGGAACGCCGCTTCGGCCACAAGCTCGGCGCACTCACTACTGTCGGAGAACGCCGCGCCTTCCCGCTCGGCCTCACGCTTGCCCGCGACTTCGTCGCGCCGCGCTTTGCGCTGGCCGGCGATGCCGCGCATGGCATCCATCCGATCTCCGGCCAGGGCCTCAATCTCGGCTTCAAGGATGTGGCGGCCCTTGCCGAAACCATCGTCGAGGCCGACCGCCTCGGCCTCGACATCGGCTCGATCAACACCCTCGAACGCTACCAGACCTGGCGCCGCTTCGACACTTTCCGCATGGGGGTGACGACCGACGTGCTGAACCGGCTCTTCTCCAATGACAACACACCGCTGCGCATCGCCCGCGACTTCGGGCTGGGGATCGTCGACCGCCTGCCCAGCCTCAAATCCTTCTTCATCGGCCAGGCCGCCGGAACGACCGCCAAGGATAATCCGCGGCTGCTGGCTGGTGAGGCGATTTGAAGGATCGAGATCGAATCGCCAATCTCTAAAGCGGAAACCCTCTATTCGAGGTTTTGCATCTCGGCATCCATCCAGTTGCAGAATTGCCGGACCGCTCTCGATTCCAAACGGCGCTGATAGCGATACGTGCCGGTTTCGACTGGTTCATAGCCCGGCAGGCTTACCAGCGCACCCGATTTCATTTCCCGGCCCGTGAGGATGGTCGGTGCGAGTAGCACTCCAAGACCGGCGACGCAGGCATGAAGCGCGGCATCGTCCGTGTCGAAGGCATGGCCGAAGGAAAGGTCTGCCGGCGAAAGATGGAACGCCTCGCACCAGAGCTGCCAATCCCAGTTGCCCACACAGCATTGCAAAGCCGGCAGACGCGGAACGGCAATCTCCTGACGATTGGCGTCTTTTGCCTGCAAGCCCGGAGAAACGACCGGACGGCGCAGATCGCGCGCAAGGAATTCCCATCCTTCGGCCGCCTCCCCGATCCTGAAATGACGGATACTGACATCTGAATGCGGCACGATTGAAAAACTCCGCGCAGAACTCGTTTCTACCCGAACGCGCACCTGCGGGCAGAGGGCGCGAAAGCGATCCAACGACGGGATGAGCCAGCGCAGCGCAAGCGATGTCGTTGCGTGGACGCTGATTTCGTTTTCGTCGCGATAAAGAGCTTCGGCCGAACGCTCGATGAGCCCGATCGCCGGCCCCACCTCCTGATAAAACCGCCGCCCCACTTCGGTGAGGGAGACGGTGTTGTTTCCCCGACGGAAGAAGCTCACCCCAAGCTCGTCTTCAAGCTTTTTGAGCTGGTGGCTTATCGCACCGGAAGTTACGCCAAGCTCATTGCCGGCGGCCGTCAGACTTCCCGTGCGTGCCACGATGGCAAACACCCTGATGGCGTTGAGCGAGATGCGGTGCCGATCCTGCATGAATTTTCCTCAAGCTCCCCTCAAATTCCTCGTTTGAGGATAATGCGAAAATCGAGCACAAATAGAGATGAAATCACACCGGAAATTCACGCTTTAAGCCCCACCCAATATCACAACGGACTCGGAACCACAGCAAGTGCAGCCACTCAGCCAGCATTAATTTCTTTTCGCCATCGCGGACGGAAATGCCGACGTTCCTCATTCCATAAAAAGTAAAGCTAGTCGCGTCCAAAGGTCCTTGATGCCCCCTCTTTTCCATCGTTGCCGCGGCTTTATGGCGCTTTCCGCACCGATTACTGGCATGCGGCTCCGCTCGCCTACAGTTCGTGCCGTTGTCGCCCTGTCGCTGACGCAGCTCATCGGCTGGGGCGCGACCTTCTATCTACCGGCAGTGACCGGTCCTGCCATGGCTGGTGAGCTGGGCATGGCTCTGCCCATGGTTATGGCGGGACCAACGATCATGCTTGTCGTGATGGCCGCGATATCCTGGCCGCTGGGCAGCATGATCGAGCACCACGGCACGCGTCCCATCATGACCTTGGGGTCCGTTCTGGGCGCAGCCGGATTGCTGACCCTGGGGCTTGCCCACGGTCCGGTCTCCTATATCCTTTCATGGGCAGCCCTCGGCCTCGCCGGCACCTGCATGTTGACCACACCGGCACAGATTGCAGTCAGCGAAATGGCCGGAGAGAGCGCACGTCGTGCGCTCGGTGTTTTGATCCTGGCCGGCGGGCTGACATCGACGATCGTCTGGCCGCTGACCGCCCTTCTGCAGGATCAATGGGGCTGGCGCGCAACAACGCTTCTCTTTGCCGCGCTGATGCTGTTTGTCTGCGCGCCGCTGCACTGGACCACGCTTGCCCGTCAACCCAGGGAGAAATCGGTTGCCAAGACCGCGCCGGAGCCTGCCCGCATCCATGGGCCGAGTTTCACCTTGCTGGCCGCAAGCTTTGCCGCCAACGGCTTCGTTACCTGGGGATTTGCCCTGACGATCATCATCCTCTTCGAGGCTGCTGGTCTCGATCATGCCAGTGCGCTGGCGGCGGCAGCCTTCATCGGCATTGCGCGATGGGCAGGCCGCCTGGTCGATTTTCTCGGCGGCGGGCGGTGGTCGGGCTTTGCCATCGGCCTCGCGGGCTCTGCTCTGTTTCCCTTGAGCTTCGCGATTCTTCTGCTGAGCAACAGCTTCAGGGGCGCCATGCTTTTCGCAACGCTTTACGGCATTGCCAGCGGCATCACCGCCGTTACCCGCGCCACGCTCCCGCTGCAGATTTTTCCCGCCGGCACTTACGCCCGTGCGTCGGCACGACTGGCGGTGCCCCTCAATCTCTCCTATGCAGCGGCGCCGCCATTATTTACCACCGTGGTGACCTATGCCGGTCGGCAGGCTGCTCTGTGGTTGGCCCTGGTGATCTCAAGCATTGCATATTGCACACTCCTGGGCCTTTTGCTGGTGCACCGCCGAGTGAACAACTTATCTCAATCGAACTGAATCTAGGTCAATCCTCGATACGTCTCGCTTCCGAAATCAGCATGATCGGGATGCCATCGCGGATCGGATAGGCAAGGCGGCCCTTTTCCGAGATCAGCTCGTTCTTTTCCCGATCGTAGCTCAGCGACCCCTTGGTCAGCGGGCAGACGAGGAGATCGAGCAGTTTCGGGTCGACTTTGCTGACCGTAACATCCATCGGCAGGCTCCTACTGCATCAGCGAATCAGTGTCGCCGGAGCCGGCGAGCACGATCTTGACGATGGCGATGAAGGTTTCGGCGCGGGTTTTGAGATCCGGGGCTTCGAGAAGTGCCTGCTTTTCAGCCGGATCGAAAGGCGCCATCATCGAGAGCGAATTGACCAGCATCATATTGTCGGCGCGCTCGACGCTCTCCCAATCCGCCTCCAGCGTGTTGGCTTCCAGATAGGCCCGGAAGGCGGAAAGAAGTGCGGCGCGGTCGACCGTATCCTCTTCATGGTGCGACTTGAGGTCGGAGATGAAAGGCGTGATGCGGAAGGTGCGATAGGGCTGGTGCGTGGTGATTTCATCCATCAGTCGGAAACGGCATATACCGGTCAGCGCGGCAATGTAACGTCCGTCGCCGGTTTCGGCGATGGAGGTGATGCGTCCCAGGCAGCCGACATGCGAGAGGTTCGGCGTGTCGGCCGGCTCGGAAAGCGCAGGCTGCACGATGCCGATCAGCCTGTTGCCGGCGATCGCCGCATCGAACATGGCAAGATAGCGCGGCTCGAAAACATTGAGCGGCAATTGCGCCCCGGGCAGCAGCAAGGCACCGGACAAGGGAAAGACAGCAACCGATTCGGGCAGATCGCTTGGCTTCAAATATCTGGCATTGCCGACTTGCATCTCTTCCATCCCGCTAGAACACCGCGCTGCCGGCCACGGAGGGCCGCACAGGAACGACACACATCGCGGTCGCTTCCCATCCCGCGCCACGTCGTCAGACAATGTGAGCCCGTCTGCCGAAAACACAAGAGTATTTTAGCCGGGGTGCCGATACGCCGCGTTCATCCAAACAAGCGACCGTGCGAAATGTTTCGCACGATCGCCATCTACATCAGGAAAACAGGCTCTTACGAAAACAGAATGGAGGAAAGCTTGCGCCGCGCCGCGATCGTGGCGGGATCCTTGGCGCCCCATACCTCGAAGAACTCCAGGAGCTGGCGGCGCGCGCCGTCATCGTCGTAGCTGCGGTCCTTGCGCATGACGGTCAGAAGATGCTCGGCCGCCTCTTCGCGCTTGCCTTCGACATTGCGGATCTTGGCGAGCTTGATGCGCTGTTCGTGATTGTCGGGATTGGCCGCCAGTTCCTGCTCGATCGCCACGGGATCGCCGAGCTTGCGGGCCTCGTCGATCTGGTCGAGCTTCTTCACCACGGCCTGGATGCCTGCATCGTTGGCGAGCGTTTCCGGCAGGTCGGCAAGCGCTTCGCGGGCGCGCTGGCTCTGGCCGGCGGCAATCATGCATTCCGCCATGCCGGCAAGCGCCTTGGCATTTTCGGGATCCGCCTGCAGCACCGCGCCGAAGAGCTCGGCGGCACCATTGACATCACCGGCGGCAAGCAGGCCGCTCGCCTCTTCCAGAACAGCGGCAATCTCGGCCGCCTGATCGTCGGCGCCGCCTGCCGGACCGCCGAGACGATCGATGAACTGGCGAACCTGGCTTTCGGGAACCGCCCCCATGAAGCCGTCGGCAGGACGGCCATCGACGAAAGCGATAACGGCCGGGATCGACTGGATGCCGAGCTGACCGGCGATCGAGGGATGATCGTCGATGTTCATCTTGACCAGCTTGACCCGTCCCTGGGCCTCGGTGACGACCTTTTCGAGAACCGGCGTCAGCTGCTTGCAGGGGCCACACCAGGGCGCCCAGAAATCGACCAGCACCGGCTGACGGCGCGATTCTTCGATAACATCCTTGGCGAAGTTGGCAGTCGTCGTGTCCTTGATCGGCGAAGCGCCACCGGCTGACGGCGCGCCGCCGTAGGATGCCGAGGCCGACATCTGCCCGCCGAAGGAAGCGTTATAGGGATTGTTCGAACCGCTCATAAGTGTCTCCCGCCTGCCGGCATCCTTGATCTTGTGAGGAGCATGATTCCCAAACGAACCGATAAAGTTCGCCGGACAGCACGCCGAATGGAATGGTCAAAGCACGCGGACAGCCCGAAGAGAAGCCGCCTGCCATATCTTAGCGCTAAAATCGTACGTTAGCTCGTCACTTTCAAGACTAGCGGCGCATGACCCGTCGCCTCCATGAAGCGCAGGAGATCGCCGCTGGCAATCGATGTCGTCGCATCGTTCGACAGGGGATGGCAATTGACGGTGTCATGCGCCATCAAATCGGCATCGAGGACGAAGGTGACATTGTTGCCCGCGTCGTTGATCGCACCAAACGCCGTGACGGATCCCGGAATGACGCCGAGATACTCCATCAGCTTTTCCGGCTTGCCGAAGGACACCTTGCTGGCCGCGCCAATCAGCGTGTGGACGGTCTTCAGATCGACGGTCGCGTTTTCCTCGACGGTCAGCAGGAAGAAATTGTCCTTTTTGTCCTTCAGGAACAGGTTCTTCGTGTGCCCGCCGGGGATCTCGTCACGCAACGACACCGATTCGGCGACGGTGAAGACCGGAGCGTGATCCTTGGTGGTATGGGCAATGCCGAGCCCATCCAGGAATCGGAAAAGATCGTCGCGGGTTTTCGGAGTGGTCTCGGTCATGACGTCTCGCAATCAAAAATGGTTCGCCCCTGATACGTCGCCCACAATTTCATTGCAATCTTCGAGACGACAAAGCCCGGCGTTTCCGGGCTTTCCGAGAGCTTATGGAAAGAAGATGCATTTTTTCTTCGCGAACTCGTCATTTCCCTGTTGCATTTGAAAAATGGTTAGGCCATATAGCGCCCGTCGCCGCAAGACGACGCCCAGCGGTCCAACACACTACCCCGGATCGCGACGGGAATGAGCGGGTGTAGCTCAGGGGTAGAGCACAACCTTGCCAAGGTTGGGGTCGAGGGTTCGAATCCCTTCGCCCGCTCCAATTTTCCAGATTTTTCCTCCGAAGAGAAAAAGTCACGGCTCAGGCCGAGGCTGATGTTATGCCGAAAAGGCAAGTTTCCGTAGTCCCGTTTCCTTTCCTTGCATCTATGCCTTGCCCACGCGCGAAGGGTCTCAAATCAGTCTCATTTGACGCTCAGATCTGCGCATCGGATAGACCGGACGAAACGCGGTAGCTGCTCGCATGAAAAGCATGAAAACAAAGATTTCCCTGCTGATTGCGATGCTGTCGCTTCTACCCGTTCCCGCATTTGCCCATCCGCATATCTTCATCGATGCCAAGTTCGAGGTCGTCTCGGCGCCCGATGGCTCGATCAGCGAGCTACGCAACGTCTGGAGCTTCGACGAGGTGTTCACCTCCTCCGTGCTCATGGATTACGGCAAGAGCGGCGACCAGGCTTTGAGCGCGAGCGAGCTCAAAGCCGTGGGAAAGACGGTCAGGGATTCCTTGGCGCAATATGGTTACTACACGAACGTCACCAGCAACGGCAAAGCGGTTCCGATGGCCAAACCGGACGCGGTTGAGGCCAATTACAAGGATGGTTCGCTGACGCTGACCTTTTCGCTGAAGCCGGAGCAGAAGACCTTCCTCAAGGGCACCACCATTTTCGGCATCTACGACAAGACGCTCTATACGGCGGTCGATTTCGCCACCGACAACGATTTGACCACGTCGGGGCAGGCTTTAGGCCGCTGCAAGCGTAAGGTCATCAGGCCCAACCCCAAGGAAGTCATGGCGGAAAACCAGGCCGCGCTGACCAGCATGTTCTTCAGCGACCCCAAGGGCACGGACTACTCACTGCTGGTCGCGACGCGGCTCGAAGTCCAGTGCTGATCCTGCAAGGGGCAGCCTCCCTCATTTGAAAGGCGGACCATCGTCTTCGGCAGGCCCCTTGCCGCCTGCGGCAGGTGATATATAGCGGCGGGCGATGATCCAGCAGGCGAGCGCCCAGGTCGCACCGGCGCACCAGCCACCGAGAACGTCGGTCGGATAATGTACACCGAGATAGACCCGGCTCGCGCCGATCATCAATGTCAGCAGGATGCCGGCTGCGACGATGAAGAAGCGCGTCGAACGATAGGTCCGCGTACCTGAGATCAGAGCGGCAAGCGTCAGATAGGTCACGGCCGATACCATCGCATGGCCGCTCGGAAAGCTCAGATCGTGAACCTCGACCAGATGTGGCACGATATCCGGACGCGCCCGCGCGACGCCGACCTTCAAGGCCGTGCTCAATGCCCATCCGCCCAGGACCGAAGCGAGGATGAAGATGGCGATGGAGCGCTGCCGGTCGAGAAGCAGATAGATCGTCACGAGCGCCGTCATCAGTGCGAGTACCGTCGTCCCGCCGAGGCTGGTAATGTCCTTGACGGCATGGGTCAGCCAACCCGGCCCGATCGGAACAGAAAGATCACCAGGCTGACGAAGCGCCAGCAGGATCGCCTCGTCGAATCCCTTCGTGCTGCCTTCGAGGACTTCTCCTGTGAGATAGATGAACAGAAGAATGCCGCCCGAAAGCGCGGCGAACATCACAAGCAGCAAGGGCTCGTAGCGGTTCAACCATCCAGGGATGCCCGATGTGCCGAATGGCCGATCCTTCATGCGCTAAAACCCGCCTTGCCTGCTCTCATATCGTTTCGTCCAGAATCGAAGCCCGATAGCGGACAAAGCCTATCTAGGAACAAAACGCGCAGCTTCCAACCGATCAAAGCCGCGATGATATATTCGGCGGCGCATGCGCTTCAGGTTCGTGAAATAAAACCTCTCTATCTTGACGGGAATTGCCGCAGGCACCGCGGCAGCCACGACAGGATGTGGCCTGCTTCGCTTTCTGCTGAAGGATGGTTCATGGGGGCGTTAGCAATACAGAAGCGTTCAGGCTGGTGGTCAGGCACCATGTCTGCTGTCAAACTTTCTACTGTTTTCCAAGCCGTGAGCTGTGCTACTAGAGCTGCAGGGGCGATCAGGCATCAGGTGTTTTCAGAGTGTTAAATGTTGGGACATCTTTTTCCGCCCGGCTGTCTGTGCTGGCCGGAACGGGGCTGCTGGCAGCGTGTATAGCCGGTATGTTTCCCACCTCATCCAAAGCGGCGGATGACACCTCTAAATCCTCATCCGATACCTGGGTTGTCACGCTTGGTGCGACGGTTGAATACGGCCCGAGCTATGAGGGATCGAAGCATTATACCTTCGGCGCCCTGCCCTCATTCGACATCCATCGTTTGGGTGAGGCGCAGGAATACAGCGCTCCGGACGATAATTTCGATTATCAGCTCTTCGATCTCGGCGGCGTCGAAATCGGCCCCGTTGTGGGGCTACGGGACGACCGCTTCGACATCAACAACCTGCACCTGCAAAGCCAGCGCAGGGTGCGCTGGAACTTCGATGCGGGCGGCTTTGCCCAATATTGGCTGATGGACAATCGGCTCCGGTTCCGCACGGAAATACGCCAGTCACTTTGGGGCGGCGATGGACTGGTGGGCGATTTCGCTCTCGACTGGTTCCAGCCGCTCGGAGACAAATGGCTCCTGTCCGCTGGCCCTCGCCTGTCGATGGCAAATTCAGTCTATATGCGCACCAACTTCGGCATCTCGGAGAGTGAAGCTGCGAGACATGGCCATATCAATGCCTTCGATGCCGGCGCCGGCGTGAAATCGGTCGGCTTCACCGTGGCGGCGACCTATACGATCTCGCCGGAATGGAGCGTGCAGGTCTATGAGAAATATAACCGCCTGGTAGGCGACGCCGCCGATAGCCCGATCACCTCGCGCTTCGGCTCACCCAACCAGAACATCATCGGCTTTACGCTCAACAGAACCTTCAACGTCAAGTTTTGAAGCGCTCTTCGCTTCATTCTCGGCGATATAGTTGCGCGTCAGCGGAATGATGTCATTTCGCTTGGCGATCTGGATCTGGAAGACGACGAGATCCTCGTAGCGGAAGGCGGCCTCCGCCGTCGAAAGATAATATTCCCACATGCGGCAGAAGCGCTCGTCATAGAGCTTGGCGGCGTCGTCCCAACGCGCCATGAAACGCTCCCGCCACGCCTCCAGCGTCTTGGCATAATGCAGCCGCAGCACCTCGACATCGGTGATGGCAAGCCCCGCCGCCTCGATCTCCGGCACGATCTCGGACAGCGCCGGAATATAGCCGCCGGGAAAGATGTATTTGTCGAGCCACGGCGTCGTGAAGCCGGGCGTCGCCGAACAGCCGATGGTGTGCAGCACCATGACGCCGTCATCCTCCAGAAGCTCAGCGCATTTGCGGAAGAAGGTGCGATAGGACGCCAGCCCGACATGCTCGAACATGCCGACGGAAACGATCCTGTCGAAGCGGCCGGTCAGGCTGCGGTAATCCCTCAGCGCGAACTGAACCTCCGCCGGTGTTCCGCCGGCTCTCTCGGCAACCCGCTTCGACGCGTATTCATGCTGCTCTTCCGACAGGGTCACGCCGAGCACGTAACCGCCCGGCGCATGTTCGGCCATATGCAGCGCGAGGCCGCCCCAGCCGCAGCCGATATCGAGGATGCTGTTGTTCGGTTCGATCAAAAGCTTGGCGGCGAGATGCCGCTTCTTGGCAATCTGCGCATCGTCAAGCGATTGATCTGCATGCTCGAAATAGGCACAGGAATATTGCCGGTCCGGATCGAGGAAGAGCTCGTAAAGCCTACCATCGAGATCGTAGTGATGCGCGACATTCGCCTTCGATCGCCCCGGTAGGTTGCGATGGCGGAAAATCCGCAGCTTCGTCCTGATATGATCGATGATGCGGGCAATGAGGGGGTGGGTACTGTTCTGCCCTTCGCGCAGCATCATCGCCACGAAATCGTAGAGCGTACCCTGCTCCACGATGAAGCGGCCATCCATGAAGAGCTCGCCAAGCCGCTTATCGGCATCGATGAGGAGCGCCCATTCGGCGCGGTCGTCGGTGAAACGGACATGGACCGGCTTGCCGGTGCCGTCGCCGAAGGTCAGCACACGGCCGCTGGCCGTGGTCACGGTCAATGCGCCGCGCGTCACGATCGAAGACAGCGCGCGCTTCACGCACCAGTCCACAACGCCGGAGAAAAGGACATTGCTCTTGCCCGTGGAGCGGTTTTCAGCTGGAGAACCGGTCATCTTCCATCCTTACCGGCGCTGCTGCGCAGCCCGTCATGCTTGACATGCCAATCGTCGCCCTCTTCCGGCGCCGCATTGGCACCGGCGATCAACCAGACCCCCAGGAGGATCAGACCGCTGCCGACCACCTGCAGGGCGACGACACGCTCGCCGAAGACGAACCAGCCTGTCGCGATGATCAGCACGTAGCTAATGCCGGAAAGCGGGAAGGCGCGGCTGAGATCGAGTTCCGCAAGCACGTTCATCCAGATGAAGAAGGTCACGATCTCGACGGCGATAGCTGCCAATATCCAGTATGAGGAGAGTGCTTGCCATAGCCAGCTTTCCGTGCGCCCAGCGTTCATCTGCTCGGCTCCGAGCTTGATGAAGAATTGGAACAGGGTATTCATTACCGGCACGGCAAGCCAGGAAAGACGCATCGGCATTACAAATCCGCCTCATCTGTCGAGAACAGCGGCGATACCAGTCGCAACAGTCCCTGAAGGAAAGGATTGCGGTGGCGGAAATACATCGCATTGGCCGTCAGCTTGCTGCCGAGCCGCACCTTGTTTTCATAATAGGCCTGACCGCTCTGGTACCGGCTCAAGCCATTATCGAGGCAATAGCGCAGATTGGTGAACCAGCTCAGGAAGTAGAGATTGTAGGGCCGGCCCTTTTCGCCATCCATGCAGAAGAACTTGTCGATCGCCACGCGCTCGTCATGGACAATCAGATTGGCGGCCATGAGCTTGTCTTCGACAAAATAGAAGGCGCAGAACGCGCGGCCGCTCATCCGGTCGAGAATGCCCTGGAAATAGGCAGGCGTCAGTTCTTCGAACTGCCATTCGCTGCGATTGCGCGTGTCATGATAGAGCGCCATGACCTCAGGCAGGAATTCGCCGAAATCCGTCCGGATCTCGACCCTGACCTGTTCGAAGGATTTCATCTTGCGGCGCATGTCCTTGCGCGTACCGGACGAAAGCCTGGCGAGATATTCGTCGACCGTCTTGAAATCGATGTCGAGCCAGGCCGTCGGAAGGCCACCGATCGTGGCATAGCCGCGCGCGGCAAACAGCGCGCCGAATTCGGCCGATGTCGGCTCGGGAATATCCTTGAGGCCGATCAGCCCGCAACACTCAGCCGCGGCGACCTGCTCGAAAAAGGACAGCATCTCGGCCAGCAAGACGCCGCGTCGCTCGCCATCGACGTCGGGATGAAAGCCGATCGCCCCCGTTTCCGTGCAGGGTGAACCCAGGCAGGCAAGGCGCAGCTTCAGGAACTTCGGAAAATAGCGCTGGACCTTGCGCATGGACCGACGCAGGAAGCCTTCCTCCAGCGTGGTATCGAGGGCATAAAGGCAGAGAAAGGCCGGCATGGCTGCGCTGACCCGTCCGCCTTCCGTGACGGTGATGTAGCGCCATTCAAACCCCTCAAGACCAGCTTCTTCGATCGCCAGCAGGCAATCATAGTCCTCGACTTGACCCGGGAAACACGCATTCCACGCATCGCGGCCGATGGCGCGGATGCTGACATGAACTTCGGCCACCGGATCGCCCGTCGGCTGCGGCGGGACTTTAAGCAGCGGCTGCGACATGACGCGCCTCGAAGAAATCGGCCGTGAAATCGGCCACCTGACGGTGCTGCCGGTCGACATGGATCATGTGATAGCTGTCCGTGATCCATTTCAGTTCGTGCGGAGCACCGATATGCTCGGAAATGTAACGGGCATGCTTCGGGCTGGCGAGATCGTCATCCTCGGCATGCAGGATCAGCGTCGGCGTCTGCATTTGCGGCAACAGGCTGCGAAGAGCCTTGCCCAGCCGGTGCATCTCGACCAGACCCTTGCCCGGGAATTTTTCCAAAACGCCTTCGCTCGCCATGCCTTCGATCAACCGGCGCATGCGCTCGTCCTTTATACCGAGCGAGGTTGTCTCGCTGAAGTTCAGCCGGTCGAGGAATGGAACGCGCGACAGCCAGCCGATCTGGGAGGCCAGCAGCGGATAGTAGAAGGGAACGTCCCAGCCGTCATAACTGAAGCAGGGAGAATAGATCGCCACCGCGCTGATGGTCTTCTTCTGCTGTTCGGCGGCCAGCATCGCCAGCTTGCCACCAACGCAGATGCCAGCCGCAAAGACTTCCTGCGTTCTGGATGCAAGAAATTCCGATGCGCTGACGACAGAGGCTAGCCAGTCTTCCCAGCTCGTTCCGCGCAGGGTCTTCGCATCGACGCCATGGCCTGCGAGCAACGGCGCATAGATGCTGTAGCCCCTGCGGTTGAGGTGACGGGCCACCAGCTTCATTTCGGCCGGCGCTCCCGTCAGACCGTGAATCAGAAGAACGCCTTTGCCGTTTGAGCCCTCCATGAAGAAGCTCAATTCGTCAGCTTTCATGAGAGAGCTCCGACGGCCGGTTTTCCTTGGCCATAAAGCCAAGAGCATGGCAGGTGCTGATCACATGCGTGCCATTCTTTTCCTGCTCGTCCTTGATCTGCTCATGCAGCGCCTGGAGTTTCGTCCAGTGGGTCCGCGGGCGATAATGGTGCTCCGCATGATAGCCGTTGCCGAACCAGAGCCAGTTGTAGAAGGATTTGTGGCTCGAGACGCCCCAGGCGATCGGCTCGTCCGGATCGCCGTTCAGATGCTCGTAATAGCCGTTCAGCGACGACAGGCAGTTGCCGATATAATAGAACGGCACGAAGAACAGCACCGCTTTCCAATCGTAGACAAGCGCGAGCGCGGCAAGTCCCAGGAAGAAGTAGAGTTCGAACCGTCCCCAGGCCGCGTCGAAGGGGCGGTTGCGGGCGATCGCCTTGTGGATGTCGCCGAGGCTGTCGCGGAAGAAGCTCAGAAACGTGTAGGACCAGACGTTTTCCGGCTGGCCGTCGCGGCCATGGCGATAGATCGACAACAGATCGACAGTGTCGCCTTTCTCATCCGGCCTGTCGCTGTTGCCTGAATGGTGGCGCATATGCACCCAATGATAATAGGTCTGCGAGAAACCGATCGCGACCGACTCCAGCAGGCTGAAACCGTAGTTCATCCAGCGCGGCTTGAAATAGGGCGTATGGATGAAATTGTGCGATATGCTGTTGATGTTCCAGGAGATCGAAACGGCGTAAAGACAGCCGAGAACGGCGGAGAGCCAAAGCGGCCGGCTTTCGAAGCCGACGATCAGATAGACATCGAAGGCGAGATGGGCGACAGCGGCCAGAACCGGTGCCAGATCCCATCGGGTGTGTGCAAAGATTTTCATAGTCCTGTAACTCCCACGCAAGCCACACCGGCGGTGACGAGGAACACGCCCGTCGCGTGGCGCAGGTTGATGTTTTCCTTGAAGATGACGGCGCCGGCGAGCACGATAACCACATAGCTTAGCGCCATCAGCGGGAAGGCGATGGTCAGGGGGACGCGCTCGAGAACGGCCGTCCAGGCGAAAAGCTCCACGGCCCAAAACAGAATGCCGAGCCAGGTGATCGGCTTGGCCAGCGCCGAAAGCAGGGCGCCTTCGCCGGCCGTTTGCTTGAAGCAAACTTCACGGGCCGTCTCCGCGAGTATGCAGAATAGGATCAGTCCGAGCATGGGAAGTGTCAGGCTGCCAGTCATTCCATGTACTCCGCCAGCACCTCAAGCAGCGCATGATTGGCTGCACTGTTGATGTTTCTCATCGTTTCGGCACCCTGGCGCATACGCGGCTGATCGATGAAGATCTCCGCGCGCTTCATGAATTGGGTCCGAAGACTGCCAGCATAACTCGGGGTCGAATAATCCCCGATGACATCGGCGCCGATGATGCGGTGACGGCTGCCGATTTCGCTGATGAGGGAGAGGAGATAGGGCAGCCGCATGCGGCCCTGATCCCAATTGGTAACGGCATCGTCGGCGGCCAGCACGTCCTTGTCGATCGTTACGTAGACCGCTTCGGTGCGAATACGGCTGAGCATGTGATCGATGAAATTTTCCTCGCCGATTTCGGCGATCGACTTCCAGTGCAGCGCACCCCGTTCCTGTCGATAGCTGGCGCCATTGCCGTAATCGGCCAGGACGCGGCTCGGCGGATGTTCGTAAGGGTAGAGTTCCAGCTTGCCGTCGCCGAGCCAGTGCAGATTGGCCCCCTTGCGCTCCGGGCTACGAAGATCATGGCTGCAGACGCCGATCGTGATGACCTTCTGGATGCTGGGATTGGCAAGTGCGCTGTTGACCCAGGAGCCGCAGTGCAGTCCGCCGTCGAACTTGACCCAATCCGGATGATTGTCGAAATGGATCAGCGTGGCCGCACTGGACTGCCGCTCGAGCGCGTCGTCAAGCAGCAGGGCGGTGATATGATGGAAATCACCGGAGCCCATGAAGCACAATTGCGGCGTCTTGCCGGTCGCAGGCCTGTTCTTGACGATCTCGCGGCTGAGATCGTCAAGCGCGCTCTGTTTGCTCCAAAGCCGAACCTGCTGGCCGGCGTTCTTGCCGAAATACTGGTACGCGCCTGCGAATTTGCACGCGCGTACGAAGTCGGGCTGCAACTCCAAAGCATCATCGAGATGAAGAAGCAGCAGTTGCACCGTCTTATCTCCGGGCCGCGCGCGTCAGAAGCTGATCGAGAAGCGCAAGCGCCAGATCGATCTCTTCGCGGGTGATGAGCAGGTTCGGAGCAAACGTGATGACGTTCTTGTGGTAGCCGCCGACGTCAAGCACGAGGCCGTAGGTCCTGCCGCCGACTTGAAGGTCGCCCTTCATGCCTTCGTCGCACATCCAGTCCAACGTCGCCTTGTCCGGCGTGTAGCTGTCGTCCTTGCAGATTTCCATGCGCAGGGCGAGACCGAGACCATCGACCTCGCCGACGGTGGCGTGGCGCTTCTGCAGCTGCTTCAGCCCGTCGAGGAAATGCGCGCCCTTTTCCATGATCGCAGCGCCGAAGTCCTGCTCCTCCAGCATCTTCATCGTTTCCAGCGCAACGGCAGTCCCCATCGGGTTGCTGGCGAAGGTCGAATGCGTGGAGCCGGGCGGGAAAATCTCCGGATTGATCATCTCTTCGCGAGCCCAGACGCCGGAGAGCGGGTTGAGGCCGTTGGTGATCGCCTTGCCGAAGATCAGCGCATCCGGCGAAACGCCGAAATGCTCGATCGACCAGAGCTTGCCGGTGCGGTAGACGCCCATCTGGATTTCGTCGACGACGAGCAGGATGCCGTGATCATCGAGCACCTTCTTCAGTTCGACGAAGAAGTTCATCGGCGGAATGACATAGCCGCCGGTGCCTTGAATCGGCTCGATGTAGAAGGCCGCATATTCGGACTTGCCGGCCTTCGGGTCCCAGACACCGTTATATTCGCTCTCGAACAAGCGGGCGAACTTCTGGACGCAATAATGTCCGTATTCTTCCTTCGACATGCCCTTCGGACCGCGGAAGTAATAGGGAAACTCAACGAACTGCGCGCGATCGCCGAAATGGCCGTAGCGGCGGCGATAGCGATAGCTCGAGGTGATCGCCGAAGCGCCGAGCGTGCGGCCGTGATAGCCGCCTTCGAAGGCGAACATCAGGCTCTTGCCGCCGGTGTAATTGCGCACGAGCTTCAGTGAATCCTCGACGGCCTGCGAGCCGCCGACGTTGAAGTGGACACGGCCCTTATGGCCGAACTTGCGCTCGGCATCCTGGGCGATCATCGCCGCAAGCTCCACCTTTTCGCGGTGCAGATATTGCGAGGCGACCTGCGGGAGACGGTCGAGCTGGCGATGCGCGGCCTCGTTCAGGCGCTCGTTGCGATAGCCGAAATTGACGGCGGAATACCACATCTGCAGATCGAGGAACGGCGTCCCGGTCCGGTCGTAGACATAGGAGCCTTCGCATTCTTCGAAGAATTTCGGCTTGTCCATATAGTGAACCGTGTCGCCATGGGAGCAATAGATCTCCTCAAGCGCGCGCAATTCCTCTTCGGAGCGGACGGACTCGGTCTCACCGCTGAAGGCTTCGGCTACATTCGTTTTCATTCAATGCCTCTCGGTCTGTTTTACGCTGTCTTGAAATGCGGCAGCGTACGGGAGCGTCGCTCGACGCTCGGGAGAACGGCTTCCATCTTTGGAAGCAGGTCGGAAAAATCTGCGAAACCGACATAGGGAATGCCGTTTTCCTCGCAGTAATCGACAAGCTTAGCCTTGGCGAAAACGAGGTCGACCTTGTCGGAAACGCAGAAGTCGCTTCGCCCGTCGCCGATGTAGACCTGAAGGTCATTGCTATCGACGACGCGGCATTTGCAGACACCGGCGCCGGATACGCAGCCGGTTGCCGTAAACGGCGGAAACAGCGAATAGGATTCGCGGCCCTGGGAAACGCTGCAGGTCAGCACATTGGCGACGATCGGCAGGCCCTCGATGCCATGACGCGCCAGAATGCGCCGGATAAAATAATCCACACCATCGCTGACGATCGTGACAGGCAATTCGCCGCGACGGCAGAAGGACAGGAAAGCCTCAAAGCCGGGATCGATCGCCAGCGTATCGAGAAACCGATCGAGCTCGCCTCTGTTTGCTTCGATGAGAGCGATCTGCCGGCGCATGCATTCGCCGGAGCCGATCTGCCCCTGCTTCCACAACTGCTCGATATCTTCCCACTCGGAACCGGCGAAACGGGTTAGCACCATATCCGTCGCGTCTTCGATGGATATGGTTCCATCAAAATCGCAAAACACCTGCATGAAATACCCCTTCGCCTTGTCTTAAGTTGCGTCTAACAACCTCAGATGAGCCGGGCATGAGCGGAAAATGATGCGAAAATGAAAAGCGACGAGGCCGTGAGTTTTACCTGAGCGGCAATCTCAAATCGACCTGGAGACCGCTACCCAGACGGGATGTGGAGAGATCCACAGTTGCCGAGAGACGATCAGCGGTGTCCGCGACGATCGCAAGCCCAAGCCCAGCCCCTTCGGTATGCAGCGTATGAAGGCGGTAGAAGCGTTGGAACACCGCTTCCCTTTCATGCGGCGGAATGCCGGGGCCGCTGTCGCTGATGGAAATGCAGGCAAAGCCATCCTCCGAGGCGATAGAAACTTTGATTTCCCCTCCCGCAGGCGTGTATTTGATCGCATTGTCGAGCAGATTGGTGACGAGCATGCGCAGCAGCGCCTCATCGGTTCTGACCTGGATCGCCTCATCGCCTTCCAGCACGACGTCGAGTTCGCGGCTGGTGATGATATTGCCGAGTTCGGCGATGAGCGACGCCATCCAGTGATAAAGCTCTATCGAGGTGAGATTAAGGGGGTGGTGACTGACCCTGGCGAGCCGCAGCAGCTGTTCGATAAGATGAATGGTGCGGTTGTTGCTGGCCACGAGATCGGAAACGATCGCGTGCCGCTCCTGATCACTTTCGCTGTTTTCGAGCATCCGCAAAAGCAGCTTCACGCTCGCCTGGGGCGTACGCAGCTGATGCGCGGCAAGATCGGAGAAGCGCCGCTCCAGCGTCAGCGACTGGCCGAGCTTTTCCAGCAGCTGGTTGATCGACCGGCCAAGCGGCAGCAGATCGCGCGGCAGCTCTTCGACCGGGATAGCCGAGAGATCGTCAGGCGATCTTGTCCGGATCTGCCGCACCAGCCCATGAATCGTGCGCAGGCCGCTATTGATGCCGAGCCAGATGAGAAAGCCGATGACCGGCACCAGCATCAGCAGCGGAAAAAACAGATTGAGAAGAATGTTGGAAACGAGCGTTTCGCGAAGCGCGATCTTTTCGCCGAGTTCGATCACGATAGTCGTGTTCGGAATCGGCAGCGAATAGACGCGCCATTCGTCGCCGCCATAGGTCAGCGTGGTAAAACCCACCTTCTGCTGCGGGACGTCAGAGAGGAAGGCGGTGCTGCTGTAGAAGCGGATATTGCCGTCGACCCAGGCGCGGAACATATGCGCATCGGCATAGTCATCAGCGTCTTCGTTGAAAGCCAGCTGATTGTCCATGTTGAAGTCGATATCGTCGATCTGCTTGGCGCCATGGTCCGGATTCTTCTCCAGCGGCCGGCGCAGCAGGCTCCAGATCACGTTGGCATCGTCGATGAGCTGGGCATCGTAGATATTGTTGATCTCCCGCGTCGCGCTGTTGAAGGCGAAGGCGGCGATCACGACGATCGTCACCACGACGACAGGCGCGATGCGCAGAAACAGCTTGCGGGTAAGCGTGGAATTGTTCATCGCTCGATCATATAGCCGACGCCGCGGATCGACTTGATGAAATCGGTGCCGAGCTTCTTGCGCAGATTGTAGATCGTCACTTCGATCGTATTGCTCTCGACGGTGTTTTCCGCATCATAGAGCGCATATTCGATATCGTTCTTTGTCACGTACCGGCCGCTGCGCTCCATGAGCAGCTTCAGGAGATGAAATTCTTTCGCCGTGGTATGAACCTGCACATTATCCTTGCGAGCCACCATGGCCGAGGGGTCGACCTCCACGTCGCCGCAGCGGATGACGCTTTCGGTCCGCCCGTCACGCCGGCGGATGAGCGCGCGCAGCCTCGCCAGCAGCTCGTCGAGATCGAACGGCTTGACCAGATAGTCGTCGGCGCCCTCATCCAGACCTTCGACCTTCTGGCGCACGGAATCCATCGCCGTCAGCAGCAGCACGGGAACGGAATTTCCCCGCTGCCGGATGCGACGCAACACCTCCATGCCGCTTAGCTGCGGCAGATTGATATCGAGCACGATCGCCGCAAAATGCGAATGCGCCGCCGCTTCGAGGCCGGATTCGCCGTCGCGCATCCAGTCGACCCCGTAGGCATGCTTTTCCAGCGCCTTCTTCAGCGATGAGCCGAGGATATTGTCGTCTTCAACAAGCAGAACGCGCACGACCGACCTCACTTGACGGTGTATTCCATAGCGGATGTGAGCCGCAATTGGAGCGGCCATGTGGCAAAGCTATGACGGATATTTTCCGCCTGGCAAGAGCTTCGGGAAGAGACGGCATTCCTAGCGGTGGCTCGAAGGCACGGTTTTGCGCCGAATACGGCCTCATTGCTGCGTCGCCATCAGGCATTCCGCAAGACAGATTGCAGCTGGTGCGCTCTCCTGCGGCTGCAATATCCCTATCTCGCGATAAAACCCCGGTTCGGATAAGGGCACCATGCGGATCGGCGCCACCGGAGGAGGGCTGCCGTCGACAACAGGCAGAAGCGCCACCCCGAGCCCGAGCCCGACCAATGCGGCAATCCCGGCGATGTCGTCGACCTCCACCGATTCACGCGGAACGATCGAATGCGACCGCAGGAAGCGGTCGACCTGCCGCCCTCCGAAAGAGCTGCGATCATAGCGGATGAAGGGCTGCTCGCGCAGCAGTGTCCGCCAATCATCGCCCTGCAGCTTTTCGGGAACCGCAAGCACGTAGGGCTCGCGCACCAGGGGCCGCCAGATGAGATTCTTGGGCAAGCCGAAGGGTGGTTCGATGAGCACGGCAAGATCGAGTTCGCCGGCATCGAGCAGGTCGAGCAAATGCAGAGAGACCCCTGGGACAATGCGGAGATGATGATTTGCGAATCGCAGGCGGAAGGAGCCGAGAGCGCGGGCAAGCAGCGCCGATTGGACGGAAGCAATTGCGCCGACGCGCAGCTCGCCGCCCGAAGCCTCGTCGACGGGATCGGCAATGTGCTCGAACATCGCGATAATGCTCTTGGCGCGTTCGAGCGTTCTAAGCCCGGCAGCATTCAGTGTCGCGGAGCGGCCCGTCCGCTCGAACAATTTAACGCCAAGCCTTTCCTCGAGCCGCTTCATCTGTCCGCTGACGGCGGCCTGCGTCAGGCCGATCCTGTCCCCCGCCGCAGCAAACGTTCCAAAGCGGGCGATAGCAACAAGGGTTTGAAGTTCCGCAATCATGATTCATAATTTTTCCTGTATCTCAACATCACGATATACCATTTTTCATAGAGAAAAATGTATCTTATTCATGGCTGCATCACTTCGCTTCTTGGAGACGATCATGAGCGCAGCACCGCTTCATCCCTTCCACCTCGCATTTCCCGTCAACGATCTCGCTGCGGCGAGAACCTTCTATGGCGGCCTTCTCGGTTGCCCCGAAGGCCGCAGTTCGCCTGATTGGATCGATTTCAACTTTTACGGCCATCAGATCGTCGCCCATCTGGCGCCGGGTGAAACGACAGACGTGGCAGCAAATGCCGTCGATGGCCATGGCGTTCCGGTACGCCATTTCGGCGTCGTTCTGTCGATGGAGGAATGGGAGGCCGCCGCCGAGAAGCTGACGAAAGCCAACATCGAATTCGTCATCAAGCCCTATATCCGCTTCCGGGGCGAGCCGGGAGAACAGGCGACCATGTTCTTCAGGGACCCGAGCGGCAATGCCATCGAGATGAAGGCTTTCGCCGACATCAACAGCCTCTTCGCCAAATAGGGATCAAGCCGGCGACAGGAGCAGCCTCGTGTCGCCGGTAAACCTCTAGGCTGCCGTAATGCCGCTCGCAGCGGCATCCTTGTGTATCGCCCGCAGCTTTCGCATGGACGCTTTCAGCACGTCGAAGATCCGGGGATCGGCCGATTGCGCGACGTTGAACCGCATGAAGCGGCCGGCCGTCTCCGACAGGCTGAAAACATTGCCGGGCGCGAGGATGACCCCTTCCGCGAGGCAAGCACGGGCAAGGTCGGCGGCATCAAGCCCTTCCGGAAGCCTGCACCAGAGAAACATGCCCGCATGCGGCTTGAGCCATGGGGTGATACCGATCGCTTCCAGCCGGGCCGCAACCTCATCCATCGCCTTCGCAAGCCGGACGCGCAGCGCCTCGACATGCTTGCGATAACTTCCATCCTTCAGCGCGAGATAGATGAGCTCGGCCGACACTTGCCCGCAGCTGAAGCTGCTGGCGACCTTGAGATCGACGAGATCGTCGATCCACTCGGGCTTCGCGGCGATGAAGCCGCAGCGAATGGAGGCCGAAAGCGTTTTCGAGAAACTGCCGATATGGATCACCCGGTCCAGCCCGTCATAGGCGGCCAGACGCGGCGCCGGCACCTGCTCGAAATCGGCGAAAATATCATCCTCGATGATGATGAGCCCGGAAGCATCCGCCAGCTTCAGCAACCGATGCGCCGTGACGGGGGAAAGCGCCGCACCGGTCGGATTGTGAATGGCGGAGTTGGTGATGTAGAGCCGCGGCTTGTGCCGTTCGAGCACCTGGCCGAACAGCTCGACATCCGGCCCCATCGGCGTGAAAGGCACGGAAACGACCTTGGCGCGATGCGCGCGCAGCAGTGCATGGAAATTGAAGTAGCAGGGATCGTCGACCACGACGGTATCGCCGGGTTCCAGCAGGAACCGGCAGAGAAGATCGATCGCCTGCGTGCCCGATTCCGTCAGCATGATCTGATCCGGAGGCACGTTGATTCCATGTTCGCCCAGGCGCCGGGCCAGCAGCTGCCGCAATGGCGGCAGGCCGAGCGGTGTCCCGTAATTCGCAAGCACTCCGATATCGCCGCGCGCAAGTGTGCGCATCGCCTTGCGCAAGGCCGCCTGCGGCAGCCATGAAGGCGGCAGCCAGCCGCAGCCCGGTTTCATGGCATCGTCGCCGACTTCGAGCGATTGCCGCGAGATCCACAGCGGATCGACATTGCGGCCCGATTTCTCTCCCGTTTCGGAGAGCGATAGGGGCGGCAGCGGCCCGCAGACATAGAAGCCGGATCCCGGCCGTGAGCGGATCACCCCCTCGGCCGCAAGCCGTTCATAGGCCTCCACAACGGTCGAAACCGACACTCGCATCGTCTTGGAAAAGCTGCGCACGGAAGGAAGCCGCGCGCCGGGTACGAGGCTGCGCGTAGCGATGCGCTCTGATATCGCCGCCATCACGCCTTCGATCCGGGTCGTGCCGGCAGCGCCGGTCATCGAGAGACTATCCATCCGTACTGCACCTTCAACCATAACAGTTCGCATAGATTGTACTGCACCGTCTCTGGTTCCGCCAGACAAATGCGCCGATACCGCGAAAGCCAATAGGAGCATGCGCAATGGACAAAACGACGACGGGATGGATCTACGGTTTGACGGGAGTGGTGATCTTCAGCGGCTCGCTGCCGGCAACGCGCGTAGCCGTCATGGATTTCGACCCTCTGTTCCTGACCGTTGCCCGAGCCGTAATCGCCGGCCTTCTGGGTCTTGGCCTGTTGCTCGCTTTTCGCGAGAAGCGCCCGGCTCGCGGCGACATCGTCTCGCTGACGATCATCGCCCTCGGCTGCGTCGTCGGCTTTCCGCTCTTGACGGCACTGGCGCTGAAGCATGTCACGTCAGCCCACTCGATCGTCTTCATCGGACTGCTGCCGTTGGCGACCGCCGTCTTCGGCGTACTGCGCGGCGGCGAGCGGCCCCGTCCGGCCTTCTGGGTATTCTCCATCCTCGGCAGCGCGCTGGTGTGCAGCTATGCGCTGGCACAGGGCCTATCGGCCTCGCCGGTCGGCGATCTCCTGATGCTTGCAGCCGTGATCGTCTGTGGCCTTGGCTATGCCGAAGGTGCCGTTCTCTCACGCCGGCTGGGCGGCTGGCAGGTCATCTGCTGGGCTCTCGTGCTGTCCCTGCCCGTCACCATCGCGCTCTGCTTCATGACCATGCCGCACAGCATTGACGGTATCGGCGGCCCTGCCTGGCTCGGCCTCATCTATGTCTCGCTCTTCAGCATGCTGATCGGCTTCATCTTCTGGTATCGCGGGCTCGCCCAGGGTGGCATAGCCGCCGTCGGCCAGCTGCAATTCCTGCAGCCTTTCTTCGGCTTCGCGCTCGCCGCGGCCCTTCTCAAGGAAAGCGTCAGCTGGTCGATGCTCGTCGTAACCCTCGCCGTCGTCGCCTGCGTCGCCGGAGCCAGAAAATTCGCACATTGAGACCATCACCCGGCAAATCAAGGCACTTGATCTTCTAAACCGATCGGTCCATTTAAAGCCAATCAGTTTAGAAGAAGCACATCATGCCGACCTCTCTCGTCCCACCTTTCACCCGCGAAACTGCGATCGCCAAGGTCCGCATGGCAGAGGATGGCTGGAACAGCCGCGATCCGGAGCGTGTCTCCAAGGTCTATACGGAGGACAGCCAGTGGCGGAACCGTGCTGAATTCCCGCGCGGCCGCAAGGAAATCGTCGAATTCCTGACGCGCAAATGGGCACGCGAACTGGACTATCGGCTGATCAAGGAACTCTGGGCCTTCGAGGACAATCGCATCGCCGTGCGCTTTGCCTATGAATGGCATGACGATGGCGGCCATTGGTTCCGCTCCTATGGCAACGAGAATTGGGAATTCGACGCCGAGGGCCTGATGCAGCGCCGTTTCGCCTCCATCAACGACATGCCCATCAGGGAAGAGGGCCGGAAATTCCACTGGCCGCTCGGCCGCCGGCCGGACGATCATCCTGGCCTCTCCGACCTCGGCCTTTGAGATGGCGCGTACCGTCTTCGAAAAATCCGACGCCATTGCCCTCGTTGCCGAAGTCTATCGCGAGCTCGGCTACGAGGGCGCGTCGATGAGCGAAATCACCGCCCGTACCAAACTGTCCAAGGGCAGCCTCTATCACTTCTTTCCGGGCGGCAAGGAACAGATGGCCGCCGAGATCGTGGCCAATATCGACGCCTGGTTCGTGACCGAAATGTTCAAGCCGCTCGAAGAGGAAGAGCCGCGTGCCGCCATCGCCCGCATGTGGGAGACAACGGATAGCTATTTCCGCTCCGGCCGTCGCGTCTGCCTGATCGGCGCCTTTGCGCTGGACGAAACGCGCGACCGTTTCTCCGCTGCCATCCGAGGCTACTTTCATCATTGGATCGAGGCGCTTTGTGGCGCTTTGCTCAGGGGCGGCGTGCCAGGTGCCGAGGCGAAAATGCTCGCTGAAGAGGCTGTCATCGGCATTCAGGGCGCGTTGACGCTTGCCAGAGCCCTTGAAGATGAGACGGTGTTTGGCAGAACCTTGGCGCGCCTAAAGCACCGGTTGGAAACCGCCCTCGGCTAAAGCCATTTCATCGACGCGAATCACCGGACTATCGATGCTTCGCCCTTGCCGAATGCGCTCGTACTATTAGCTATTCCTCCACTTTTGCTGACGATATCCCCGAAAATCGCCGGGAAACGGCATCTCCAGGCCCACGAGGTTGGGGATGACTACTTCAACAACCCACTGATATTAAAGAATCCTCCACAAAAGTATGTCATCGTTAATCATCTTTGATTTGCAACTATCCAAGCTCCCATGTTCAGCAGGGAATGGGAGCATCGAGGAGATGGATAGAAGATGCTGCAGCAGGTAAACGAAACCGACGACGCGCTGATCGACCAATTGCAACGCTCGGCGTTCGACTATTTCATGCTCTATACCAATCCGGAAAACGGACTGGTGGCGGATACGTCGATCAAGACGAGCCATTGCAGCATTGCCGCCGTCGGCTTCGCGCTATCGAGCTATCCGGTCGCCGTCGAGCGCGGCTGGATCAGCCGCGCCGATGCCGCAAAACGGGTATTGGCCGCCCTCGATTTCTTTGCCGACAGCCAGCAGGGCACCGAACGCGGCGCCACCGGCCATCGCGGTTTCTATTATCACTTCCTTTACATGGAAACCGGCAAGCGCGCCTGGAACAGCGAGCTTTCGACGATCGATACCGGTCTGCTGCTGCTCGGCGTCTTGACAGCCGCCGCCTATTTCACCGGAAACAGCCAGGTCGAGCGCGATCTCCGCAAGCAGGCGAAATTTCTCTATGAGCGTTGCGACTGGCATTGGGCCTTGAACAAGGGCCAGACCATCAGCATGGGCTGGAAACCGGCCAGCGGCTTCCTGCGCTGGCGCTATCAGGGCTATGACGAGGCGATTTTCCTCTATTTGCTGGCGCTCGCCTCGCCGACGCATGCGATCCCATCCTCCAGCTACGACGCCTTTGCCTCGACCTATACTTGGATGATGTTCAAGGACGCGCCCTTTCTCTATGCTGGGCCGCTGTTCATCCACCTCTTCTCGCATGCCTGGATCGATTTCCGTGACATCCGCGACAAGCACGTCGCCGACAAGGACACCGATTACTTCCGCAATACCCAGGCGGCAATTGCGGTGCAGCGCGATTACACCGAGCGCAATCCCGGCCATTTCGTCGGCTATACGAAGGATATCTGGGGCCTTTCCGCCTGTGACGGTCCGAACCCGACTGGCACCAAACATAGCCTGCGCTATGCCCCGAAAGTCTTCGGCTATGCCGCCCGCGGCGCGCCGCTGGGTCCCGACGACGGCACCATCGCCCCATGGGGACCGCTATCCTGCCTGCCGTTCGACCGCGAAGCGGCGCTCGATGGCACGCGGGCGCTGCTTTCAACCTATCCCAACCTGCTGCTCGACGGCCGCTTCCCCGGCGGCTTCAATCCGAGCGTGAAAGGCCCCGGCCCGGAAGGATGGGTGGACGACCGCTCGGTGGCGATCGACCAGGGGCTACTGGTCATGATGATCGAAAACGCCCGCACCGGCATGATCTGGGACCTCATGCGGCAATCTCCGATCCTCCGCACCGGCCTGGAACGCGCCGGCTTCACCGGCGGCTGGCTGGACGAGAAAAAGGCAAAGCCTGCCATCGCTTGATCTGCCGATCGCGGTGGCCATCAGATGGCTCCGTCAATACAGCGGCTATCTGCCAAGCCCCTCACCCTAGCCCTCTCCCCGCAAGCGGGGCGAGGGGACGATCGAGCCAACCAACTATCCTCTGATCAATGCAGCGCCCTGTTTTGCGCCATACCTTCCTCGCCCCGCTGCGGGGAGAGGGCTGGGGTGAGGGGCCGTGTATGCAAGCGCGGCAAACACACACTCACCCGACTAGCACCTTTGACATCTCAAAGCCTCTCGATTGCCGCAATCACCTCATCCTCGACGGTAACCCCCTCCGTCAACGCAAGATGTCGTGCACTCTGCCCGCGCCGGCCGGGCAGACGGACGTTCGGATCGCGGGTGATTTCGCCTGCCAGCAAGGCCAGCCGTTGTGCCGTATCCCCGGCACTCGTCGCCTCCGGATTGATGGCAATGATCGTGTGCCCGAGCGCCGGCGGAGCGCCTTTGTCGTCGAAAAGCGAGGAAGCCTCGAAGGCGTAGTTGGCGCCGGTCAGGCCGGCCGCCAGAATTTCGACCATGAAGGCAAGTGCCGCACCCTTGGCATCGCCGGCCGGGACCATCGTCCCGGCCAGAGCCTCTTCGGCATCCGTGGTCGGCCTGCCCTCGCGATCGAAAGCCCAGTCCGCGGGGATCGAAGCGCCCTGCTGCCGCGCCGCCATCACCTTGCCGCGCGCCACCTTGGACAGCGCGAGGTCGATGACAACAGGCTCGTCGCCAGGAAGCGGTGCGGCGAAAGCGATCGGGTTGGTGCCGAAAACAGGTGTCTTGCCGCCCCAGGGCGCCATGGAGGCCGGCGCATTGGCGACCATCAGCGCCACCAGCCCTTGATCGGCAAAACGCTCGACCGTCAGGCCCATGACGCCGGCATGATGCGAACGGCTGATGGCGGCAAGCGCAATCCCCTGCTCCCGGGCGACAGCCGGAAGCTCGGCAACGGCAAGGTCGAGCGCGGGATAGGCATAGCCGTTGCCGGCATCGATGCGCAGCACGGCAGGAGAAGGCCGGCTGAGCTGCGGCTGAGCGAAGCCATCGACCTTACCAACCTTGGCCTGTCCGGCATAGGCAGGCACGCGCCGCAGCCCATGACCACTCTGCCCGGCGGCCTCCGCCGCGACGAGCGCGACCGCCACCGAGCGGGCATTCGCATCACTCACCTTGCTTCGCCGCAGAGCCGCCACAACAAGCGTTTCAGCTTCGGCGAGCGACAGGTGCATGAGACAAGATCCTGAACAAGATGGGAGGTTAAGGGACCTTCTACGCCCTCATTCGCCTCATCGCAACGCAGCAAAGTGCCATTACGCCACGTCGAACTTGACGCCCTGCGCCAGCGGCAGCGTGCGGCCGTAATTGATCGTGTTGGTCGCCCGGCGCATATAGGCCTTCCAGGCATCCGAGCCGGACTCGCGGCCGCCGCCGGTTTCCTTCTCGCCGCCGAATGCGCCGCCGATCTCGGCGCCGGAAGGGCCGAGATTAACGTTGGCAATGCCGCAATCAGAACCGCGCGCGGAGACAAACGTCTCGGCCTCACGCATGTCATTGGTGAAGATTGAGGAGGACAGGCCCTGCGGCACGGCATTATGCAGCGCCAGTGCCTTGTCGAAATCGCTGTACTTCATGACATACAGGATCGGCGCGAAGGTCTCCTGCTCGACCGGGCCGGTCTGCTCGGGCATTTCGACGAGGGCCGGACGGACGTAAAAGGCCTCGGCAGAGCCGTTTTCGACGCGCTCGCCACCGGTCACCATGCCACCGGCTGCCTTCGCAGCGGCGAGTGCCGACTGCATGCGCTCGAAGGCCTGCTTGTCGATCAGCGGGCCGACGAGGGTTCCCGCTTCAAGCGGATTACCGATCGTGACCGAGCCATAGGCTCTCTGCAGGCGCGGAACGAGCTGATCATAGACGCTGTCATGAACGAAGAGGCGACGCAGCGTCGTGCAGCGTTGGCCGGCCGTGCCCATTGCCGAAAAGGCAACGCCACGCAGGGTGAGATCGAGATCGGCCGTCGGGCAGACGATCGCTGCATTGTTGCCGCCAAGCTCGAGGATGGCGCGGGCGAAACGGCCGGCAAGACGCGGGCCGACCGCCCGGCCCATCGCCGTCGAACCGGTCGCCGATACCAGCGGCACTTGGCGATGATCGACCAAAAGCTCGCCGAGATCGCGGCCACCGATCAACAGCGTCGAAAGATCGGCGGGGGCCTCACCGCCTTCGGCGACGTAGCGCTTCAGTGCCTTTTCGAACAGAGCCTGCACGGCAAGCGCCGTCAGCGGCGTCTTTTCCGACGGCTTCCAGATGGTGGAATTGCCGCAGACGATGGCAAGCGCCGCGTTCCACGACCAGACGGCGACGGGGAAATTGAAGGCCGAGATGATGCCGATCGCACCAAGCGGATGCCAGCTTTCCATCATGCGGTGCTCGGAGCGCTCGGTGGCGATGGTGAGGCCATAAAGCTGGCGCGAGAGACCGACGGCGAAATCGCAGATATCGATCATCTCCTGCACTTCGCCGAGACCTTCGGAGGTGATCTTTCCGACTTCGATGGAGACGAGTCGGCCAAGGGCAGCCTTGCCGGCGCGCAATTCCTCGCCAAGCAACCGGATCAGCTCGCCGCGCTTCGGCGCCGGCACATCGCGCCATGCGAGAAACGCCTCGTGCGCCGCGGCAATCGCAGCCTTCGCCTCACCGGCCGAATGCTCCCTGAGCCAGCCGATTTCGGCACCGGTCACAGGAGACGTGACGGCAAGCGTTCCGCCGGTATAGTGATCAGCCGATACGCCAAGCTCCGTCAATATTGCCTTGGTTTCGGCAGCAAGATCTGATGTCGCGGTCATCTTGTTTCCTCTTCCCGTAATGCCGGTTCGATTATTTTACACCCGGGCACCGACGAAATGCGCAGCCTGGGCGCCCGCCTCGTACCACATTTCCTTTGCCGCCCTGAAGCTCGGCTCGACGATATCGGTCACCGGCAGCGGCAGATCGGCCTCGGAAATCTGCCCGAGAATATGGCCGGCCAACACCTTGCCGAACACGGTGCCGGGCGCAATCCCGCGGCCATTATAGCCGGAGAAGCCGACGACATTCTGATCCAGCTTGTGAAAACGGGGCAGCGCATTGTCGGTCATGCCGATCTTGCCATACCATTCGCATTCGAAGGGAATGTCGCCGAGCTGCGGAAAGAGCTTTCTGATCGACCGCCGAGCCCAGTTCTTGTGGATGGCAAGACCGGTGTTGCGCAGCGCACCGACGCTGCCGAAAACGAGCCGGCCGGCCTGATCCATGCGGAAGGACGAGAGCACTTCTTTCGTATCCCAAGCCCCTTCGCGTCCGGGCAGCACGGATTTGCGCAAGTTGTCGCCGAGGGGGACGGTGGCGAAATTGAAATAGGGCAGATGCACCTGTTCGTTCCGCACCATTTCCCAGGGACCGGTGCTGTAGGCGTCCGTGGCCACCACGATCCAGTCGGCGCTGACCTTGCCGCCATCGGTCGAAACCACCCATTTCGCACCACTTCTTTCCGTCGATGTCACGCGGCTGCCGGTGTGAATGGTAACGCCGGCTTTGACTACGGCATGGGCAAGGCCGCGCGCATAGGCAAGCGGCTGCAGCGTGCCGGCGCGCATGTCGAGCAGTGCCCCCGCATAGGCCGAACTGCCGACCCGGCGTTCCGTTTCCCGCGCATCCAGCACCGTGACCGGCGCGCCGCGCTTGCCCCATTGCCGGGCGCGCTCCTCGATTTCCTTCAGTCCCTCCGGCCCGACGGCGCAATGCAACGTGCCGTTGCGCTCGAGCTCACAAGCGATGCCGTGCTTGTCGATCAGCTCCATGACCAGCTTCGGCCCATTGCCAAGCAGATCGAGCAGCCGCTCGCCATGGACGGCGCCGAGTTCGCCCGGCAAATCGTCCGGCATCACCCACATGCCGGCATTGATGAGACCGACATTCCGCCCCGCCCCCCCAAAGCCGATTTCATTGGCTTCCAGCAGCACGACGCTGGTGCCGGATTCCGCCAGATGCAACGCCGTCGAAAGACCGGTATAGCCGCCCCCGACCACCACGACATCGGCGGAAACTTCGCCGGAAAGTGGCTTCGTTGCTGGCGGCGAGGGGGCGGTTTTTTCCCAGAGACCATGGGAGCGTTGGTCATTCAGCATGAAATCGGTCCAATCGACAGAGATAATCGCGCCAATCTAGCGCCATGCTCGAAATTGCGGAAGCGGCAAGAGCGACATCCGATGGACATGGCATGATGCCAAAAAATCATCGGCTTTGGAGAAAAACTTGCATGGCGGCGGCGCTTTCGACCATGATAGAGAAAAGCCGGCCGCGATCGCGGTCGCAGGCAAAAGCAGGACATTCTCATGAAGCCCATTTTCGTTCAGCTCCAATGCGCCCCCGGCAAGACCTACGAGGTCGCCGACGCCATCTACCAGACGGAGTTGGTTTCGGAACTGTATTCCACGAGCGGCGACTACGACCTCCTGATGAAGGTCTACATTGCCGAAGAGCAGGATATCGGCAAATTCATCAACGACCACATCGCCAACATCCCCGGCATCGTCCGCTCGCTGACGACGCTAACCTTCCGAGCGTTTTGAGAGGTGCGGACTTCGGGTCGATACATCATCTACTTCGAAATTGCCCCTCACCCCAACCCTCTCCCCGTTTCGACGGGGAGAGGGAGCTCATCGAGCTTCACGGCAAGGACACGAGCACGCAGCAAACACGAAAACAGTCCCCCCTCCCCGCAAGCGGGGAGAGGGCTAGGGTGAGGGGCAGCCGCCTGCCCCGCTATTAACCCTCTTGCCCGAAACCGCGCGGCTTTCCGCCTGCGATTAAACCCTTTTTAACCGACCCGATGATCTGCTTCGCCGACTGATCAACGGGCGGCGCGCTGCAGCGTCGGATTGCTCGCCATGCGGCGCTGCATAGAGGTCGAGGGTGGATCGATGACATCGGCTGTTGCGGATATTCAGGTAAACAAGCACACCGGGCCGCTGATCGTGCATGTCGTGCGCCAGTTCCTGCCGAACAAGGGCGGCCTGGAAGACGTCGTTGCCAATCTCTGCCGCCAGCTGGTTTCCCGCGGTTATCGCGTGCGCGTCGTCACCTGCAACAGCCTGTTTTCCGATCCCGGCCGGAAGCTCGCGGAACACGAAACCATCGACGGCATCGAGATCGTCCGTATTCCCTGGTCAGGCTCCAGCCGCTATCCGCTGGCGCCGAAAGTCTTCCGCCATCTGGCCGATGCCGACCTCGTGCATGTTCACGCCGTCGATTTCTTTTTCGACGCGCTGGCCTGGGGCAAGCTGATGCACTGTCGGCCCATGGTCGCCACCACCCATGGCGGCTTCTTCCACACGCAGAAATATGCAGCCATCAAAAAGGTCTGGTTCAATACCGCAACGCGGCTGTCCGCGCTCGGCTATGCCTCTCTCATCTGTTGCAGCCAGTCCGACGCGCGCCTGTTCTCCCAGATCGCCGAGAGCCGCGTGCACTTGATCGAAAACGGTGCCGATGTCAGCAAGTTTTCAAATTGCGCCGCCTTGGAAGCACGCCGCCGCATGGTCACCATCGGCCGATTCTCCGTCAACAAGCGGCTCGATCATCTTCTCGACGTCATGAAGGTGCTGGCGGCCCGCCATGACGACTGGCACCTCGATATTGTCGGCGCCGAGTCTGATCTCGATCGTGCGATGCTGGAAAACGAAATTGCCGCCCGCAATCTGACGCGCAATGTCGCACTGCATGTGTCGATCGACGAGGGCTCGATCCGCAACATCATCGCCCGCGCCTCGCTCTTCGCTTCAGCTTCAGAATATGAAGGCTTCGGCTTGGTGGCGATCGAAGCGATGAGCGCCGGCCTGCTGCCGGTGCTGAACGTCAATGAGGCCTATAAGGCGATGGCCGAAACCCATCCGGCCCTCATGCTCGCAGATTTCGCAGATCCGGAAGCGGCCGCCGATACCCTGACCGCAGCCTTCGAGCGCCTAGAGGCCGACGATCTGAGCTTGCGGCAGGAATTGCTGCGGGACGCCCGCGCCTATGCCTGGAATGAAGTCGCCCAACGCTACATGGATGTCTATGCCGAGACGCTGACGCCGAGAGGCAAATCGCCTCAGCTTCTGCGCCAGCGTGGCCAGGCGGCGTAACCTTCCAGAATACCCATCAGCCAGGCGCGCTTGTAGCGTGCCGCCTCGACGTTGAAACGCGCCAGCGCCGCCAGCCAGCCGGCGACCGGGCGAAACAGCCGGTAGCCGACATAATACAGCGGAAACGCCTGCTTGCGCATCAGAGCGCCGAAGCCGCGCCCATATTTGCGGGCTCGCTCTACCTGCCGCGGCCCATACTCGCTGGTGACTTGATCGTGATGGACGATCAATTCCGGGAAGAACATCGCTTGCCTGCCGGCGCCGAGCGCGCGCAGCAGGAAATCTGCCTCCTCGCCGCTCTGGAACGGCGATTCCGAACCGACCCCAAGATTCTCGTCGAAACCGCCGATATCGGAAAGCGCGGCGCGGCGGACGAAGATGCCGTTGGAATTGCCGCACTTCAAGTAGTTCCAGCGCGTCAGCGCCAGCCGCGTCTCGCCTGTTGGGCTGACGGAAGCGAGACCCTCGGCATCGAGCGTGCGGCCGGTGACGATCGCGAGCTCTGGATGGGCCGAAAACAGTGCCGCTGCTGTCGAAAGCGTCTCGGCCTCATACCAGCAATCATCATCGGGAAAGCAGATGTAATCGCCTGCCGCGACGACCATGCCATTGTTGCGCGCCCGCGAAAGTCCCTTCGGCGAACGGATGTGACGGATCGTGAAGGAAGAGGAGAAGCTGTCGATCAGCGTCCGCAGCCGGTCGTCGGCATTCTGATCGACGACAACAACCTCGAAATCTTTATGACTCTGTTGGGTCAGCGAACGGAATAGCCGCTCCAGCTGATCGAACCGATCGATCGTGCAGACGATGAGGCTGAACAATGAAACCCTCCGCTCAAGCCCTGCGGCCAACATCAGAGAGAAAGAATATTAGCCAAAGTAAAAAACGAACTTATGGCAGCATTAAACCCTAAATATTAAGGCATATGAAATAGAACTGGCGCTATCCCCACGAAAAGCCGGATAGGAGCGAAGTCCCGGCAATTTGAGAAACGGTCAGTCTTCATGACGAAGAGCATAATGGCAAATTCGGTTTTGAACGCCGCGGCGGGATTGACCCTGCTTGCGACCGGCTTTGCCTGTTCGATCATCGCGGCGCGTCTGCTTGGCCCGGAGGCCAACGGCATCATCGCCTTCTCCCTGTGGTTGACGACAACAGGCGCGCTCGTCGCCGAGCTCGGGGCCGGCGTTACCCTGCTGCGCGTCCTGCCGCAGTTGAAGGGAAACGGCTATTCGACGGAAGAACGGCTGGGCTTTGCCGCTTACCTTCTGCAGCCGACGATTCTCGCAACTGTCATCCTGCTCGCCGGCTATGTCGCCTATTATTGGGATACGGAGCGGCTGCATTGGGCGGGCGATGCATCTGAAGTCATCGCCATAACGGGCGTGTTCTTCGTTCTTCAGTCTCTTGGCGCCTATAGCAAGAACTATTTGATCGGCGAGCAGCGCGTCAGCGCATTCCTGCGCCTCACCTTGATAAGCTCGGCGCTTCAGCTCGTTACGGTCCTCTTCGGCGCGATCTTCTTCGGCGTCAGCGGCGCGCTAGCCGGCTATGCGATTGGCCAGCTGCCGATGTTCATCGCGACGCTCAGAATCGCGATCGCCCGCAAGAACAGCTGCGGTGTCGGCCTTTCCGCTCTCGCCAGTTCGTCGCTCATTCTCTCGATCGAACTTATCAACAGCTCGATCTTCCTCAACCGCATCGAGCTTTTGTTCCTGCAGCGTTACTGGGGCATAGAAGCGGTCGGCTTTTACGCCGTCGGCCTGTCGCTCGCCAACCTGGCGCTGCAGCTACCGGTGCAGTTGAGCGGTAGCCTCTTGCCCTATTATTCCGAGCAGATGCACGCGAGGGAATCGGACAAGCTGCCGGTCGAGGTCTTCGCCGGAGTGGCGCGCAGCATTGCCTATATCACCCTGCCGATGAGTTTCGGTCTGGCAGCCATCTCGCCGGAACTTGTCGTGACGATCTTCGGCCCAGCCTTTGCGCCGAGCGGCGGCATGGTGGCGCTGCTGTCCCTGACTGCCGTACCCTACGTCTTCATGCAGATCTGCACGCAATATCTCTATTCGCTGGATCGCGTGCGCGAACGCACCGTCATCGGCGTCGTCGCCAGCTTCGTCATGGTCGTCGGCTGCGCCGTCGCCGTGCCCTTCTACGGAGGCGAGGGTGCCGCGCTTGTTCGCCTGCTCGCCTTTGTCGCCCTGTGCATGATGACGGTACGCCGCATGGAATTCGAAGGATCGACGCGCGGTATGCTCATCAACCTTGCAAAAGTCACGGTTGCTGCCATTGTGTGCGCGGTTGCAGCCTATGGTTTCGTTCAGGCGCTGACCGGTGTCGCAGGCCTCGTAGGCGCCATCATCGCCGGCGCGCTGGCCTATGGCATTGCGCTCAGACTGCTGAAAGCCGTTCCAGCCGAAGATATCGACGTCATGCAGAAGATCGCGATGCGATTGCCTGCACGCATAAATCCGATTGCCACTCAGGCTCTGGCTCTCTTAGCGCCGCGCCGAATGTGAGGAGACGAGCATGGCTGGTTGGGGAGCCGCCGAAAAGCAGGACAAGGAAGGGCAGACAAGATCCGCAGCCATCCCGGTAACCTTCGCCGGCACGGTCGGCTTGTTTACATCAGCCGTCACACCCTCGCGCGGTAGCGCTGTCTTGTTTCTCAGCCCCTGGGGTTTCGAGGAGATGTGCGTCCGCAAGTTTTGGCGAATTCTGGCGGAGGATCTCGCCGATATCGGCATATCGAGCCTGCGTTTCGATTACGCCGGCACCGGCGATGCGCTTGACTTGGCCGATGAAGGCAAAGGTCTGGAGCCGTGGCATGAAACCGCTCTCGCGGCAGCAGCAAAGCTGAAGGCGCTTGCCGGCTGCGAGCGGCTGATCCTCGTCAGCCAGGGCCTCGGCGGGACCATCGCCGCTGCTCTTGCCGAGCGGCTTGCCGGCATCGACGGCATCGCCTTTCTTGCACCCGTCGTCTCCGGCCGTGCCTATCTGCGCGAACTGACCGTCTGGTCGAAGATGATCGATGAGAGCATGGGGCTTACCGAAGCGCAGCGCCAGACGGAGGGCGTCACCGTCGCAAGCCTCCGGATGCCCGATAGCGCCGCCGATGCAGTGAAGAAGCTGAACCTCATGACACTGGATCGGCTCGCGACGCCGAATTGCCTGGTGCTGACGCGCCCGGGCCGCCCCGGAGACTCCGACTTCGCGCGCCATCTCGAAACGCTCGGCGTCGAGGTCACGCAGACTTCCTACGAAGGTTACGACGATCTCGTCTCGAACCCGACCATCGCCACCATGCCGACCGAAACCGGCCGGAAAATAGTCGAATGGGTGCAGTCGGTCGCTGCCAAAACCGGTGATGCCGCATCGACCGAACTTACGCCGCCCGTCGCGGAACCTCTCATCGGCGAAGGCTTTCGCGAGACGCCGCTGCGTTTCGGCGCAGACAACCGCCTGTTCGGCATTCTCTGCGAGCCCGAAGGTGCGCGCACCGGCGCGACCGCGCTGCTCCTGACGACAGCCTATGACAGGCACGCCGGCTGGGGTCGTATGTCGGTCACCATGGCGCGCGCGCTTGCCCGCGACGGCATTGCCTCGCTGCGTTTCGATACGGCCAATGTCGGCGACAGCCCGCCGCTTTCCGGCGCCCCCGAGCAGGTGCTCTATTCCCGCGAACAGCATCTCGATGTCGCCGAGGCGCTGGACCTGCTGGAGAGGCTGGCTCTGCTGCCGACCTATGTGGTCGGGCGTTGCAGCGGCGGCTATCTCGCCTTCCAGGCAGCATTGCGCGATGCGCGCTGCCGCGGCCTTATCACGGTCAATCCCTACAGCTTCCATTGGGACGAGAGCCGATCGGTCGATGAAGCCCTGCGCTTTGCTCCCCGTTCGCTGGAAACCTATGGGCGCAAACTCCTCCAGATGGAAACGCTGAAGCGGCTCTTCGGCGGCCAAGTCGATGCAAGGAGCGCCATATGCAACATGGCGACCGGGCTCGGTCGGCGGGCGATACGAACGGCTCGCCAAGTGCTCGGCGCGTTCCCGATCTTCGCTGCGGCTCAAGGGCCTGTGCTGGGTGGTTTCCGCACGCTTGCCAAGCGTGGCGTCGATATGTCCCTGATCTACAGCGCCCACGACATCGGGCTCGATCATCTGCATGACGAGTTCGGCGAGAACGGTGTCGGATTAAAGCATTTTCCGGACATACGCCTCACCGTCATTCCCGAAGCCGACCACAATCTGACCCCGCCCTATGCGCGCAAGGTCTATTTGCGAGAGGTCCGGGAGATGGGTTTGCGGCTCGCCAACCGATGACGCACAGCTTAGAAAACCGCCTGAATTGTTCGCCATATCCGACACTTGCTGTATAGTCGCGCCATGAGGCTCCTGATCGTCGAAGACAACCGCGAACTGGCGTCCTGGCTCGGCAAGGCGCTGCGTCAGGCGCAGTATGTCGTCGACATCGCCTATGATGGCGAGGATGCCGAGCACATGCTGAAAGTCGCAGCTTACGCCATCGTCATCCTCGATCTGTCGCTGCCGAAGATGGACGGGCTGACGCTGCTGAAGCGACTGCGTCAGAGCGGCAACAAGGTGCCGGTCATCATCCTGACGGCCAATGCCAGCCTCGACGGCCGCGTTGCCGGCCTCGACAGCGGCGCCGACGATTATCTGGCGAAACCCTTCGAAATTGCCGAGCTTGAAGCGCGCATACGCGCGGCCGTCCGCCGCGGTCACGACCGCGCCGCTCCGGAGATCGCCGTCGGCGACCTGGTGTTCGATGGCGGCACGCGGCAATTCTCTCTGGCCGGAGAATCCCTGGCGCTGACACCGCGCGAGCACGCGGTGCTCGAACACTTGATCATGAAGGCAGGCACGACCGTTACAAAGGCGACGCTCTCCGAAAGCGTCTTCGGCTTCGACGATCTCGCCGATACCAGCGCCATCGAGATCTATGTGCATCGCGTCCGCAAGAAGCTCGAAGGCAGCTCCGTGCAGATCGCGACGCTGCGCGGCCTGGGTTATCTCCTTCGCCATGCGCAATGATAAGGCTGCACCACCCAAAGGCCTTGTAAGCCGCGCCCTCGGCGGGGTAGCGAGCAGTCTTCGCGCGCAGCTGTTTGCCTGGGTCGTATTGACCCTTATCGGCGCGATCTGTATCAACCTTTATCTAAGCTTCCGTTCCGCCGATGCGACGGCCGATCTTGTCACCGACCGTACGCTGCTTGCCTCCGCCCGCGTCATCGCGGAAGCGACGCATGTCGATGGAAGCGGCACCGTGCAGATCGATATTCCCCCTGCTGCGCTGGAAATGTTCGATACCGGCTATGGCGACCGCGTTTTTTATCAGGTGGTCACGGCATGGGGGAGCCTCATCGCCGGTTTTCCCGATCTGCCACGGCCGAAGCGGGATCTGATCGGCGAGGACATGACGTTTCGGACCGACGGCGTGCGTGTACTCATGCTGAGCCACCCGGTTGTTGGCCTTGATCAGGACAGCACGATTTCCGTCGCCGTTGCCGTTACTCATAACAGCCAATATGCCATGCGCCGCAGGCTTTGGCTGTCCGATTTCACCAAGCAGCTCGCGCTTGTCCTGCTTGCCGGGCTCGTCACCATCATCGGCCTGCAGCGCGGGCTTGCTCCAGTGCTGCGCCTGCGCGACGCCGTGCGCGAGCGCGGCCGCCAGCGTCTCGATCCGCTGGACCCTCACATGGTGCAGAACGAGCTTCGGCCGCTCGTCCACGCCCTCAATGATCACATGGAGCGGGTGCAGAACCAGATGGCGGCGCAGCGCCGCTTCGTCTCGAACGCCGCCCATCAGCTGCGCACACCGCTCGCGCTGATTTCGACGCAGGCAAGCGTAGCAGCGCGCGAGCTCGACAACGGCAGGCGCGACGAGGCACTGACCGCATTGCGCTCGAGCACGCGGCAGGTGACGCGCCTTGCCAGCCAGCTCCTGACGCTTTCGCGCGCCGAACCCGGCAGCCGCCGGCCGCGAAACGACACCATCGATCTGGCGGAAACCGCCCGGCGTGTGCTGGAAACCCTTGCCGAGGAAGCCCTGCGCCGGAATATCGATCTCGGGCTTGAGGCGGATGAGACGGCGGTTCATATCGAGGGCGACGGCACCATGCTGCGTGAAATGCTGGTCAATCTCGTCGACAATGCACTGCGCTACACGCAAGCGGGCGGTCGCGTGACGGTCGGCGTCGGCCGCGACGGCGATACGGCCCTGCTATGGGTCGAGGACAACGGCCCTGGCGTCCCCGAAGCGGAACGCGCCCAGGTCTTCGAGCGCTTCTATCGCATCATGGGCACCGAACCGGAAGGCAGCGGCCTGGGGCTCGCCATCGTCCGCGAAGTCGTCGACGGCGCCGGCGGCTCGGTCATGCTTGACGAGGCGACGGGTGGCGGCCTGCTGGTCCGCGTGCGTCTGCCGGCTGTTTGAGCGTGGTGAGGTGCGGCTGTTGCGAGATAGTCCCCTCTCCCCGCTTGCGGGGAGAGGGTTAGGGTGAGGGGCTGTTCGCGAAACTTATAGAAATATCTTGCCAGCGACGCTTGCAGCAAAACCAATCGCTACTCATCCTCGAATCGATAGTCCGCGGCCCCTCACCCCAGCCCTCTCCCCGCCGCAATGGAAAGAGAGAGTCTCTACGTCGACAAAAAAGGCCGGGCGAAACGCCCGGCCCCTGGCCTTGGGAGGTACCAGAAAATCAACGCCTAGTGCGTGTCGAGGCTCTGCTGCGGACGCCAGCGGGTGATGCGGTTTTCGATGAGCGTCATCACATATTCGGCGCCGAGCGTGACAAGCATCACCAGGATGATTGCAGCATAGAGGCCAGCTGCATCATAGGTGCCCTTGGCGATCGAGATCAGGTAGCCGATGCCGGCCAGCGAACCGACGAACTCGCCGACGATCGCGCCGATGATGGCGAAGGAGAAGGAGATGTGCAGGCTTGCAAAAATCCAGCTCATCGCCGAAGGCAAAATCACCTTGCGGGTAACCTTCCAGTTGGAAGCGCCGAGGATGCGGGCATTGGCGATCATGTTGCGGTCGGCTTCGCGAACGCCCTGGAAGGCATTGGCGAACACGACGAAGAACACCATGATAAAGGCCAGCGCCACCTTCGACGCCAGGCCGAGACCCATGATCATCACGAAAATCGGCGCGAGAACGACGCGCGGGATCGAGTTGATCGCCTTGATGTAGATCGAGAGGATGTCGGACGCCAGCTTGTTGCGGCCAAGGGCGACGCCGACAAGGACGCCGGTCACCGAGCCGATGATGAAGCCGATCAGCGCTTCTTCCATGGTGACGCCGAGGTGATACCAGAGCGAGCCGCTCTCGGTGCCCTCGGTGATCCACTCCCAGAGGCGCAGCGCGATGCCGTATGGGCTCGAATAGAAGAACGGATCGATCCAGTGCAGGTCGGAGGCGAGCTGCCAGAGACCGAGAATGGCGAGCAGAATGCCGATCTGCCATGCCACGACGACATACTTGCGGCGGGTGAGTGCCTTCAGCGCTGCGGCTTCGATTTCCGCGTCCGAGGTGCCGGCGCGGAAGATCGGAGCATTGCCTGCTTCGAGAGCTGTATTTGCCATGATCAATCCTCCCTTATGCCGCTTCCGCGGCACGGCGATAGCTGGTTTCGACCTCTTCGCGCAGGTCGTCCCAGATCGTCTTGCAATAATCGATGAAGTTCTGCTCGTAGCGGATCTCCGAGACGACGCGCGGGCGCGGCAGGTCGATCGTGTAGACCGATTTGACCGTCGCCGGCCCAGCCGTCAGCACATAGACCTTGTCGGCGAGCGCAACGGCTTCTTCGAGATCGTGCGTCACGAAGACGACCGATGCCTGGCGTTCGGCCCAGAGCTTCAGCAGTTCTTCATGCATGACCGTGCGGGTCTGCACGTCGAGCGCCGAGAAGGGCTCGTCCATCAGCAGGATTTCCGGCTCGTTGATGAAGGTCTGCGCCAGCGAGACGCGCTTGCGCATGCCGCCCGAGAGCTGATGCGGATAGTGATGCAGAAACTTGGAAAGACCGACACGGGCAAGCCAGTCCTTGGCCATCTTCTCGGCCTCGGCCTTCGACTTGCCGCGGAACAGCGGGCCTGCCATGACGTTTTCGATGACATTCTGCCAGGGGAAGAGCGCATCCGTCTGGAAGGCGAAACCGACGCGCCGGTCGATGCCGTTGACGGGACCGCCCATCAGGCGGACTTCGCCGGCGCTCGGCTTGGCAAGGCCGGTGACGAGGTTGAGCGTCGTCGACTTGCCGCAGCCCGTCGGCCCGACAACGGCGACGAATTCGCCGCGCTCGACGGTCATGTTGAAATCGCGCAGTGCGGTCAGCGACTTGCCGGTCGGCGATACGAAGCGGCGGCTGACATTGATGAGCTCTATCGCCGGGGTACGGCGTTCATCCTGTTGCATGGTGCTGATCCTGACGCGTGCCTTCAGGGCGTGCACGCAAAGCCCAGTGAACTGCAAAGTCTCTTGAACTGCCGCTTCCGGAACCTGTCTGAAAACTGGCCGGAAGCGGCGTCAAGACTGTTTACTTGACGTTCTTCACGAATTCCGTCGTGTAGGTCTTCGACAGGTCGATCGTCTTGCCCTTGACGTTCTTGGAGAACTGCGAGAGCACGGCGAGAACGGTCTTCGGACCATCTTCCGGCATCACGCCGTCGGCGGTGAACATTTCCTTGCCGGCGTCGAGAGCCTTGATGTAGCCGTCCTTGTCACCGACGTAGAAGTCCTTCGGCATCTTCTCGGCAATTTCAGCGGCGGAATGCGTATGGATGAAGCGCAGCGTCTTGACGAAAGCGTTCGCGAGCTTCTGCACTTCTTCCTTATGAGCGTCAACCCATGCGGCATCCATATAGAGCGAGGCCGCCGGATAGGTACCGCCGAGCGCCTCTTCGGTGCCCTTCAGCGTACGCAGATCGACAAGGATCTTCGCTTCGCCGGTCTTGAGCAAACGCGAAATCGTCGGCTCGGTGGTCATGCCTACCTGGATGGCGTCCTGCTGCATGGCGGCGATGAAGGTCTGGCCGGCGCCGACCGGAACAGGCGTGATGTCAGCTGGCGAGAGGCCTGCCTTCGACGCCATGTAAAGCGTCAGGAAGTTCGTCGACGAGCCGAGGCCAGTGACGCCGGCGCGCTTGCCCTTCAGGTCGGCGAAGGACTTGATATCGGGATACTTGGCCGAGACCAGCTCGACTTCGCCGGGCGCCTGGCTGAACTGCACGACGGACTTGATGAACTTGCCCTTGGCTTGCAGGTCGACGCAGTGGTCGTAGAAACCGACGACGCCTTGAACGGCGCCTGCCAGCAGCTGGTTTTCGGCGTCGACGCCGGCGGATTCGTTGAGAAGTTCGACCTCGAGGCCTTCATCCTTGAAGTAACCGAGCCCTTCGGCAAGCTTGGCCGGCAGATAGATCTGCTTTTCGTAGCCGCCCACCATGATGGAAATCTTGTCGGCAGCATTGGCGGCCGTGGCTGCAAGGGAAGCAGCTGTCATGACGAGGGAAAGGGCTACGGTATGAAAAAACGTGCGCGATGGACGCATCAATGTCTCCTCCTGTTTTATTCTTGCGCCACACGACGCTCTGGAAAGGCGCTTCCTCCACGAAGCTCAACGAGACTAGCGCGGGCAACCTTTCAGTCAGCTTTCAGTGCGCAACCCTGCGAGGAAACATTGCGATTTTATTAACGCGGACGCCGGCGGCTCGATATGCCGCCGGCGCCGGAAACGCTACGGCGCACTATTTGGCGTTTTTGACGAATTCCGTCGTGTAGGTCTTCGACAGATCGATCGCCTTGCCCTGCACGTTCTTGGAGAACTCGGAAAGCACGGCAAGAACGGTTTTCGGACCGTCTTCCGGCATCACGCCATCGGGCGTGAACATCGCCTTGCCGTTTTCAAGCGCCTTCACATAGCCTTCCTTGTCGCCGACATAGAAGTCTTTCGGCATCTTGTCGGCGATCTCGGCGGCCGAATGCGTGTTGATGAAATGCAGCGTCTTGACGAAAGCATTCGCAAGCTTCTGCACCTCATCCTTGTGATCCTTAACCCACGACTCCTGCATATAAAGTGACGCAGCAGGATAGGTCCCACCCAGGGCGGCCCTTGTCCCGGCCATCGTGCGCATGTCGATGAGAACCTTGGCTTCGCCGGTCTTCAGGAGACGCGAGACCGTCGGCTCCGTCGTCATGCCGGCCTGGATGGCATCCTGTTGCATGGCGGCGATAAAGGTCTGGCCGGCACCGACCGGAACGGAGGTGAATTCCCCCAGCTTCAGGCCGGCCTTGATGGCCAGATACTGCGTCAGAAAGTTGGTCGAGGAACCAAGGCCGGTGACGCCGAGGCTCTTGCCCTTGAAGTCGGCGGGGGATTTGATTTCCGGATGCTTGGCCGACACCAGCTCAACTTCGCCGGGCGCCTGGCTGAACTGCACGACGGATTCGACAAACTTGCCCTTGCCCTGAAGGTCGATGCAATGGTCGTAGAAGCCGACGACGCCCTGAACGGCGCCTGCGAGCATTTCGTTTTCCGCATCAACGCCTGCAGGCTCATTGAGAAGTTCGACGTTCAGCCCCTGCTCCTTGAAATAGCCAAGCCCTTCGGCAAGCTTGGCCGGCAGATAGATCTGCTTTTCGTAACCGCCCACCATGATGGAAATCTTGTCGGCGGCGCTGGCGGCGGTGGCAGCAAATCCGGCTGCGGCTATCGCAATGGAAAAAGCCGTCGAATATCTAAGAATGCTGGATGCACGCATGAAGTTCTCCTCTCCAATTGTGTACCACGCCGATTGACAACGGCACGGCACGCGCTTCCTCCTGAAGCAGGAGAGACATGCACGCCCAACCTTTCATTGAACTGAAAGCAAGTTCTTGGCTATCGCCTGTTGGCTTCGAATGCCTGCGGTTTTCCGCAGCGGCGACGTAAAGCCCGATTTCCGCACAACGGGAAGCATTCATCCACCTTGGCATTTCCCGCATCGCGACTATCTAAGATGGAACGCTTTCGCTGGGAGGGATCACCGATGAGGACCATTGCCGCAGCCCTTGTCCTGATGACGATCACCGTAGCCGGACCGGCATCGGCGATTTCCCGCTACGAATCGCTCGGCAAGACGTGCGCATCGGTGCAGCAACTTATCGCGGCGGAACGGGCGGTGATACTACGCTATCCATCCTCCCGTGGCGGCCCCGTTCTTTACGACCGCTATGTGGCCGGCCGCGGGCAATGCGGCATCTCCGACTATGCCAGCCGCACTTATGTTCCCACCAGGGATAACCCGCTCTGCCCCGTCTACAATTGCAAGCCATCCTCCATTTTCAATCCGCATTGACGCGAATCAGCTTTTCTGGAGTTTATGCGAACAGCGGGCTATAAAAACTTTGCAGAAAAAGACTGTTGGTTGAGTTACACTCATATTTAACGCACATTTTGCGGGCAGATGGAGGACGCGTCCCTTCCCGAGAAGGGTCACGAGCATGGTGTTATACACCAGCCCTATGTAATAAGGAGATTGCGCAGTGAGTGCAAAAGTACCGAATCCGATCGATGCCTATGTTGGCTCTCGCGTGCGCACGCGCCGTCTCATGCTTGGCATGAGTCAGGAGCGGCTTGCCGAACAGATCGGCGTGACGTTTCAGCAGGTGCAGAAATACGAAAAGGGCACCAATCGCATCGGCGCCAGCCGGCTGCAGGCGATTGCCGGCGTGCTGGCGGTACCGGTTGCCTTCTTCTTCCAGCAGGATAATTCGCAGCCGCTGAACACCGATGGCCTCGGCGCGATCAATGGTCTGGAAGATCTGTCGGACTTCCTGACATCGAAAGAGGGCCTCAGCCTCAACAAGGCGTTCATGAAGATCAATGATCCCAGCATTCGCCAGTCCGTGCTGACGCTGATCAAGTCATTGGCAAATGCTTCCGACGTTCTGCCAAATCATATTCCGCATGCAGCGGACGCGTCGGTCGGCCTGCGCAACTAAGGCTGCTGCCCCCACGAGAATGACGATGCGGTCGATCCGAGGCAGGCCGAAAGTTGCTGCTTTGGGCCGGCGCAGGATTATTGCCGACAACTGAGGTGCGGGCTGGCCTGGCCAGTCACGCGATCGGCGCTGAGATTGCGCCTCATTGCAATTGGCTCCGTGCCTGACCTTTGGAGGCGGTAAGAGCAGAATTTTGCCGCAACCAAGCATCGTGTCACGCTGCATGTCACGCGCCAAGCTGCAAAACTTTCGTTACGGTTTGCTCATGTTCCTGGCCAGACACGATTCGTCTGCCGGGAACGGGGGCAATAGAGGGTACGAAATGACAGCAGCACTTCCGATCGACGCAGCATACCAGGATCCCGACTCGCTCAAGGAACTGGCATCAATCGCTCGGCTCATCACCTATGCACGGCAAAGCGCTAAAAACCTGAACGCTGAATTCCCGGTCTGGTGCCTGGACTTGGCACTCGGGGCCGTGCTGCAGGAAATGTATGAAAATGGCTTGCCCAATCCCTTGTTCGAAAAGGGAACGGACACAGCAAAAGTGGTGGCACACTGAATTTAGATAATTCCGGCCTTTGCCGGATATGAAATGATGTCGGTATGGCTCCCAGGTCATATCGGCATTTTTCTCATTTTTCTTATGAGGCGACCATCAGGACGACCAGGTTATCGCATGCCCGGGTGGAAGCTAGCGGCACGGTTTAGCAGCCGTCCTTGCGCGGCCGGACGCCGGCAGTAAAGATTGCGATGCAATGACGCAGATGGCGCAGCCGCATTTCGCGGTCCGTCCAATCCTTCGGACGGCCCGGCCTCGAGATCATCGCATCGAAGATCATGCTCATCAGCATGCGAGCGCCGCTTGCCGCATCGGCAATCTCGATCACGCCACGCCGCTGCTGCTCGAGAAGCCAATCCGCTAACATCAGCTGCGATTGCTTGCCGCCGTATGTGTGCAGCAACATCGCGATCTCCGGAGATTGTTGCGATTCACTGATGGCGAGATGAATAAAAGCGTCCCGTTCACGTTCCTGATCTTCATCGATATCGATCATGAATATCTGCTCAAGCGCCTTGTCGAACGGCAGGTTCTCATCCTCTGGCCGCGGCAGGGCCAGCATGGATGCGCGATGCTCGACGATGATGGCCACAAACAGATCGGTCTTGCTCGGAAACAGCCTATAGAGGGTCTGCTTCGAAATCCGGCATCGCGTGGCAACCAAATCCATGGTTGTACCGGCATATCCGAGTTCATAGAAGATTGCTCGCGCCTCTCTGACGATCTCAGCGCGGCGCTCATCGTCGCTCACGGTTTTCGGACGACCGCGCGGACGGCGCGTGGCAGCCTGGTCGGCCTTGGCTGTTCGTTCCTTTGTCAGCACACCGAATTGACCCCAACAACCGAATAGGATTGACATTTGACGCTGTATAAATATTTTCGGTACGACTTGGTACTATAAATAAGGCAACAGGAAATAGCAACGTGCGAAAGCTCGCTCCTCCCACTTCTGCACTCGTATATCCGCCGACATCCAACCGCCTTTCAGCCGGCCGCTCGTCGCTGACCGCCGCAGGATTGATCGCTGCGATGTTACTGGCCGGCTGCAACCAGCAGAATTCCGCGCAGAACAATGCGCCGGTCGTAAAGACAGAAGTCAGCGCGATGTCGCTGCATCCGCAATCCGTCGCCATCACCGCCGAACTGCCTGGCCGCACCAGCGCCTATCTTGTCGCCGAAGTGCGGCCGCAGGTCGGCGGCATCATCCGCAGCCGCAATTTCAAGGAAGGCAGCGAAGTCAAGGAAGGCGACGTACTTTACGAGATCGATCCGTCCTCTTACCAGGCATCCTATGACAGTGCCGCCGCCGCCTTGCAAAAGGCCCAAGGCGCCTTGCCGAGTGCCCAGTCGAAGGTCGATCGCTACAAAAGCCTCACCCAGCAGGACGCGGTCAGCAAGCAGAACCTCGACGACGCGATTTCCACATTGGCCCAGGCCAATGCCGATGTGGCATCCGCAAAGGCTGCACTGGAAACGGCGCGCATCAATCTCGACTACACCAAGATGCGCGCGCCGATCGGCGGCCGCGTCGATGCCTCCACGGTCACGGTGGGCGCTCTCGTCACCGCCGATCAGACGACGGCGCTGACAACAATCCGTCAGCTCGATCCGATCAATGTCGATGTCACGCAGTCGAGCACCAACCTGCTCGAATTTCGCCGCGCCGTCGCGGAAGGTCGGCTGAAGACCAGCGGCAACAATGTTTCGGTTCACCTGACGCTCGAAGACGGCAGCCAATACAAGGAAACCGGCACGCTGCAGTTTGCCGAATCCTCCGTTGCGGAAACGGTCGGCACGATCACCGTGCGCGCTGTCTTCCCCAATCCGGATCGCATCCTGCTGCCGGGCATGTATGTTCGCGCCACCATTCAGGAAGGCATTGCCGAAAACAGCTTCGTGGTGCCGCAGCGCGCCGTGACCCGCAACACGAAGGGCGAACCGATCGCCATGTTCGTGACTGCGGAGGGCAAGGTACAGCAGCGGGTATTGAAGGTGGAACGCAGCATCGGCAATAGCTGGCTTGTCAACCAGGGCGTCGCCGACGGCGATCGCGTAATCGTCGAAGGCGTTCAGCGCGTCCGCGACGGTCAGGAAGTCACCGTGTCGCCGGTAACGATCGACGATGCGACCGGTGAAGTGAAGCAGGCCGCCGCCGATGGCAAGCCGTCTGCCGAGCAGGCCGGGCTGGAAAAGACCGATATCAAAGCCGCCTCCGGCGTCCAGAAGTGAGGTTAGACGATGTCTCGTTTTTTCATCGACAGGCCGATCTTTGCCTGGGTGATCGCCATCGTCATCATGCTGGCGGGCGCACTTTCGATCTTCCAGCTGTCGATTTCGCAATATCCGCAAATCGCGCCGACGACGGTCAGCATCAGCGCCACCTATTCCGGGGCTGACGCGGCGACCGTTGAAAACTCGGTGACCAAGGTCATCGAGCAGGGCATGACGGGTATCGACAACCTCGACTACATGACCTCGACCTCGACCTCGACGGGCCAGGCATCGATTTCGTTGACCTTCACCAACAAGGCCGATCCCGACGTCGCGCAGATGCAGGTGCAGAACAAGCTGCAGCTCGTCACCGCACAGCTGCCGCAGACGGTGCAATCCACGGGTATCGTGGTTTCCAAGTCGACGTCGAACTTTCTAATGGTCGTGGGCTTCGTATCGACCGACGGCAAGCTCAACTCGAACGACCTTGCCGACTACGTCGACAGCACCCTCAACGACACGCTGAAGCGCATCGAAGGCGTGGGCAACACGCAGATCTTCGGTTCCGGCTACGCCATGCGCATCTGGGTCGATCCGGACAAGCTCGCCAAATACCAGCTGATGACGTCGGATGTCGTCTCTGCCATCCAGGCCCAGAACTCGCAGGTGTCGGCCGGCCAGCTCGGTGCATTGCCGCAGCGCAAGGGCCAGGAGCTCAATGCGACCGTCACGGCCAAGAGCCGTCTGCAGACGCCCGAGCAGTTCAACAACATCATCCTCAAGAGCCAGCCGAACGGTTCGCTGGTTCGCCTGAATGACGTCGCCTCGGTCGAACTCGGCGCCAAGAGCTATACGACGTCGAGTACCTATAACGGTCACCCCTCTGCCGGTCTTGCGGTTATGCTGGCCTCGGGCGCCAACGCCATCAATACGGCGGAAGCGGTCCGCACGACTATCAACAATCTCAGCCAGACGCTGCCGCCGAACGTGGAGATCGTCTATCCCTACGATACGACGCCCTTCGTGAAGCTATCGATCGAGGACGTGGTCAAGACGCTCTTCGAAGCCATCGTGCTCGTCTTCATCGTCATGTTCGTCTTCCTGCAGAACATCCGCGCCACGCTTATCCCGACGCTCGCCGTCCCCGTCGTGCTTCTCGGCACCTTCGGCGTGCTGGCGCTGTTCGGATACTCGATCAATACATTGACCATGTTCGGCATGGTGCTCGCCATCGGCCTGCTTGTGGACGATGCCATCGTCGTCGTCGAGAATGTCGAGCGCGTGATGGAGGAAGAGGGACTGTCGCCGCGCGAAGCGACGATCAAGTCGATGCAGGAAATCACCGGCGCGCTGATCGGTATCGCCACCGTGCTTTCGGCCGTGTTCATCCCGATGGCCTTCTTCTCGGGCTCGGTGGGTGTCATCTACCGGCAGTTCTCGGTGACGATCGTCTCGGCGATGGTGCTGTCCGTCATCGTTGCTCTCATCCTGACGCCCGCCCTTTGCGCCACCATTTTGAGAAAGCCCAAGCATGGCGCCAGAGAGCGCGGTCTGTTTGGCTGGTTCAATCGCAACTTCGAGCGGGCGACGCATCGCTATCAGCGCGGCGTACACGGCATGATCCGCCTCAGCATTGTCTTCCTGCTGGTATTCGTCCTCATCGGCGGCGCCGTTGCTGCTCTGTTCAACCGCCTGCCGAGCTCCTTCCTGCCTGATGAAGACCAGGGCATCCTGCTGACCGCCATTCAGCTGCCGCCGGGCGCCACGGATTCACGCACCAAGGCCGTGCTCGACCAGGTGAGGAACTATTATCTCAACACCGAGAAGGACTATGTCGAAGGCGCATTCGCCGTCGCCGGCTTCGGCTTCAGCGGTCAGGGCCAGAACGTCGGCCTCGTCTTCGTGAGGCTGAAGGACTTCGACCTGCGCAAGACGCCGCAATCCAAGGCGCAAGCGATCGCACGTCGCGCCATGGGCGCTTTCTCGAAGATCAAGGACGGCAACGTCTTTGCGCTGGCGCCGCCGGCCATCCCCGGCTTCGGCAGCTCGAGCGGCTTCGACTTCTTCATCAAGGACATCAACGGGGCCGGTCACGCAGCACTGATCGCTGCCCGTAACCAGTTGCTCGGGGCTGCCGCCAAGAATCCGAAGCTCGCTGGCACCCGTCCGAACGGCCAGGAAGATACGCCGCAATTCTCCTTGAACATCGACGAGGAAAAAGCGAGCGCTCTGAATATCAGCCTGGCCGATATCGACTCGATCCTATCGACCGCCTGGGGCGGCACCTATGTTAACGACTTCATCGACCGTGGTCGTGTGAAGCCCGTCTATGTTCAGGCCAACAAGGATTTCCGCATGCAGCCCGAGGATTTCGGTCGCTGGTACGTGCGCAATTCCAGTGGCGACATGGTGCCCTTCTCGGCCTTCTCGAACGGCGAATGGAATTACGGTTCGCCGCGCCTGGAGCGCTATAACGGCTCCTCCGCCGTCGAAATCCAGGGCGCGGCCGCGCCGGGCGTCTCCTCAGGCGACGCTATGAACGAGATCGACAAGATCATGGCGACCCTGCCGCCGGGCTTCAGCCACGAATGGACGAGCCTCTCGGCCCAGGAAAAGCTCTCGGGCAACCAGGCGACCCAGCTCTACGCCATCTCCATCCTGGTGGTGTTCCTGGCACTCGCCGCCCTCTATGAGAGCTGGTCGATCCCCCTCGCCGTCATGCTGTCGGTGCCGATCGGCATCTTCGGCGCGCTCTTGGCTGCAACCCTGTTTGGCCAGTCGAACGACGTCTACTTCAAGGTCGGCCTTTTGACGACCATAGGTCTGGCGGCGAAGAACGCCATCCTGATCGTCGAATTCGCCATCGAGCAGCAGAACCAGGGCAAGAACCTGATCGACGCCACGCTGGAAGCATCGCGCCAGCGCCTGCGGCCGATCTTGATGACCTCGCTCGCCTTTATCCTTGGCGTCATGCCGCTGGCAATCGCCAACGGGGCCGGCTCCGGCAGCCAGAACTCGATCGGCATCGGTGTCATGGGCGGCATGATCTCGGCAACCGTGCTCGGCATCTTCTTCATCCCGCTGCTCTTCGTCGCCGTCCGCCGTGTCTTCAAGGGCAATGTTCGGTCGACCGCAGCGCCGGAGTCCGCCAACCCTGACGTTGCGCATTAAGGCCTCCCCACTCGCCCTCTCGAAAGAGAGGACGAGTGGGATCTCAATGAGGCATGGGATACTTCGTCTTGATTTGCCAAATTTGTCATCAATGATTAATATGCAATCATTGATGACAGGGTATTTTTATGGCCAGTATGACGATCCGCAACATCGACGATCATTTAAAGACCCGGCTGCGCATTCGCGCCGCTGCACACGGGCGATCGATGGAGGATGAGGCGCGAGACATTCTGCGGGCGGCCTTGTCGACGGAAGAAAAGCGTCAGCCCAATTTGGCTGAGACAATCCGTCGTCGCATGGCTGCAAGTGGTGGGGTCGTGCTGGATATTGCCCCACGCGAACCAATCCGCCCGGTCGATCTCGATCCGTGATCATTCTCGACACGAATGTCATTTCTGACCTATTGGCACCATCACCATCGCCAATGGTTGAAGCTTGGCTCGCTGCCCAGCCCCCTCTCGCCATCTTTACGACGGCAACGACGGAGGCGGAGATCCTTTACGGCCTCCGGCTGCTGCCTGCGGGCCGACGTCGAAGCGAATTGGAAGCTGCCATTCTCCCGATATTCGAAGAGGATTTCGCCGGAAGAATTCTCCCCTTCGATAGCGAAGCTGCGGGTGCATATTCTTTCATTGCAACATCGCGGCGTCGGGCCGGCAAGCCGATCAGCCAGTTCGATGCTCAGATCGCCGCAATTGTAGCGTCGCGAGGAGCAACCCTTGCAACCCGTAACGTGTCGGATTTCCTGGACACCGGAATAGCTGTCGTCAATCCGTGGGACTATCGGGGCTGATCCGGTCCGTCCATACACTGCTAAACATTCAAGTTGAGAGCGGAGATACTGGCGGCACCGTGGCTTGCGCCTTCGGCGACCATTTTGCATGCAGCTTGGCAAGCATCAGATAGATGATCGGCGTGGTATAGAGCGTCAGCACCTGCGACACGACGAGGCCGCCGACGATGGTGATCCCGAGCGGGCGGCGCAGCTCCGCACCGGGCCCTGTTGCAATGATCAGCGGGATGGCGCCCATAAGCGCGGCGAGCGTCGTCATCAGGATGGGGCGGAAACGCTTGAGGCAAGCCTGATAGATGGCTTCCTCTGAAGACAGGCCGAGCGTGCGCTCGCCTTGCAGGGCGAAATCCACCATCATGATGCCGTTCTTCTTGACGATGCCGATCAAGAGAATGATGCCGATGAAGGCGATGATCGTCAGCTCCGTGCCGCTGATAGCGAGCGCCAGCAGCGCGCCGAGACCGGCCGAGGGCAGCGTCGAGATGATCGTCAGCGGATGCGCCAGGCTTTCATAGAGAATGCCGAGAACGATATAGACCGTCAGCAATGCCGCCAGCAGCAACAACGGCTGGCTGCCGGACGACTGGGTAACGCTCGCCGCATCGCCGGCGAAATCCGCATGCAGCGTATCAGGCAGATGCATGTCGAGCACCGCCTTCTGAATGGCGTCGTTCGCCACCTGCAGCGGCGTGTTGAGCGCCAGATTGTAGGAGATGGTGACGGCGGGATATTGACCTTGGTGATTGACCACCAGCGGCGCGAGCGTCCGGTCGATCGACGCCACCGCGCTCAATGGCACCTGCGTGCCGCCTGATGCCGGCACGTAAAGCTTGGAAATATCTTGGGGATCGAGCGCATAGTCGGGATTCGCCTCCAATACGACGCGATACTGGTTGCGCTGTGTATAGATCGTCGAGATCTGTCGCTGCGCAAAGGCGTTGTTGAGCGCGGAATCGATCGACTGGATGTTGACGCCGAGCTGGGAAGCGAGGGTACGATCGATATTGACGGTCGCCTGCAGGCCGTTGGGCTGCCTGTCGGTGGCAACATCGGTCAATCCTGGAAGAGCTTGCAGACGTTCCAAAACCTTAGGCGCCCATTCCACCAGCTCGTCGTAATTCGCACCCCAGATCGTGAACTGATATTGCGATTGCGACTGGCGCGCGCCGGCGCGGATATCGCCCGGCGAAAACAGGAATGTGCTGAGGCCCGGGACCGCCATCAACTGCTTGCGGAGCCGGTCTATGACATCGGCGGTCGGCGCACGCTCCGATTCCGGCTTCAGCGAGATGAAAAGCTGGCCCCGATTGACGGAGCTTGAAAAGCCGCCCCCGCCGACGGAAGAGCCGACACCTGACACCGCCGGGTCCTTGGCAACGATATCCGCCGCCAGCTGCTGGAGCTTCACCATGGCCGGATAGGAAATATCGGTCGCAGCCTGCGTCCCGCCCTGGATAAAGCCGGTGTCGTCCTGCGGAATGAAGCCCTTTGGAACCTTGACGTAGAGATAGCCCGTCATGACCACACAGGCGATGATGACGACGACCGAAAGGAGGCGGTGATGCAGCACCGCCCGCAGCGTGCGGCCGTAAAAGCCCGTAACGGCGCTAAGCGTGCCTTCGACGATACGGCCAAACGCGCCGGGCCGAGCGTCGATATCGTGCTGACGCAGTCGATGGCCGCAGATCATCGGCGTCAGCGTGAGGGATACCAGCGTCGAAACGACGATAGTGAAGCCGAGCGTCAGCGAGAAGGTCTGAAAGAACCGGCCGACGATACCGCCCATGAAGAACAGCGGGATGAAGGCAGCAAGCAGCGACAGGCTGATGGAAATGACGGTAAAGCCGATCTGCTTCGCCCCTTCGAGCGCCGCTCGCATCGGCTTCATGCCAGTTTCCAGATTGGCATAAATGTTCTCGATCATGACGATGGCGTCGTCGACGACGAAGCCGACGGAAACGGCAAGCGCCATGAGGGAAAGATTGTCGATCGACAGCCCGAAGAGCCACATCGCGGCAAAAGTGCCGGCAAGCGACAGAGGCACCGTCACACCCGCGGCAAAGGTCGGCGTTGCCCGTCGCAGGAAGACGAAGACAACGGCCATGACCAGGCAGATAGTGGCAAGCAGCGTCCATTGCATATCGGTGACGCTGGCATGAATCGTGGTGGTTCGATCGGAAAGAATGGAAACATTCACGCCGGCAGGAATGAGCCGCTGCAGCTCCGGGATCAGCTGCTTAACGCCATCGACGGTGGCGATGACGTTCGCATCCGCCTGCTTGGTGATGTTAAGCAGCACGGCCGGCTTGCCGTCGTACCAGGCATCCGAGCGGCTGTTGCGCACACCCGGCTCGACAGTGGCGATATCCGAAAGACGAACCGCCGTGCCGTCGCCGCTGCGCACCACGATCCGCCCGAAGGCTTCCGGCGTCTTCAACTGGCTGTTGACGGCGACGGAGAAAGCGCCGCCCGCACCGTCGATCGAGCCGAAGGGGCCGAGAACGTTGGCATTGACGACCGCCGTACGGACCGCATCGAGCGAGAGGCCCATGGCCGAAAGCCGGTCTGGATCCAGCCGGACGCGGATGGCGGGCTGGTCGGCACCGCTCACGGTCACACCGCCGACGCCATCCACCTGTGAAATGCGCTGCACCACCACGGTATCGGCTGCATCATAGATGGCGCTCGGAGAGACATTGTCCGAGGTCAGCGCCAGGATGAGAACGGGGGCCGCAGCCGGGTTGATCTTGCGGAAGGACGGGAGAGTGGGCAGATCGCCGGGCAGGTCCGTCGCAGCCGCGTTCAATGCCGCCTGCACATCCTGCGCGGCACCATCGACGCTGCGCGACAGGTCGAACTGGATGATGATCGTGCTCGATCCGAGCGAGCTGACGGACGTCATTTGAGTGACGCCGGCAATGGTTCCGAGGTGACGCTCCAGCGGGGCGGCCACGCTCGCCGCCATACTGGCCGGATCGGCCCCGGGGCGGCTTGAAGAAACGACAATGGTTGGCAAATCCACCGTCGGCAGGCTTGCAACCGGCAGGAAGCGATAGGCAACGATGCCGAGGATCACCAGCCCGATCGCCAGAAGCGTCGTCCCGACAGGGCGTTTGATAAACGGCTCGGAGATGTTCATCTCTCGCCACCCGCCAATTCATTCATCTCGGCGCTCGGCGTGCCGCTGGTGCGGCCGACGACCTTGGCGCGCAGCCGCTCGAAGGCGAGATAGATCACCGGCGTCGTATAGAGCGTCAAAAGCTGCGAAAGCACGAGACCGCCGATAATGGTGATACCGAGCGGAATGCGCAACTCTGCGCCTGTGCCCTGCGCCAGCGCCAGCGGCAAGGCGCCGAAGAGCGCCGCGAGCGTCGTCATCATGATCGGCCGGAAACGCAGGATCGAGGCTTTCAGAATGGCCTCGCGCGGCTCCAGGCCTTCCTTGCGCTCCGCCTCCAGCGCAAAGTCGATCATCATGATCGCATTCTTCTTGACGATACCCATCAGGAGCACGATGCCGATCAACGCGATGATCGAGAGATCCTGCCCGAACAGCATCAGCGCCAGCAGCGCGCCGACGCCAGCCGAAGGCAGCGTCGAAAGAATCGTCACCGGATGAACGGCACTTTCATAGAGCAGACCGAGCACGATGTAGATCGTCACGATTGCCGCGAGGATCAGCCAGGGCTCGCCCGCCAGCGACGAGGCAAATTCCTCGGCATCGCCCGAATATTTGCGCTGGATATTGTCGGGCATCTCGATATCGCGTTCCGCCGCCTTGATCTCGGCGACGGCATCGCTGAGCGACGCGCCCTTGGCGAGGTCGAAGCTGAGCGTCACGGCCGGAAACTGCTCATCATGACTGATGACCAGCGGCGCGGTCGTGAAACTCGCCGTCGTGAAGGCATTGAGCGGCACCTGGGTATCGCTGGCACCGGCGACATAAAGCTTGTCGAGCGATTTCGGGTCGGACTGATATTGCGGCGCCGCCTCCAGAATGACGCGATACTGGTTGGCCTGCCCATAGATCGTTGCGATCTGCCGCTGGCCGAAAGCATCATTCAAAGTATCGCTGACGGCCTGCATGGACACGCCGAGCCGAGAGGCGGTTTCGCGATTGACATCGACGAAGATGCGCCCGCCGCCCATCTCCACTTCGGAGGCGATATCCGTGAGCTTCGGACTTTCCTGCAGCCGCTGGGCAAGCTTCTGCGCCCAGTCGACCACCGTATTCGTGTCGGTGCCCGTGAGGGTATACTGATAGGGCGCACGGCTGGCCCTCGTGCTGATCGAGATGTCGCGCACGCTCTGGAAGGTGACATGGATGCCGGGCAAGCCCGTCACCTCGCCGCGCATCCTGTCGATGATCTGATCGGCGGACGCGTTACGCTCACTCCGCGGCTTCAGCACGAGACTGAGATTGCCGGTATTCAGCGTCAGATTGCTGGCACTCGCACCGATGACGGCAACGACGCTGGTGACATCCGGATCCTTGCGCAGCCGGTCGACTACATCGGCCTGAATCTGCTTCATCGTCTCGAAGGAGGTCGTCGGCTCGGCCTCGATGACGGCGGTGATGAGACCCGTATCCTGCGCCGGCAGGAAGCCCTTGGGAATGACGACATAGAGCGCGATCGTCGCAGCCAGCGTCACCACCGTCACCAGCAGCATGAGGCGGCTGCGATCCACGGCCCAGACAAGGCTCCGCCGATAGCCTTCGACCATCCAGTCGGTGAAACGGTCGGCACCGGCCAGAAAGCCGCCCTGATGCTCTTTCGGCTTGCGCAGGATGCGCGCGCACATCATCGGCGTGAGCGTCAGCGAGACGACGGCCGACACGACGACGGCAATGGTGAGCGTCAGTGCGAATTCACGGAACATGCGGCCGACAATGCCGGTCATGAACAGCAGCGGAATGAAGACGGCAACCAGCGAGACGGTGAGCGAAATGATGGTGAAACCGATCTCGCCGGCGCCCTTGAGCGCCGCCTGCATCGGATTTTCGCCCTCTTCGATATGACGGGCGATATTCTCGATCATCACGATGGCGTCGTCGACGACGAAGCCGGTGCCGATCGTCAGCGCCATCAGCGAGAGATTGTCGAGGCTGAAGCCGGCAAACCACATGACGCCGAAGGTCGCGATCAGCGACAGCGGCAGCGCAACACCGGCAATGAAGGTCGCCGTCATCGTCCTCAGGAATAGCAGGACGACCAGGATGACGAGGCCGATGCTTATAACCAGCGTCCACTGCACGTCATGGATCGAGGCGCGGATCGTCTCGGTGCGGTCATTGACGATATCAAGCGAAATACCGGCCGGCATCGCCTGCTTCAGCTTCGGGATCTGCTTCAGCACGTTCTCGACCGTCTGGATGACGTTGGCGCCCGGCTGGCGCATGATATCGAGAATGACGGCGGGCTGACCCTGATACCAGGCGCCGACACGATTGTTCTCCAGCCCCTCGACGACCGTTGCGACGTCCTTCAACTGCACCGGCGCGCTGTTGCGGTAGGCGACGATGACCGATTTATAGACGTTCGGATCGACGATCTGATCGTTGGCCGCGAGCGTGAAGCTCTGCTGCGTGCCATCGAGCGAGCCCTTGGCGCCGGCAACGCTGGCGTTGGTGATCGCCGAACGGATATCCTCCAGCGCAAGCCCGTAGGAAGCGAGACGCGGCAGGTCCACCTGAATGCGGATGGCCGGCTTGACGCCGCCCTGGATGTTGACGTCGCCAACACCTGAGACTTCGCTCAGGCGCTGCGCCATCATCGTATCGGCGAAATCGCTGAGCTCGCGGATCGAATAGCTGTTGGAGCGCAGCGCCAGCGTCACGATCGGCGTATCGGCCGGGTTCACCTTCGAGTAGGTCGGCGGATAAGGCAGCGTGCGTGGCAAAGTCGATCCCGCGGCATTGATCGCCGCCTGCACATCCTGCGCGGCGCCATCGATATCGCGGCCGAGATCGAATTGCAGTGTGATCTGGCTGATACCGAAGGCACTCGACGAGGTCATGGAGGCGAGCGACGGGATCTGGCCGAGCGGCCGCTCCAACGGTGCGGTCACCAGCGCCGCCATCGTATCG